>NZ_AHMN02000005.1:337500-565000 GCF_000243695.2 Leptospira kirschneri serovar Cynopteri str. 3522 CT | reverse complement strand
AAAGAATTTAAAATGAACCTTTGCCCTTTTATCTATTTCAAAAAAACATTATAGATTGAATTTTTTTAATTTCAATTGTCATTCTTCGTTCTCTTTTCGATTACAATAAAGTGAGTGAAATTTTTATAAAATGAGTTTTAGTTTGATAAAAACAGTTTCTAAAGAAAGGATTTTGCACGGAAGTTTAAGATTGTTGTCTTTAGATTTTATAAAGTCTCCCTAAAATAAGATTCACTCGAAGGAGTAATACGTATGAAAAAAACTTTGATTTTAGGAATCATCTTTTCGTTAGCGATGATTAGTTGTAAACCTTGTTCTGAGTTAGAAACTAAGATTTGCACGGACCTAGGTGCTAAATGTGAAAAATGGAAAAGTATGGGAAAACCAGGTTTGCCACCTGAGGATCAGGACCAATATCGTTCCGGCAAAAGAAAATTGATTGGGGTTTTGTTGGAGAGTGTAGGTCTCATGGAACGAAATGCACAAGCCTGTCAAGGATTGTCTTCCAATTATGAAGCGATCATCTCTTCTTTAAAAAAATCTGTACAGTAGCTTTTTCAATTTAAAACTCGACGTTGTTTTTCAAAAAAATATGAATTATCTTCGTCGAGTTCAATAGCCAAAAAATTCAGCGCGTCTCAAATGAAATGATTTTACTTAGAACTCAATAAATAATGTGAGTTCGACAAGAAATTCATTTTCCTGAAAAAAGTTGAAATCTAAACTCTATTGATCAATTTCTAAAATGTGGGAACTCATACAAAAAGTAAATGTTTAAAAATTTGTAATGTGACTTAATTGTGGGAATACCCACAAAACTACAATTTTACGAACAAATTCTAAAATTGTAGGAACTCACATTTTTGGAAAATCTGTACTCATTTTCTTACACCGAACTTATGTTAAAACGATACTGTCAAAACTTGAAAATGATTCTAGGATTCTCTACAAATATTGCCACAAATCAGAACTGTTAAGATGCCTAAAATTCTGTATAAAACGTTGAATTTGCCTCAAAATCCATAATACTTCGTTAGGAATCGATCGAATTAAGAACCATGGAAATTTTCAAAAGAGTAATCTTTAATTTTTTGGAAAGAATTTGAGTATTTAGGCCGATTTTAAAAATAGAATTTAGGATTCCTAAATGCAGAATATTGATTATTCGAGAAAACTCAAACAATCTACGGTCCGAACTCCAGTTCGAGAAAATACAGATTTTAGTCGGACGATTCAAACGGTTCAACATCATAAAAAATCGGGATCACCGATTCAAATTTTTTCGTCCACACGTTCTGCTTTTGTTTTATTATTAGGTTCTATATCTCTGTTTACTGCGGGAATTGTAGTCGGCCTTAAATTGGATCAAAAGGAAGAGTCCTTTGCCCGAAATGAAATACAGACCCTCAGAAACGTTCCTTCTCATGAAAAAAAGAATGAAACTCGATCTTTGTTTTTTTCTAACCAAAAAAACGAAGAACCTTTAAAAAATCAGGAATCGCTTTCAAAATTGAATTTTAAAGAGAATGTTTCTGGAGTGAACGGAGATTCTAAAATTCTCTATCCTCCTCAATCTGGTGAAACAAATTATCTTGTAGTAGTCGGCACTTCCGATTCTTTGCAAGCCGTTGAATTGGGAAAAAGGATTTTGATGGCTAGAAACGAATTCAAAGGAAGAATTTTTCGTTCATCTAAAGGGGAACTTTATTTGGGTTATTTTTATTCAGAAGAAGAAGCAAAAGAAGCATTGGAAAAAATTCAACCTCTCAATGATCCTTTGTTTCATTCTGCCAAAATTCGCACACTGAAACTTTAATAGCCTTTTCGGATAATTTTGTTGACTTTCGCCAAATTTATGCTATTTTCTTAAACAGAGTTTTAACGGAAGTTATCATACTTACTTGGCTGCCAAAAAGAAAAATTCCGAAATCGAACACAAGGTAGGCGATTACGTAGTCTATCCAATCCACGGAGTTGGAGAGATTCTCGAAATCTCCAAAAAGAATATCCTGGGTAAAAAGAAGGATTGTTACGTTCTCGAAATTCAAGGTAGTAAGATGAAGGTCATGATTCCTGTCGACAAGGCAGAACAGGTTCGAATTCGCCCTATCATCGATAAAAAAGAGATCAAGAAAGTCATTGCACTCCTCAAGAAAGACGAAGTAGATACGGAAGAGGACTGGAAGATCCGCTACCAAAATAACCTCAATAAGATCAAGTCCGGGTCCATTTATGAGGTCGGAGAAGTTTGTAGAAATCTATTTCGCAGAGCAAGTGGAAAAGAACTCTCTATTATGGAGAGAAAGCTTTACGAAAGCGCCTATAATCTTGTGAAAATGGAAGTTGCATTGAGTAAAGGGGTTACGCAGGAAGAAGCGGGAAATTTAGTTTCCGATGTACTGGCGAGCACCCTCTCTCCTAGTGAAAAAAAGGCAGAAGAAGAGTAAAGTTCCGCAAAAACTCAAATACAAATTAAGGATTTGAGTTATGATTCATTTCTACAAAGTACTCACGTCTCTGTTCCTTTCTGGGATTACATTTGCAGTAACACATAAACAAGCAGGAGATATTTATTTAGCCGGACCAATCGCCGGGGTTGTCTTGTTAGTTTCTTTTATTCTTCTTTACGGAGAATCTAATCTTTTTCCAAAACTCAAAGCTGATTTACTTTTTTGCGCTGGATTGGGTGCTCTTCTTGGGCTTGCAATTGCTTGGTTTGTAGGTGCAGCTGTTCATTTTGAAGAATTGAACGTAGCCCTTTATTTCGTATTTGCACTTTTTGGAATCCTTGCTGGAGTTTCATTTGCTAAAGAACCCGGTCTTGGAATTTTCGGAGGCGGAGGCGGTTCTGGCAGCAGCTTCGGAGTTGGTATTGAAAAAGAAGAAGTCAGAGATAAAATTTTAGATACCTCCGTTGTAATCGATGGAAGAATTTTAGATATTGCAGACACTCATTTCTTGGATGGCCCTTTAATTCTTCCAAACTTTGTGCTGAGAGAAATTCAACTTATCAGTGATTCTTCCGATCCGATTAAAAGAGCGAGAGGAAGAAGAGGTCTTGAGATGTTGAATAAACTTCAACGTAAAGGATCTATAGAAGTAAAAATTACTTATAAAGATTATTCTGATACACGCGAAGTAGATGCAAAACTAATTAAACTAGCTCGTGATACCGGTGGTAAGATCGTTACGAATGATTTTAATTTGAATAAAGTGGCTGAGTTACAAGGAGTAAAGGTATTAAACCTAAATACTTTAGCAAACGCTTTAAAACCGGTTGTTTTGCCTGGAGAAGAACTTGGAATCCAAGTGATCAAAGAAGGTAAGGACGAAAATCAAGGAATCGGTTATTTGGAAGATGGTACAATGGTCGTAATCGAAAACGGAGGCCATCTTGTTGGGAAAGAGGTCAAAGTGACAGTAACTTCTATTATCCAAACTGCAGCCGGAAAAATGATTTTTACAAAAGCGAATTCGAATGGAGTTTCCGAGAAGGGAAATCGCCAACCTCATTCCTCTTGAATCGATTGACTTTCCACTTTAGAGTAAAATACTTGAAATAGAATTCCCAAGGAGCAATCAGATGCAGGCCCAGACTCAGGTAAAAGGTTTGAAGGAACTCGGACTCGAACCTTCTGAAATTTTCCATAACCTTTCCTATGATGAAATTTATGAACATGAGAAAAAAAACGGAGAAACCGTAGTTTCCAGTAATGGGACTATGATGGTTGATACCGGTATTTTTACAGGTAGATCTCCAAAAGACAAATATTTTGTAGATGAGCCTTCCTCAAATGGAAACATTTGGTGGAGTCATATCAATTTCAAAGTTTCAGAAGCAATCTTTGACGAGCTTTATAAGAAATGTGTAAACTATCTGAGTCATAAAAAACTATACGTTTTTGATGGTTATGCAGGTGCGAACCCTGAAACCAGAGTGAGTCTGCGAGTTGTTTCCGAAAAGGCTTGGCAACATCACTTTTGCACGAATATGTTCCTTCGTCCTACAAAAGAAGAACTGGTCGGTCTTGATCCTGAATTTACGATTATCAATGCTTGTGGAATTAAGAATGAAAACTTCAAACAACACGGAATGAATTCTGAAGTGTTTGTGATCTTCCATCTTGCTAAGAAAATTTGTATTATCGGTGGAACTGAATATGGCGGAGAGATGAAAAAAGGTATTTTCTCTGTTATGAATTATAAACTTCCTTTGCAGGGAATTCTCAGTATGCACTGTTCTGCGAATGTAGGTAAAGATGGTGATACAGCTTTATTCTTTGGTCTTTCCGGAACTGGTAAAACGACTCTTTCCACAGATCCAAACCGTAAATTGATCGGAGACGACGAGCACGGTTGGGATGATAACGGGATTTTTAATATCGAAGGCGGTTGTTATGCTAAGGTAATCAACTTAGATCCTAAAACCGAGCCGGACATTTACGAAGCTATTCGTAAAGACGCTCTTCTTGAAAATGTAGTTTACGATCCTCAGACTAAGATTGTAGATTATTCTTCTGCTGCAAAAACAGAAAATACTCGAGTTTCTTATCCGATTTTTCACATCAATAACATCCAAGTTCCTTCTAAAGGAGGACATCCGAAAACCATTATATTCTTAACTTATGATGCGTTTGGTGTTCTTCCTCCCGTTTCCAAATTGAGCATTGAACAAGCGATGTATCATTTTCTTTCCGGTTATACCGCAAAAGTTGCAGGTACGGAAAGAGGGATTAAAGAGCCAACTGCTACTTTTTCAGCGTGTTTCGGAGCGGCGTTTATGACTCTCCATCCTACGAGATACGCTAAATTGCTCGGTGAAAAAATGAAAAAACACAATGTCAGAGCTTATTTGATGAATACCGGTCTTGTAGGTGGATCTTACGGAGTTGGAAAGCGTATGAATCTTCCTTCTACTCGTAAAATCATCGACGAGATTTTAAACGGGAATATAGAAAAATCTGAGTTTGTGACACATCCAGTTTTCCAAGTAGCTTATCCTAAAACGATCAGCGGAGTTGATAGTGCCATTCTTGATCCGAGAGAAGCTTGGGCGGATAAAACCGCTTATGATCAAACCGCTAAGAAATTAGGGGAAATGTTCATTAAAAATTTTAAACAATATGCGGAAGGATCAAAAGACTTCGATTTTACCGCGTTTGGCCCGAAAATTTAATTTTAATCTTCGGGAAGAAGAATTTACGAAAGGTAAAAACTGTTTTTCGTAGATTCTTTTTTTATAATATTCGAATTTTTGAAAATACTTAAAATTTACTAAGAGTCTGTCTCAAAACTTTATAATCAATCTTTTTTGAATCTCTGCAAAATTTGTTAGTTCCTGCAATTTATTTTTTGGGAAAAATTAGATTTATAAAATAGAGTTGTTGAAAAATTCCATAGTGAAGATTCGTAAAATTGCTTCAATTGCCCATTTTAATCCAATACAAACAGATGAAGAATTCATTTTTCAACAACTCTATTGAGATCCAAATACTTGTGGGGTTGGTTATGGATTTTATCTAGTTGCCCGATAAAATGTAAAAGTTAAGTTTTTTGCATAAGTTTGGCATAGTATTATTTTGATGTGTCAGGGTAGTAAATTTTTTTAAACTGTTTTTAAAATTTTAACCAATGGGTAATGCAGCATTAGAAAGTATGAATATTTAAGCAGTATTTAGATGGATTCGTCGAAAGCGAAATTTAATTTGTCTGTTTAAAATAAAGATTTAAACAAAATATCATAAACAAATGAAGAATTGCAGTGAAAATATAAAATCTGAAATTTAAATTTTCTCGGAACGTTTGAAAAAGTCCTATATGGACAACTGAAAACGTAGAGAGTAAAATCCAAAAATTTAATATTGTTAAAGAAAAATAAATGCTTAGATAAATTACGATAAGAAGGAAAATTCCAAAAATTGTCTTCACAATTTTATTGTTCGGAAGAAACCAAAGTCTGACAAATCGGCTCGAATCCCTTTTTCATTTCGCAATTGATTGTTCCGTCTGGAAGATAATTAGTTCTGGAAATGAAATTTCCGTTATCGTCAAAAACTTCAATCGCTTCCGTTTTATGAGTCGGGTAATAATAAAACCAAGTTTTTACTTTCTTTCCATTTTTGTAATAACCAGTGTATTCTAATTCTCCGTCTGGAAAATATTTTTGCCAAAGATTATCTCTGTAACCTTCCGTATAATTTCCTTTGAGTTCAAGTTGTCCGTTTTCGTAAAATCTTTCGAAGAGTCCTTCTTCGTTTCCTTCGTCTCCGTTCATCATCACTTCGGGTTTTCGAGAACCTTTGCCAAAATTCTGACGGATATAAAGATTTCCGTTATCAAAATTCCAGATCCATTCTCCCCTGCGAACTCCGTTTTCATAATTACCTTTTGCTAATATACGATCCTCATATTTAGAATAGATTTTGCAAAGACCGTTTTCTAAACCGAGTTCGTTTACGGAACAATCTTGGTAAATTTTTCCGTTGTCGTAATAAACTCTTCTTCTTCCCGATTCAGAAAGTACGTACGCATTGAATTCTTTTTGAAATTTTGCATTGGCGGGAATGTTTGGTGGAAGTGATTCTTTTACGCAGTATAAAAAAGGAACAATCGCTAAAAATGAAATTATACTTTTGAATAATATTTTTTGAGCGAAAAAGATAAATTTAAAATTCATTCGATTTTTATTATATACCGATTTGCTGTTCCAAATTCAATCGATAGTGAATTTTTTACTTACTAATAGTTCTTCGTCTTCGTCGCGTATTTCCACTTCGTAAGATCCTTGTTGATCGAAAAACGTATCATCATAATAGGTTTGGAACTTTTCAAAATTCTTACGAAAGTCTTTTTCTTGAACTGAAAATTCCTCTTTCCCGCCGTCGGTTCGATAAATCGTAAGGCGAACTTTTTTAGGAGTGGAGCAACCTTTCTTATAATAGATAAAGAAGTCTTGTCCATGAGAAAAATGATATTCTTTTTGTGAACTCATCCCCGAAACTTTTTCGGGAGTCATCTTATCTATATCCATATAGATTTCGTGTTTTGCTGGCCAGAAAAACCAAATGGCCATGATTAAAAGAATCACTCCAACAATCTTCAAAAAACGTGAAGAGCCTTCTCTTTCGGGGGATTCCGGTTTTGTATAATCTTCTAATCTCATGACACTGCTTATCCTGTGGAGGTGGTTCTTTTTGGGCAAATATTTTTCCTCTCTTGCGGAGGATGAATTCTGAATTGAAAGAGATTCTTTTGTTTCTTGGTTATAGGTTTTGAAGGGAGAATCGATTTCATTTTTTGCAGTTGTTTGTTTTTGATTTTCGGATTCTTCTTTCAACGTTTCTTTCGGAGTTTCCAATGTAGAAATTTCTTTTTGATTGAAAGGGATTGGCTCTTCGGTTTCTCCGCCTAACGTCTTTCGGACGTGCGCCCCCGCCGCTTGTTTGAGAAGATCCTTTTTAGCCAAGCTCTAAAACCTCTTCCACAAAACTTTGATAAGATTTTGCCGCTTTACCTTTCGGTTGATATTCGAATAAGGTCTGTTTCATCATATGGGCTTCTTCTACGCTGACTGAAGGTGGAATTCTGGATGAAAATAATTTTAAGTAGGGTTCAATCATCGGTTCGAGAGTTTGAGAAAGTGTGGTTCTAGGATTGAACATAGTTAAAACGGCTCCTAAAACTTTTAGAGAAGGATTGAATCGTTTTACGGTATTCTTATGTGCTTCTAAAATGGCTTCGATTCCATCAAGGGAAAATTTAGAAACTTGTAATGGAACAAGCAAACCCGTAGAGGCTACAAAAGCATTGAGAGTGATCATAGAAAGACTCGGCGGACAATCTACGATCACATAGTCGAAATCGTCTTTGATTGATTCTAGGGAATCCCTAAGTTGAAAAAAACCATTTATCTTTCCGGAAAGCATTACGTCGACTTCTGCAATAGAAGGATGAGAAGGAGCAATTCTTAGATATTGGATTCGAGTCGGAATTAAAACTTCTCGTAGATCCCCGCCATCTCTAAAAATTTTATAAAGACTTTTTTCTCTTCCTTCTTCTGTGTGGAGGGAATGAGAATTCTCCTCGATAAAAACAGAGGTTGCGTTTCCCTGTGCATCTAAATCTAAAAGAATCACTCTTTCTTTTTTAAGCGCTAGTCCAAAAGCGAGATGTACCGCCGTGGTTGTTTTGCCTACTCCACCTTTCTGGTTTGCTATACAGAGGATCTGTTTCATAAAAAATCCGTTGCCCGTAAATTCCGCTTTCCTCAGACTACATTTAGAGATCGTTGGATTAGGGATAGATTCCTCGATCTGATTGGGATGACAATCCGGAAAAGGAGATACAGTTGGCAGAATTTGAAACGATCATAGGACTTGAGGTCCACGCTCAGCTCAATACGGAATCGAAGATATTCTCTACAAGCGCGACTAAGTTCGGTTCTCCTCCAAATTCTCAAACCAATCCGGTTTGTTTGGGATTGCCTGGTGCGTTACCGGTTCTTAACGAAATGGCTTTAGAAAAAGCGATTATGGCCGGACTTGCATTTGGTTGTGAAATTACTTTGTTTACTAAATTTGATCGTAAAAATTATTTCTATCCGGATCTTCCGAAAGGGTATCAAATTTCTCAGTTTGATAAGCCGATTTGTATTGGTGGAGGAGTTACCTTTACGATCAAAGGGGAAGATTCTGCTCGTTATGTGAGACTGACTCGAATTCATTTAGAAGAGGATGCGGGCAAACTCATTCATTCTGCAGATCCGAACATTCCTCAGTCTTATGTAGATTTGAATAGAGCGGGGACTCCTTTGATCGAAATCGTTTCTGAACCGGACATGCGTTCTTCGGACGAAGCATATTACTATCTTAATTCTTTAAAATCGGTTTTGAAATATATTCGAGTTTCGGATTGTAATATGGAAGAAGGTTCTCTTCGTTGTGATGCGAACGTTTCGATTCGTCCTAAAGGCTCGGACAAGTTCGGAACCAGAGTTGAAATTAAAAATCTAAATTCTTTCAAAGCCGTTAAAGCCGCAATTGACTACGAAGTAGAATGGCAAAAAGAAATGGCTTTGGAAGGAAAGACGTTTCAGCAACAAACTAAACTTTGGGATTCCGTTTCTAATAAAACCGTAACGATGAGAACCAAAGAAATGAGTCATGACTATCGTTACTTCCCAGATCCGGATTTACCCGTGATTGTTCTTCAAAAAGAAACGGTGGAGTCGGTTCGTTCAAAACTTCCGGAACTTCCGAACGAAAGAAAAAATCGTTTTATGGAGAAATTGGGTCTTCCTAAATACGACGCGGAGGTTTTAACCGCGGAAAGAGAAATTGCGGACTATTTTGAAGACGCTTTGAAAGTTTCTGGAGACGCTAAAAAAACATCCAACTGGGTTAAGGATGAGATTTTAGGTATTGTCAATAAAGAGAATATTACAATATCAGAATTTTCTGTTTCTGCTCGGAGAATCGGCGAACTTGTTAAGCTAATCGCTGATGGAAAAATTTCCGGTAAGATTGCTAAAACAGTATTTGAGGAACTTCTTACTTCCGATAAAGGCGCGGAAACCATCGTCATCGAAAAAAATCTGATTGTGGTTCGAGACGATAAAGAAATTGAAAGAATTGTGGACGAGGCCATTGCAAACAACCAAGATGCGGTCACAAAATACAAAAGTGGAAAGGATCGTGCGTTAGGCGCTATTGTGGGTTACGTGATGAAAGTTTCTAAAGGAAAGGCCGATCCGGAACTCGTCAATCAGATGCTTTTGGAAAAGTTGGGTCCGTTACCTCCAAAAAGTTAACGTCAATTTCAAAATCTCAAAATGTGGGAACTATTACATTTTGTTGAGGATTCAAAGAAGATTTATTCAGGGTTTTTGGAACTAATCTTTAATAACTTAAAGTTGTCTTTATTGTATCGTAATTTTTGACTTTCTGATGACTTGAAAAACTATATTTTTCGACTGAGAGTTCTACCAAAATCTGGTGTAGTTCCCACAGATTAAATTGCATTTGAACTAATGAAGATTGTATTCTGTTATTAAATTCATAAAATGTGATAGTTCCCACAGAAATCGTAGTATTGTTATTATAATTTCCGTATGAGTTCCCACATTTTACAGAATTTAACTGTAAAACCCGAATTTGTAGTAGTTCCCACAAATTTTGCGAGATCTCAGCGTATTACTTCTCTGATCGCCCGACGAGTTTTAGGTAACTATCTTATAAAAAGTTACGGAATTTAGTCTAAGTATTCGTTTTTAATCGATTAGACTCTTGACTTCGGGTCCGTAAAAATTCTATTATGTCCCTTACAATGCAGGATTTTGCTCATTTACATCTGCACACAAATTATTCCATGCTCGACGGAGCAATTCGCATCAAGGAGCTGATGCAACATGTTAAGGAATGTGGTATGTCTTCGGTTGCAATGACTGACCACGGAAACATGTTCGGAGCCGTTGAGTTCTATAACGAGGCGATCAAACAAGGTATCAAGCCGATTATCGGAAGCGAATTTTACGTTTCCCCAAACCGTAAACAAGAAACGGAAATGGTAAAAATTGCGGACGGGAACGCGTACCATCTCATCTTACTTGCAAAAAACGAAGAGGGTTACAAAAATCTAATACGTCTTTCCAGTAAGTCCTACACGGAAGGTTTTTATAAAAAAGCGAGAATCGATTATGATCTTCTGGATAGACACAGTCAAGGTCTTGTTTGTTTGACCGCCTGTCTTGCGGGTGAAGTCAATCGAAAGATTTTGGAAGGTAAAATAGATGAGTCTTTTCAACTCGCAGGTAAGTTGAACGAGATTTTCCGTAAAGAGGATTTCTATATGGAAATCCAAAATCACGGAATTCCCGAACAGATGACGGTTGCTAAACAAATTTACGAATTTGGAAAGAAAACCGGAATTCCGCTCGTTGTTACAAATGATTCCCACTTCTTAAAGAAAAACGACCAAGAAGCGCAAGATATTCTTCTTAGAATCGGAATGCAAAAACGTATTACTGATCCGATGGAATTCGGTTTTAACGGAGAATTTTATGTTAAAAGTCCGGATGAAATGGCTCGAGTATTTCCCGAAATCCCCGAGGCGTTTCATAATACATTAGAAATTAGTAATAAAGTAAATTTGAAACTTCAATTTGGAAATTATCTTCTTCCAGAATTTGAGGTTCCGGAAGGTTACGACGCGGATTCTTATCTTGAAAAATTAATTTGGGAAGGGATCGAAAGAAAATATCCGAACCTTTCTTCGGAAATCAAGGAAAGAGTGATCTTCGAACTCAATACGATTAAAAATATGAAGTTTGCAGGTTACTTTTTGATCGTTCAAGATTATATTAATTACGCAAAAAGAAACGGAATTCCGGTCGGGCCAGGAAGAGGTTCGGCTGCAGGTTCCATCGTCGCTTATGCACTCGGAATCACGAACGTAGAACCGCTTCAACACAATTTACTTTTTGAAAGATTTTTAAACCCGGATCGTAAGGATATGCCGGATATTGATACTGACTTTTGTGTGGAACGCAGAGAAGAGGTGATCAATTACATACGTAGAAGATACGGAGAAGAACGTGTAGGTCAGATTATCACGTTCAATTCTCTTGCGGCAAAAGCGGCTCTCAAAGATGTGGCACGCGTTTTAAATCTTCCATTTGGAGAAGCGAATGAAATGACAAAGGCGTTTCCGAATAAATTAGGAATGTCTATTTCAGAAGCTTTATCCACTTCTTCCGAGTTAAAAAACTTTTCGGAAAAAGACGATATCAATCATAAAATTTTTGCGATCGCTCAAAGGTTAGAAGGAAATTACCGTCAGCCTGGAAGACATGCTGCGGGTGTGGTCATTTCTCCTTATCCTTTAGAAGAGGTAGTTCCACTTTCCACGGTTGCGGAAAAGGAAAAACCGGGTGTTCGTGCGATTGTAACTCAATACGATAAAAACAATTTAGAAAGTATCGGCCTTATCAAGATGGATATCTTGGGTCTAAAAAATTTAACTACCTTAGATTATGCGATTAAACTCATTGAACAAAGAAGAGGAATTCGGATTAATCTGGATGAAATTTTCTACGATGATGCGAATACATACTCTCTTCTTAGAAAAGCAAATACTTTAGGTATCTTCCAGTTAGAATCTACTGGAATTACTGATCTGGTTGCAAAGAGTCAGGTAAGTAATTTCGACGAAATTGTAGCTTTGATTGCTTTGTATCGTCCCGGTCCGATGGGAGAAGGGATGTTGGACGAATATTTGGATCGTAAATCTGGAAGAAAGCAAGTCACCTACCCACATCCATCCTGTGAATCGATTTTAAAAGAAACTTTTGGAGTTCCGGTTTATCAGGAACAGGTGATGAGTATTTCCCGCGTTGTCGGAGGATTTTCGGTCGGAGATTCGGACGTATTGCGTAAAGCGATGGCCAAGAAAAAAGCCGATTTGATGGATAAATTGAAAGTTCAGTTTGTCGAAGGTGCGGTTAAACAAGGAATCCAAGAAAAGGTAGCAAAGGATCTTTTCGAACAATTGGAAAGGTTTGGTGGTTATGGATTCAATAAATCGCATTCGGTCGCTTATGCGATCATTACTTATCAAACTGCTTACCTAAAAGCGAATTATACGATCGAATACCTCACGGCTCTTCTTGCTTCCGATCACGGTAAAACGACTGACATCGTAAAATACATCAATAACGCGAGAGAAATGGGAATTCAAATTCTCAATCCGGACGTTTCCGAATCTCAGGCTTCTTTTAGCGTGATCGACGATACTACGATTCGTTTCGGACTTTCCGCAATGAAGGGAGTGGGAGAAACGGCTGCAAATAGTATCATTCAAGCGAGAACCAAAGTAGGAAGTTTTAAAACCTTACAAGACTTCGCATTAAATATAGATACAAGGTTGATCAACAAAAAAGTTTTCGAAGCTCTGATTCAAGCGGGAGCTTTAGACTCTTTTGGTTATACTCGAAAATGTCTTTTTGAATCTGTAGATTCGATTTTGACTTTCGCACAAAAAGAACAAGAAAGAACAAATGAAGGACAGTTTTCACTTTTTGGAAACGAGGAAAGTTCTTTCTCTCTCAATCTTCCTAAAGACGCACTTGAATGGGAAATTGACGAAAAATTAAAAAGAGAAAAAGCGGTAGCCGGTCTTTATCTTTCGGGTCATCCTTTGGACAAGTATGAAAAACAACTTAAAAGTTTAAAAACAATCCCGATCGAAAAATTTGATGATTTAAAATCTGGAACTAAAGTGGAAGTTGCAGGTGTGATTTCTTCTAAGAATATCAAACTCAGTAAACGAAACGAAGAATTTGCAAACTTCAAACTAGAAGACAGAACCGGCGAAATAGAATGTGTGGCTTTTGCAAAAACGTATCAGAAATATAAGGAATTTATAAAGGAAGATCAAGCTATCTTTATCAAAGGTGATTTGGATAAAATTGAAATTGGAGACGCAGAACTTCGCGGCCAGGTTAAAGTTAATAGTATTGAAATTTTAGACGACGCGACAATCGAAGATAAACTTGAAAAGTCGCTTCATATTAGACTGGAAGAAAGGCATACGGAAGATCCTGAACTGGTTCCAAAACTTTACGCATTACTAGCTTGTTACAAAGGAGAATCTTCCGTATATTTTCACATTGTGGAAAATCAAGAAGAGAAAAGAGTGATTCGTGCTCATGACACCTATTCGATCCAACCAATCAATGAACTTTTTTTACGATTGGCAGATCTTTTAGGCGATCGTTCCGTATTTTATTCTGTAGGAGAACAACTCAAAGTGATCAATAAAAGTCAGGCTGCGGGTTGATTGATATTTTAAATAATTATAATATAATGAATTTGTATTTATAAAAGATGTGGTATTGCGATTGTCTTTCGTCAGAAAACTTAGCCTTTCACCGTTTTACAGTCTTCTGTCCTAAAACGAGCGAATCGAAATTCGTTCATCTTGACTCCGTCGAGAACGTTTTATAATTCTTGACGGGCGGCTTTCGGAGAAAGTATTTTTTTATTTTAGAATTTGATTGTATTCTGAAAATTTATTTTAGTTTCTCCGAAACCGGGCTCGCGGCTATAGTCAATAAATTGAAGGATGAAAGTTTCATAAAAAATTTTCTTTCAATCAATTTATTGACTCCGCCTTGATCCCTGCCGCAAATCGTGAAATCGGCGTTAGTTGGTGGATTTACGGAAAAGTTGATTTTAGAAATAAAATCGTAGTAAAAATCTGTCGAGTCAATCGATCTTGAATCTTCACTAAAATAACGTGAGCGGGTACTCATGATTCTGAAAAAATTGGAATCTGAATTTTACAGATCGATTTTTTAAATGTGGGAACTACCACAATTTATAAAATAGAAGTTTATAACAATTGAATCTGTCGTATTTCAAGTGTGGGAACTATTACAAAATTTAGGTTTGTCTGTAAAATGATGTAGGAACAACTACAAATCAAGATTTTACAAATAATTGTAGGAACTCATACTTTTAGAAAATTTTTTCTCAACCGAACTACGTTAAAATAGGATTTAAATTTTGATGACGGCCGTAAAACGGTGGTTTTGTGTAAAAATCGCATGGAAGAGATTCTTTTTATATTTCCTAGTAGTTTCCATAATTTCAAAGTTTAACTGGTAAATCCACGATTTGTGAGAGTTCCCACATCTCATGGAAATGGTCGATTGCAACAGTTTGGTTAATTGCCACTATGGAATTTTCAATAACTCTAATGTAAGAGTTTCCACATTTTTGGGAAATTTAAAGTTTTATCCCACTGAGTTTTTAAGAGTTGTTTTGTAAGCTCGATATTCAATCTCTTTCACATCGAACTCATGTTATTTTATGTGGGAACTGTTACAAATCAAAGTTTTACGATTCTATTTCGAGAATATGGGAAGACTGCGTTGTGTTTTTAAGAGTATTTAAAAAACGAGAATTCGTAGTAAGAAAAAATTAATTATCCAATCGCTTAAGAAAGTTATTATATGAAACTTTTAACGGATATACCGAAAAAAGAACAGATGCAAGCTTTTCCCATAAACATTAGATACGACTTACATAGAAAGTGAAACTTCTTTCGTTTACGTTTCCTCTAAAATCCCAAGCCACCACTTTGATCGTATTTTCTCCGGATTTTAAATTTAGATTTCCGATCAAATATTGGTCTTTATAATAAAGATTTGTAAAAGAGAATCCGTCTGGATTTTTCCATTCAGAAGCGGAATACTGTAAGGCGCTGAAATCGGCGGATCGGAGAGCTTCTCCGTTTAAAAAATATTGAACTCTAGTAATTCCCCTTCTTTGAGATTTTTTTTCTCCTGCGTCTACGATGGAGATCGTAAAAGGAAATTCTTTAGAAAGGTTGATGTTGTCTCCGTCGTTGATATTTGTGAACTTTCCGTTTACGTGAACTAAAAGACTGGAAATTTCCGGAGCAGAACTATCCGGAATGGGTGAAAGAAATTTCATAGGGTCTAAAATTTCAAGTCCGTGTTTACGAAGTACTACAAAATGGAGATGGGCTCCGCTAGAATGACCAGAATTGCCTGTAATACCGATTTTATCGCCTGCTTTGATTCCATCAGGTTTTAGTAATTTAGAAATTCTACCATCTTTTAAGTGATAATAAGCAGTAAAATTTCCGGATCCATGATCTAACCAAACTGAATTTCCGGTTCCTAATTCATCCTCAAAAGGATGGTCCTCCGTATAACGGCTGTACAAAACTTTTCCATCCGCCATTGCAAGTACGGGCTCGTTTGCGGAAGAAATATCCAGCCCATTGTGAAAATGATCCCCTCTAGATTCTCCAAAAGTTGAGGTAATTTTGTTTTCCAGTTGATCAGTTTTGACAGGGATTAGATAATTTAGTACTTTATTATTTTCCGCTTCTATGCTCAGATGGAACGCGGTCCAGATTATAATCAGTATAAATTTTTTCATTCAGGACACAAACCTAAGTGCAAGTAACTCATACAAAATGAATTTGTCAAAAGATAAAACCTTAGATCTCGTTTCTCGATGTGGAGATGGAGAAGAAGACGCGCTCAGACAATTCTTCGAAATCTATTCGGAAGATATCTACAATTTCCCGATGAAGATCTTTCATTTGAGTGAAGATGACGCTGGAGATTTTTTTATCTATGCATTTGAAAGATTAAAAACAGGTTCCCGTTTTGGAAGTTTTAAGGGAAAGTCCAGTTTTAGAACTTGGTTCTATTCAGTTCTTAGAAATATGTTGATCGATTGGCAAAGAACCAAACGAGAACTCAAGGTTACCAATTTAGGAAAAATCAGTAAAGAAGGAAAGGAATATGCAACCATAGAGGACGAGCCGGATACACGTCCTGAAATGCAGGAAGAAGCCAGCGAATTTTCAGACCGGTTCAATCAGGCTTTGGAAGAAATCGGAGTTGATAAACGGGTCATTTTTAAACTTTCCTATATTTATTATTTAAACTTAAATGAAGATGAAGTTCAATATCTTCTGGAAAAAACGGGTTTATCTCCGGAAGCATTGAAAGAGAAAATTCTCCATCTCCGGGCGGAACTTTCCAATCGGGAAGAAGAGAATATTCGAATGGAAGATAAAATTACCTCATTGTATCTAAAATATATTAGAACTGAAAGAAAAACAGCAGAATACTGCTAAAATTGCTCCTATTCTTCCTATGGAAGTGGATAAAACTTCTCACGCTTTGAAAAAAAAATACGAACAGCGTAAAAGACTTTTGGAAAAGAAAAAGAAAGGACATTTTCTGGCGAGAACCCCTTACAGAGAGGTTGCAGAATTAATTGGGATTTCTGAAGGGAACGTAAGTGTTACTTTGCTTCGTTTAATTGAAAAAATTCAGAAAAAGCTGGACTTCAGTGATTTGGATTTTTAGAAATTTCCGTCTTTTTATGCTATTGGAGAACTAAAATGGATTCGGGATCTGAGATAAATCAAGAAAACGAGCTTTTGCTCTCTCTTTTGAGTGGAGAACAAGCTGGTTCTGATACAGATATAAAATTGCAAAATCAACTTATACAAATGGAAGAATCGATTCAAGCTGGGATTAACGCCTCAACTTTGTCGTATTTATATGAAGCTTCTAAAAAAGGAAAGTTTTCAGAACTTCAGGAATCGATTGATCTCCAAAAGGCTGATTTAGCCGGTTATTTAACAAAGGAAATTCCTGAATATTTAAAACGTTATGTTTCATTGGAACTTGCAAGGAAATCCGCTTCTAAGGAGTCGATCGTAGTAAAGTTGGGAAAGTCCGGAGCCCGAATCTTTGAAAGTCTTGTAGAATCTCTTCAAATCAATACAAGAGTAGACTATGCGCCTTCTATGCGTTCGGCTTTAACAAAAGATCCTTCCGAGTTTGTAGTTTTTGAAGAAAAGGTTTTAGATAATTCTAAATTTACCTATCAATTGGTTCAGGAAACCCCTGAAACCGCGTTTTTAAGCGTTAAAATTGAATCTCCTGATGCGAATTCGTTTCAACGAGTGAATCTTTATAAAGACACGAGATTCATTCTTTCTAATCAGTTCAATAACGAAGGAATCGCTAACTTTTCAGGTTTGAGAGAAGGAAAATATACCGTAGAATTTCAAGGGAAAGAAAATTCTAAATCCTTAGATCTTTTTATTCTTTTGGAAGTATAAAATTGTCTTTCGGAAAGAAATTTCCAACGCTGTATAAAATCGAAGTAAATTCTTAAAAAGGTATTTCTTTTTATTTTTTCCGGACAAAAAGAATTCTGGAAAAAACGTTCCAGTGTTATAATCTGATCCTGGAATTTTAAACTATGCTAAACCTAATTATAGATAGAGTCGGAAGCGTAAACGTTTTCAACATTTTAGATACGTCTGGAAGCGGATCGGAATCCCATTTACAATCCACGATCGATGAAGATCTTATCTTAGAGTATATTAAGGAAATTGAAAATTTAGTTCGAGTTTCTAATGCGGTCAATTCCAAAGGAATGAACCACAAAACTTTAGAAACTGAAATTCTTCATGAATTGAAAATTCTAGGAGAAACTTTTTACGATCAATTTTTTCCAGGTCCAATCCAAGAAAAGCTAAGACTTACTACCGAAAAATATCTTCATCTAAACATGGATCCAAAACTTGGTGTAATTCCATGGGAATTGTTACATGATGGAACTTGTTTTTTGTCGGACAAATTTTTTATAGGAAAAACGGTTCGAGGAGAATCCAGTCAAAACGTTTTTAAAGAAAAAGAAAAGTTAAGAATGTTGATCGTCGCGGACCCAACTGAAGATTTAGAGTGGGCTCAAAAAGAAGGAGAACAACTTTTTAGAGTACTAAGTGAAAAGGTTTCTTCTTCTCGATTAGAGATCGAATTTATTGGAGGAAGACAGGTTACAAAACTTAAACTTCTTTCTTTGATTAAAGGTAAGAATATCATTCACTACTCGGGGCATCTTTATTTTTCGGATGATCCTTTAGAAAACGGTTGGCAAATCTCCGAAGGCAAAATTTTAAAAGCAAGAGAAATCAAAAATTCTGGATTTAATACGGACTTAGTATTTTCAAATTCCTGCCAATCCAATTCAAACGCATCTAGAACCCTCAATTCCGATTTGATGAACAATTTTGCCGGAGCTTTTCTGATGTCCGGTATCAAAAGTTTTATCGGAACCAATTGGGAAATTATAGACAATCAAAATACGATCAATTTTACGATTCAGTTTTACACATATCTTTTTAGCGATAAAAGTATTGGGGAATCTCTTTTTTTGGCAAAGGAATACGCAAGAAGAACCTTTGATACCAATGATTTGACTTGGACGAACTATTCTCTTCATGGAATTCCCAATCAACAAGTGATTCTAGATCCGACCAAAGGAAAAACGATTCAAAAAATCATCAACCCTACTTTGATTTCGAAGTTTTATCCTTCGAATATTGCAATTTCCTACTATAATTTCATCCAAAAACAAAAAGAAGAAACGGAATCTTCTTTCGAATTGATTCGATCTTTGATCGATTCTTTTGAGGAATTTTCTAAAATTGTAGGCGGAATTATATTTAGCGATCATCAGCATCATTCTTTGGGAAAATACATTCCGAACAATCCTGACGATGCAGTTGAAATTAAAAAATGGTGGGAATTGATCTATCAATGTCTTTTGGATTTTAGAAAATTAGAGATTAGCCCACTGATCAGTAATATTCAAGAAGTTCTACAAGTGAACAAAGACACGATCCAAAAGATGATTCAATGGATCGAACTTTATAGACGAGGACAGATTTTAAGAGATTCTGCAGACGGTTATTTGATTTCTTTTCAATACTATTACGAAAATCTTTTGATGGAATTAGAAGAATTAGAAAAGACGAGTATTTTTTTGGTTTCTACAAATTCAAACAATCATCTTTTCTTTCGCGGACTAAAACCCGAAACTTCTCTTGTGGTTGCACCCGTAGTCAAACAGGATTATATCGGTGAGCAGATCGAAAAGTTCCGTGGTAAGGTGATCGTATTCAACGAAAATAAAATGGCTATTGTTCCGATGCTTTGTAGTGTGATAGAAAATCCGGAAACCAAGGACCTGGAACTCAGCTTTCCTGGTTTTAAATCGGAAAAAAAGTCCATTCAAAATACTTAATATATTGAGTCTTTGTCAACCAGGTAGAGGTAATTTTTCATGCGGTTCTTGTTGTGGAATCTTTAACCTGGACTTAAAACCAGAAGAAATTCAAAAATTGATTTTAGAAAGAACGGAAGAATTTAAAAATTCCGTAGATTTTCAAAAACCTTGGACGATGGCCGAATATCGAAAGGTTCGGGAAAAAAAAGAAGAATCCATCGGTAGAAAAGACGAACATACTTATAATTGTCCCTTTTTAGGAGCTTTCGAAAAAAAAATAGGATGTATGATTCATCCGACTTTTAGCGGTGATCCTCTGAGTCAAAATTATTCGTTTTACGGTTCTTCGATCTGTCAAGGTTATGAGTGCAGGAATATGGAACGTAAAAGTTCTTTGTTTTGGGAAAATCTTTTAGGTGAAATGGAATTGGATTCTTTTACTTATTCCGCGATCGCTTCCGATTATAAAACTTTGGATCTGATTGAGGAAACGTTTTTTCAAAAAGGAATTTCTATCGAAGAGTTATTCCGATCTAAAAAAGATCTTTTGAAACGATTGATTTTAAGAAAAATCGATCAAAATGTAGCTATGATGAATACTTCTTTTGAAATTCCTATGGAAGAAGAGAGTGGTTCTGCGATCCAAAGATTGACCCAAAGGCTCGATCTTGTTTCTGCGCCGAGTTTGTTAAACGAAATCAGCCTATAACTTAGATCGTTCTTTAACGTGTGTAATTTGAAAGGGCGATTATTATGTTGTAGCTCAGTAGGATCGGAATGCTGAGCTACTTTGAGAGATCATAGTAGCATGTGCTTACGTTCGAGGAAACAAACATTATTGTAACTTAAGACTAAATATTGTATTAAGTTTCTTTTATGTAATTTATTGACTGGATTTGAAAACTCGGTTCTGCGGTGGATTTGCCCAAATTTTCTTTCGCTGAACTTACATTAGAGTTTTTGAAAATGGCGATTAACAAAACCGCTTCGATCAATCTTGTAGATGTCAGTAATGAAAAAACTAATATCTGTAATTTTATAGATATTTATAAGGCAACATCTTTATAAAGTTATAATTTGTTTGATTCTTTTTTTAAAGTATAGTTTTGGATTTTATGGAGATGTAAAATCCTTCCTGTATGTAAAAACACAGGAAGGAAAACAATCAATGTTTACCGGCGGTTTCAGCTTTTCCTTTTGATCCGTTTAACGGAACCTTTGTAGATGAAACACCTTGATTTACTTTCGATTTTACTTCCTCTACTTTAGAGTTAACTTGGCCTGCAACTCCTTCGACTGAGTGAAGAGCGTCTTCAATGTATTTTCTGAGGTTTTTAGCGACCTCGGATTGATCTTGCGCCCCTTTAGATGCAAGTTCTTTAAATTCTTTTTCAACTTTCAGAAGAATGCTGTCTGCCTGCTCTCGGAGTGATTTTGCAGCTCCAATTGCAAAGTTAAGCGCTTCTTTGATTTCTTTTTCCATAAGTTTTTTCCTCTGTTTTCTGCACTGAGAATAGACCAATTTTATGCAGCGCACAATAAGAAGTCAAGCGAGATTTGAAACAAATGAGTAAAAACTGTGAAACTATAATTTGAAATCTTTTAATATATATAAATAAAATGCCTCAATTTCATCAAAAAATAAAATTTTAACTTAAATTTAAATGTAATTCAGTTTAGGCGAAAGTTCTGTCTGGTTTGAACAAAGTTTTTTACAACCGAATGTTCTAATTCACAATTGAATTTTTCATCCTAAAAAAATAAGTATTCTCTCATTCTAATTTGTTGAGTTCAACACTGTTCGTAAACTCAGTCAGTGTGCTGCATCTGGAGAAAGTGTTTATTGTGTTTTTCGAACCAATTTGTTTTTAAACTGAGCTTAGAATTTGTTGTAACATTTGTACTACTTCTGAGTTTAGAAATGTTTTATGAATCGCAGAGTTTATTTTTTGAACTAATGGCCTTGATCTTTTTTAGATTAAATTGAAATCATTGATATTCATTTATGCTGCATTATATTTTTTTATTATTCTCGATTTGTGAAGTTAGTAAGAAACATTTCGTGATCTAAAATTAGAAAACAAATTTTCTTTGGTAGATGAAATTAAAAAACTCCGTTTTTAAAATAGAGTTGTTGGGAGATTCCATAGTTCAATTAACAAAACTGCTTTAATCGACCGTTTCCATAAAATAGAAACGGATGGAGAATTAATTTTTCAACAACTCTAATGAATCAAAAACAACTAATACAAGAAACTTTAAAGTATTTCGGAAAGGATAGAAAACTTTTAAGAAAAACAATTCTAGGTTTTACTTTTGAGGGCAAAGAAACCAAAAAATGGAAGAAAAGGATCAATACTTGGACGACACATCCATTTACGATTCGAAGTGGAATTTTTGATTATTGTAGTAAGCAATATTTTAGATAAGAACTATCGCCAAATACATATGGACGATTTAGGGGATTTATCTTGGAATATTAGAATTTTATTAAATTCAAATGTTCAAAGTGAATATGATTGGGATAAAAAATTGGCGATTAAATGTGGCCAAGCTAGGATTTTGGAAGTTTATATCAATTCTATCATTCCTGCCTATACCTTAAATCCGTTTTACATAAGTTATAATCAAAAGGAAAATTATTATGAATTCGGAAAAATTTCTAAAATGGAAAAACATGAAAAAATTATTTTAGATAACGTTTCAAAATATTTCGATTCTTTAGGGTATTTTTGTGTTTCGGAAGAACTTGCTTCTAAAAAATATAAAGGTTTGTTTTCCGATTGTAACCAAGAAGGTAATGCGTCTTTATTCGATTGTTTATTCAGTGATATTTATCGATATCAAATTGGAATAGAAAAATTCTCAGATTGGAGTAAAGGACCGAATATGGATTCGACCGGCTCTAAGATTTCTTGGCATGAATATTACGACTTGAATAGAAATTTTTTATATCGAGAAGAATATCGATATTTAAAATCAAAGGACGTATTATTGTTAACGATGGATCAAACTGGACATATCACGAAGGTAAATGTTTGGAGAGACATAGGTAAACTTAAGCATAGAGGTTTTGAACTTGATATACTCAAAGTTTTTAAAAAACTTTTGAAGTGATTAGAGGCCTTTTTTGGAAGCTAGGTCTAATATCCAGGTATTCATTGATAAGATCGTAAAAAGTAGAACCACAAAAAGTGTAACTCCTAACACCGCAAATACGATAAAAACCGTATTTCGAATTATTCTAAATTGAAGATAACTTACAGATAAAGTAATATTTCCGGCCGAGGTTAGTTCTTCGTTTTTCCCCATTCTAAAATAATTTCGAATATAAAAAGTCATCATCAGTACAAGTAAAACGATCAAAAGGATTCCGAACTCGAATGAATAATGTTTTTGTAGAAGAAAGATAGGAATGTAAATTAAATTTCCCAATAGAATTCCAGTAATCATAATTCCACTGAAATGAAACAACATAGGTATCCATGAAATCTTTGAAGAAGACGCGGATTGAAATTCTCCCTCTTCTCCATTTTGTGCCGTTTGAAAAACAGCAAAACGATCTGCTTTGTTTTCATAAACTTTTGAAATTGTAAAAATCATATAAATCAATAGGATCGTTAATACGAACAAAAATAAGGAGGATATGGTTCCAACGATTGGAGTTTGAGGAATACTTTTTAATGGATGTTGAAGAGACATTAAAACGGGAAGAACGGAGATCAAATACAAACTTCTATTTAAATACGTATAAAACCAGGCTTTATAATGAAGTGCTAAAAAAGAAGTTACCGATAAGAATATTAGAAATTCATAAATAAATAACATAATTTTTTGTCCGAGCAAAATTCGGCTCATTCTGTCTACGGTTGCTTCTAATTGTGCATCGGATGGAATTGTTTTTTCGTTTAGTTCTTCCATAACTTTGGAAGTAAGTTGGATTTTTGAAATTAATCCTCTTTCGATTCCCCATTGAGCCGTATGTTCTCTTCCGGAACCTTCTAAAAGCGCTTCCATAGAATCCGCGTCTTTAGGATCATAAAAGATCGGTTCAAAGGAGATATTCATTAGACAAAAAGATAAAATGATAAAAGGAATGATCTTAGCGAATTTAGTTTTCATAGTTTGATTTCATTAGAAAAGAAGTGAAAAAATTATAGTCATAGAAATTCCTAATATTCCTAAAGCAATCAAGATCGTAATCATCAATCCTGAGTCTTCTTGAGTTTCGGATATTTTTGTTTTATTTTTGGGGCTGGAAGATTTTTCTCCGATTAAGGTTGGCTTTTCTCCGGAGTAAGGACGAACTTTGATTGAATTTTCTTCCTCATAAATTTTTCCAAATACGTCCGAGCCGATTTGAATAACCGTTTCATTTTCTACTCCGTTATTTTTAGAAGCGACTACGGTTCCAGGTAAGGGTCTGATTTGTCCTTCTGGAGTTTCCAACTTCATTGCTTCTATGATGCTTTGAGAAGAAGAGTCCGATTTTAACAATTGAATCATAATTTTATCTCCCGGTTTGAGAGTGTTAATCTGGATTCCGGAAACGGGGGAAAGAACGTATTTCATAGGAATGACCCTGGCGCCCGAAGGTATAAATTGTTCCAAGGTTTCTACGGGTTTTTTAATTTCAAATGAAGCTGGCTGCGAGGAAGTTTCTTCGTTTTTTTCTTCAAGAGAAGAATCTTCAAAGATATCTTTTTGACTTTCTTCATTCAATTTGGATCGATCTATAATCGTGTAAAAAAATTGGATATCCGGTTTTGAATTTCCTGCAGCCTGACTGATTACTTGATTGAGAATGTATTTGATCTTATCGTTATCCTTTCCATTAAAATAATGAATCAACTGTTCCATAAAATCATCTGACTTACCGTTTGTTTGAAACAATTCTATCAATCTATTGGTAAGATTTTTAAGCTGTTTACCTTCGTATTTCAGTTTTTGGCAAACTTTTACGATGTCTTTGTGAGTTGAAACGGAAAGTTGAACGGATTCGATATTCTCAGATTTTCCAACAGCCACTACTTCGAGCTTTTCTATCTTTGCTTGTTGAATATCGATAACGCTTGTAAATAAGATGTGAACGGATAAGGACGTATCTTTAGAGATGAATTGAAATGTATAGACCTGATCGGAACTCATTTATTTTTGATTTGAGAAAGTTGTACTTGAAAAACTTTCTTCTTTATTTTTGACATTCTGGTTCGGATTCAGAGAATTGTCAAACTAAGGAAGGATTTCCCTTCTAATTTTAAGAGTTTTTTGATGAAGGTAAATTTGTTCCGAGGCTCTTTGATATTTCTGGTAACTTCTCGTTATATTCGAGGTTCACGAGTTGCTGGTCTTCTCTCGTTAAAATCTAGATTGTCGTTTATCGTTATGGCCGTTGGGGTTTCTCTTCTCATCGTAGTCTTATCCATATTCAACGGCTTTCAAAGACAAGTAAAAGAATCACTTTGGCAAGGTGGACCTCATATCACTGTAGAAAATAAATTTGATTCCGGTGATATTAAAAATTATGAAAAGATAATTGTTTGGCTAAATAGGAATCCTTATCTAAAGGATAGAATCGTTTCTATTGGAGGAAGTATTACGAGTCACGGTTTGATTCAAAATACGAACTCGTTTATTCCTATTATGGTGCGCGCTCTTCCCGTTGAGAACATTCATGATCTCGTAGGAAATAAACTTACTAACTTTCCTAGAATCGTTCATCATAACCGCGAAGAAATTGCAAGATACAACGTCGAAAATCAGGTTCTGATCGGAAAGGAAATGGCGGGTATTTATGATTTTGATTTAGGGGCGAATCTGACTATGGCCGTTCCAGGAGGAAGATTTTCTCTCGGAAAGGGAGTGGATGTTTCTATCAAAACGTTTCATACGGTGGGCTTTTTTAAAACTGGTTATTATAACTACGATACACATTACGTTTTTCTTTCGCTTCCAGTTGCACAAAAATTTTTTAATCTTAAAGATTCTGTAAATCAGATCGCGATCAAAGTAAAATCTTTAGATGATTTACAGAATTGTAAAAAGGAAATTCTGAAAGAATTTAGAAATCCAGATTTTGAAAATGAGATCGGTTATTCCGCTTCTTTTAGCGTAAGAACGATTGCAGAAGAGCAGGAGAATTTTTTCACTGCTTTGAAATTGGAAAAGACGATCATCTCCATTATAGTTTTCTTATTTATTATTCTGGCTGCGTTGGGAATGGTCGCAAGCGTTTATAGTTTAGTGAGAGCGAAAAGAAAATCGATTGGAGTTTTAAAAGCTCTAGGTTTACCTTCTTCCGGCGTTTTATTGATATTTACTTTGAACGCGATGGTTGTCGGAGTTCTTGCTTCTCTTGTAGGAGGAGTTTCCGGGATTTTTATTGCGAGTAATTTGGAAACAATCGTAAACGGGCTTTCCGAACTCATCAACATGGTGGGATACTATTTTTATCATTCTGAATGGACGAACGTAGAGTTAGTTCCTAAAGACGTTTATTACTTTGATCACATTCCAGTAGATGTTGATATTTCATTTATTTTCATGGTTACTACCGCCGCTACGATTTTATCCGGAATTGCGGGTTACTTTCCTGCGAGATGGGCGGCCGGTCTCAATCCTGTGGATACGATAAGGAACGACTAACGTGAGTCTGATTAAAGTAAGAAATTTAGTAAAAAATTATCATATTCTAGATAAAGAATTTAAGATTTTGGATCATTTGGATCTAGACGTTGAAGAAGGTGAAATCGTTTCCGTGGAAGGGAAGTCCGGAATCGGGAAATCCACACTTTTAAATATTTTAGGTTCTATGGATTCTTCTGATGCAGGTGAAGTAAACGTCTGCGGAGTTTTGTTAGATCAAATTTCTGAAATCGGGAAAGAAAAATTTAGAGCTGAAAAAGTTTCTTTTATCTTTCAACATCACCTTCTTCTTCCGGATTTTACCGCTTTGGAAAACGTAAGTATTCCTCTTTTGATCAATGGGATTCAACCGGGTAAGGCTAGACAAATGTCGATTGAAATGTTGGATCGAGTTGGTCTTAAGGAACGTCATGATAATTTTCCTTCTCAACTTTCCGGTGGAGAAAGCGCGAGGGTGGGAGTTGCAAGAGCGCTCGTGGCCGGAAAAAAACTTGTACTTGCAGATGAACCTACTGGTAACTTAGATCGAGAAAATTCTCGTAACCTAATGGCTTTGATTTTAGAATTACAAAAAGAATTCCGTTTTTCTATGGTTATCGTTACACACGATATGGAGTTGGCTTCTTTGGTTCATAAAAGAAACCAACTTTCTGGCGGTAAACTTCAACCGATTTTATAATTTTATAATTAACTTATTTTAGGAAATCTAACAAAACTCGGTGTAAGAAAATCTTAGCGAATAAAACTCAATAATAGAGTTGTTAAAAAATTGATTCTCTATTTGTTTTCGTTATATTGATATGGACAATGGAAGCAGTTTTGCAAATCTCCACTGGAATTTTTCAACAACTCTATTCTATATTTTGTAAAATATAAATTTATGATTCTATTTTTCGTAACGTGAGTTAACGCGAAAAGGATCGATGAGAGAGGAACTTAGCAAAATACCCTACCATAACCGACCCCACAAGTTGAATAGAATTTTAGAATTAAAATTGAACTCAGCTGAACGGCTCTCTCAGACTCAGCAAAACGCACATTTTTCAAGTGTTCCGACAAGAATGAGACTTTTTACTTGCAAAAAGTATGTTTTTCTGATAGAGAAAAATCTTTCAAATTTTCCCACCACCCGAAAATAGGGAAAACTAAAGCAAAACGCTTTCCTGAAACTCAATGCATCGCTCCCTAAGGGTCGCTCTGCAGGTCGCGTTGGAAACTCAACACAACGCTTTCCTATGGGGCGTTGTGGGGCTGATCTTTTTACAGAGGATTTGTCGTAATTCCGACAGATTTATATTGAGATCCAAATACTTGTGGGGTTGGTTATGGATTGGATGTAAAGCCATCTTGTTTTTATTTGAAAAGCAAGAACAAATTAGTATTTTAAAAAATTGTGATATGATTGATTACTATTTTTAGAAAATACAGTTTACTTATTTCTGTCCCAGAACGTATTTCAAATATAAAAATATTCATTTTTTATAATTCTAAATTTGTGTTAATGGGATTTTTTTGAATGTTCAATGCACTTGAGAATCTAAGGATCGTTTCTATAGATTTGAAATTCTAATTCAATTCCACACGATTCAGTTCATCCAATTCTACTTTCCAAATTTGAACGATTTGAACCATTACGTCCAAAACTTCTGGTTCTGGAGAATCGTAAGAATCTGCTGCAAATGAATCCACGGTTTCAAATCCTTGGATACGAGTTAGAGAATTCTTTTCCATTTTTGCTCGAAAAACTTCGAACTCCTCAATAGAATCTGTCTCGGAATTTTTTACGTAATATGGCTTTACAATGCTTACTCTAAGACTTTCTATAGGTAGGCCTTTGAGAGTCTGTAAAACTCGAAAAGACAATAATGCAGCTTCTAACTTCATTCTTTCTTTATATTCTTTTTGTCCTAAAAATGTAAGAGCCGTATTTCCTCCCACGGAAAGGGTTATCACCAACGAACCGGTTGCACTTCCATCTGGAGCAAAGTTTGGAGATATTTCGATTTCTTTTAAGCGGTCGCCTAACAGTAAAAATGATGTTTGGCGTATTTTTTCTTCGACCGGAATCTGGCGATCGGATAATATTTTTTGAATCTTATTTTTTGTGCTTTGTTTACAAGTTATATTCATAAATAAAATCAAAAGAATAAAAACAAAGTAAGACAATCTTAGGATTTGTTTTTGAATTGGATTGGGTTTATTGAAGAGTGATCTTCGTTTTTTCATAGAGTCTTCCTGATACTGATCCATTTAATTTTATGAACTCGGTCGTTTTTTGCAAGTTTTTCGTTTTTGAATTGCCAGATTTCTTAAAAGATCGCTTGGATAAGACTACCGTTGAAAACATTTTTGGTTGTAAGTTGTTTTTTCTAACAGGCGAAAAATTTTTGAAACAAAAGGTAGAAAAGTTGAACCTTAGATCGGTTTTTATATTCGAGAAACGTTGGAATTTGTAGTAAATTTTGTTTTCCTTTATCAAGAATTTATTTTTACTTAATTCTCAAAACAAAGCCAATCGGAAAATTGCCTGAAAATGGACTTTAAATCCATAATAGATAACTTTTGGATCATCCGTTTATGGGAATTGGATCTATTATGTTTGAAGATAGATTCTTATTCTCGAAAAAGACTATTTTATATCCTTGTATTTTGAATTCTACCCGAGTTTAAACGGTGTTTTTGTTTTTAGATCATTCATAAAAAAAATTTACTCGTTTACTTTTTTCTGTAATTTTAATTAGGTGATTTCGTCATAAATATTTGTATGAAACCAAAAAAAATCTCAAACGACGATCTTGAGTCCCTAATAACGGGCGTTAAATCTCAATCCATTGAAGTGGTTGGAAATTACTTATATAAAGGATTCAGAATACAGGTTAGTAAATACAACCTGTCCGGCGCTGAAAGGGTTCAACTCCTTTATCAAAAAAGAAGAAACAACGGTCTTTGTATTGTATGCGGAAATAAGGTTACAAAGAAAAACCCTTCTTCCGGAAAACTTTACAGGCTTTGTGAGCACCATCGCAAGACAATCGATAAGAAAAAGTAATTAACTTTTTCGAAAAACCTGCAGATAATTCTAATAGTAGGAGTTTCGTTTCCTCCGGAGTTTTATCTTGCAGGTTATAAAATCCTTTGTTTCTTTTACAAAGTGCCGTAGTTTTTCAACCTCTCTTGCACCGTTTATCACAAACTCCGGGTTTTTGATCCTTGAACCTGTAAATCTTAACATTCTGAACGTATGCCGTCTAAAACTTGGATGAAAATTATGGAGATGAGTTTGTGACTTTTTTTACATTTCAAAAAATCATACGAAAAGGTCAAAATACGATGTTTCTTAGAACTATCGTTTCTTTTCTAATTTGGTTTTGTTTTGCGGGTTCTTTGAGTGCAAATTCCCTTTTTGAAACTCAGGCCGAAAATCTACTTAGGATCGCCGAAGAGGCTTACAAGGATCGGAAATTTCATAAATCTATCGAGGAAATTAAAAATTTCCTAATTTTGTATCCATCCAGCAAATTTAAAAACAAAGCTTATCAGGTTTTGAAAGACAATTATTCCAGACTTGGCCGTCCTGAAAAAATACTCGAAATCAATTTGTATCAATATGCTCAAGAACCTACTTCTTCTTTGGGGTTAAACGCTCTTTTTGAAGCCGGTAAACTCTATCTTGAAATCGGTGAAGAGAATAAAGCGAAAGAGGTTTTTAGATCGATTTGTAATCAGTCTTTTTCCAGAGAACTAGCCGAAAAAGCTTCTTTGGAACTCTCTGAAAGGGAGATTTTAAACGATTCAAACACGGAAATACAAGAATGCTCAGAAAAGTAGTTCTTTTTTTAGAGATTTGGATTCTTGAAAACCGATAATGAAAACAGTTGAACTCTGATTTTCAAAAAAAATATTAACATTACAGCATGTCCACAGGGATCTTCCAAATCGTTAATTTCCAAAAGGGCTCCTACATTATCGTAGAAGGTAAAAAGGATTCCCCTAGTTTTTTTATTATTCGAGAAGGAAAGGTAAAAATAGGTAGAGAAAACCCGGTTGTTGGCGAAGATCCAAATTCGGTTCAAGGTCCTGGGGATTTTTTCGGAGTTGTCGCCGCTATGAGCCAACACGCTCAAATCGAATCTGCAGTGGCGTTAACCGATGTTTCAGTAATTGAGGTAAGTTACGATCAATTCGGAACCCTCATTCAAAGAAACACTCCGGTTGCAATGAAAATCATCCGCTATTTTTCCATGAAACTACGTCAGTTTGACCAGACGATTACTCGTCTTACGTTTCGTTCTGCGGTGGAAGAAGATCCGAACGAACTCTACAACATCGGGGAGAATTATTTTAATCAGAAGAATAATCACCACGCTGCTTACGCTTTCCAAAAATACCTTCAATATCTTCCAAACGGGCCGTTTGCTACTCAGGCTAAACTAAAGTTACAAACGATGAATCAACCGATGCAGTCTCCTGCAATCGATCTCACTAAGTTCAATCGTATGTATGCGGATAACGAGATGATCTTTTGCGAACACGAACCCGGTAGAGAATTGTATATCATTCAAAACGGAAAAGTGAAGATCACTAAGATAGTAGATAAAAACGAAGTATTACTCGCGGTTCTTCAGAACGGAGACATTTTCGGTGAAATGGCTCTTTTAGATAACAAACCTAGATCTGCTTCAGCGATCGCATGGGGCCACGTTCAACTTCTCGCGATCAACAAAGCCAACTTCGAAGGTATGGTTAAGGCACAACCTCAACTTGCAACTCGTTTGATCACACTTCTTTCTGAAAGAATTTGGACCGCTTACAAACAACTTGCGAATTTGATGATTAATGATCCGCAGGGTAGGATTGCAGATACTCTGTTGACTCTTGTTGAAAAAAATAGAATTAAAATTACTCCTAAAGTTTTATATAACTTTGAAATAGGCACGAAGGACTTGATCAAAATGGTGGGTCTTTCTTATCCAAAAGACGAAAATTTGGTTTTGGATCTTTTAACTAAAAACAAATGGATCAAACTGGATCAGGGTAAACTCAGTTGTACCGATTTAGTGGAACTGGAAAAGTTAGTCCATGTTTATAGAAAAAAATCTCAGATGGAAAACAAACTCAAAAAAAGAGTATAGTACACTTTCTTGAGTTTGAATGTCTTCTATAAATTCTTTCCAACCGACTAATCTTAAAAAACGTTCTTCTAACGTTTTAGAAAGTAGAGAAGTTCGTCTTAAAAAGGCGTCTAACTGGCTTCGTAAAAAAGATCCGATCACAAAAGAATTGGTCGATTCTATCGGTCTTTGTAAATTAAAAACTATTGGAACTCCTTATCAAGTTTTGATTAAATCCGTTTTAGGACAACAGCTTTCCGTTAAAGTTGCACTGACTTTTGAACGTAGATTGATTTCTTTGGCTGGGAGTAAAAAAATTCCTTCTCCCGAACAGATTTTAAAAATACCAAACGATGAGATGAGAAAAATCGGGGTTTCTCAAGCCAAGACGGAAACGATCAAACGTATCGCTGAGGCCTACTTAAAACGAAGTATCACCGATTCTAAACTACGTAAATTAGAAGATTCTGATGTTCTAAAGCTTCTTTGTTCTATTAAAGGTGTGGGTCCTTGGACCGCGGAAATGGTGTTGATTTTTGCCTTGGATCGTTGGGATCATTTTTCCATTAATGATCTCATACTTAGAAAATCGGTCGAAAAACATTATGGAATTTCTAAGGATAACAAAAAAGAAATTCAACTTTTATTAAATACATATTCTCCTTATAGAACGATTATTTCCTGGTATCTTTGGGCGGATATTGACGGCGGAGAAGGCTGGGGTTGAGATTATCTATTTTGAAATTTATGTTTTTTTAAATTAGAGTTTTTGAAAAAAAATATCTACGATTACTGAAACGGTTTTATCGATTTGTTTCTATTAAGAGTTTATCCCAAAATCTCAAAGAATTTTACGCAATCATTCCTTAGAAATTTTTAATAAAATGTAGTAGTTCCTACATTTTTGTGAAACTCAATGCATCGCTTCTATGGTCGCTCGAAGTAACTCAGCGTCTCACTCCCCCATCATAACCTTACCCACAAGTATTTAGATTTCAATATTAAATCTGTGGGAATTACGACAAATCCTCTGTAAAACTGAGTTCCCACCCTTATTTTTGGGTGGGGGTAACTCAATGAATTGCTTCCCATGGGTCGTTTGAAGTAACTCAGTGTCTCACTCCCTAAGGGTCGTTTGAAGTAACTCAGCGTCTCGCTTCTATGGGCGCTCGACAGGTCGCATTTGGCAATTTGCGAACTTTTGAGCAGTTCTAATGTCGTTAAATTTTCGTAGTAGTTCCCTACATTTTGAAGTTTTAGGACAAACTCTAAACGTAAACGGATGAAAAATTCCTTTTTCAATAACTCTATTATTGAAATGTAAACTATTCGATTAGTGCTTTATTATGTAATTCTGAGTAATATCGCTAAATTTTCATATGAGTTCCCACATTTTGAGGTTCTAAAACAAGTTCCAAATACAATTCATAGATAATCTTAAGTTTTGATCGAAACGTATTTTCAAAAAATTGAATGTTCTTACATTTGTATGTCTGAGCTGACCCAATCTGGAAAGTGATCTATTTGTATTTCTTAAGAAACGTTCCTTGAGTTATAATCAAGTAAAATCAGTCGGATAATAATTTAAAAATTATCTTCCTTATTTCATATTTGCCTTTACTATTCCGAATAGGACAAATATCCCTGCCTTTATTGGAGAATATGTGCAGAATGTTTTCATAATATTATATTATAATTAATAAAATGTCTTTTTTGAAAAATAGAACGATGTGTAACTTAGTTATAATTTTTATATTCCTTCAGGCTTGTTCTGCGGAGTATCTATACAATTCTTCCAATCCGGAAACAAGAGAATATTGGTTTCGATTTTTAATTCAAAAAGAAGATATAATTTCAGAAATTAATATGGAGACTGAAATTAGAGAGGAAACGATTGAATCTGAAACCGAAATTTTTGATGAGGATCTGGGTTCTTTAAGTTTAGAGTGGGTTTTGTTGCAAGGTGCTCCTCGTGCAAGAACTTATGGAATGAATATTGGTATAGATCATAACGATTTCATTTACGTAGCAGGAGATACAAACGAAGCTCTTTTTCAAAGACAATTGATTGGAAGAAGAGATGTGATTCTTGGTAAATACGATTCTCATAAGAATATAATTTGGAGAAGGCAAATTGGAGCTTCACAAGCAATATTACAAGTCAAGGACTTTGGGGTGGATCCAAATGGAAATTCATACATTCTTGGTCTTACATGGAACGATTTTGCGGGTCCTGCATCCGGCAAATCGGAACTTTTTTTAATTAAATTTAACTCAGAGGGAACCCAAATTTGGGCCAAACGAGTTGGCAATAGAGGACTCTATGATTTGTATCCTGATAAGATCGCTATAGACGAATTAGGAAATTCTTATATAATTGGAAATTCTACTGGGTCTTTTGAAGACAATACGTCAGGGAATTGCACTTTTGTTCTTAAGTTTGACACCAATGGTAATCAAATTTGGATAAAACAAATTGCGATTGCTGGTACTACTATTGTTCCGAACGGAGTCGCGATTGATAAAGTAACTGGTAGTATTTATATAACCGGTTCTGGAAATGCAAACTTTGAAACTCTTTCACGTCTTAGTGCTGATACTAATCTCTTTTTTATTTTTAAATACGATAGTAATGGAAGTAGGCAATTTTTTGCTCAATTGGGTTTCACTTCTAGTACAACCGAAGGGATTTCAATCAGCTTGGACCCGCTTTCAAATGTTTTTGTGGGTGGTAACACTAACGTTGATTTAGAATCAGGAGAACAAACAAATTTTCGTGGATTTTTAGTTAAATATGATTCTTCCGGTTTTTTAAAATGGATTCGACATTTTGGTCCGATCAGTTCGGATAAACAGACTGTAGTGAACGCAATTCTAACGGATGAAGTAGGAAACGTTTTTTTAACGGGTGGTAGCAATGCAAATCTTTTAGATGAAGCAGAAAGTTCAGTAGGAAATGAAGACTTATTTTTAATTAAATACAATTCTTCGGGAGAGACCAAATGGTTTCAACAAGTTGGAACTATCGAGTCATCTATAGATAGCACCGGACTTGCAAGAGATTCGGAAGGAAATCTTTATTGTTCGGGATATTCGAACGGTTCTATAAATGAAGTTTCGAAAATAGGTTTTCAAGATTTATTCATTTTAAAATACAGATAACTCTTATCCAAATTTAGTTTCTTTTCTGTTCAAAAAAGATTCGTTTGAGAGAAAGGACTCGGACGGCAAAATCATGAACCGAAATCGAAATATTATTCACGTTGGACTCAGCGATCTATTTCTACCGATCACAGTTCGATCTAAATCCGAGATTTTTCAATTTCAATCTAATTTAGAAGAATTAGGAATTGAAATCACTGGTACTAACTACGCATCAAATCAAAACGTTCTTACAAGACAACTTTCTCAATCGGTTCTGACCATTCAAATACTCAATGCAGGGCCGAATATTACACAATTACTTGTCGTTTCCGAAAATCCAGAAGTCTCCTTAGAATCCATCGAAGAGGATTTTGAAAGGGTGTTAGAAGCGTTTGATAAGGTTTGGTCGATTCAAGGAAAAAATGTTGTAAAAAGTGATCTTACCGTTCGGCTTTTAACGGATTCTTCCACAGAACACGCGTTTGGTGAAATTTGGGAAAAAAGACTTCGCCAAAGTAGAGATGGTTTACAACAACTTGGAAGACCCATCTTAGGCGGAGGACTTAGATTTGTTTTGCCTCCACTTAATAATCAAGATCCAGAAGATCATGGAATTGAAATCAAAATTGAATCTTTTTTTCCGGATCCCCGCAAAGTTTTTATGGAAACAATTTTTCTTTGGAGTGCACCTCGTATCGTTCCCGAACGATGGAGTGTTTCCGATCGAATTCAAAAAGTGATTCAGTATATGGAACAACATTTAATTCCTTTTTTAGATCAAACTTAAATCGACTGCGAACCATAATGATTTTATAATAAATAGAGTTGTTGAAAAATTTCATAGTTTAGATTAACAAACTGTTTCAATTGACCGTTTTTATAAAACAGAAGCAGATGGGAAATTAATTTTTAAATAACTCTAATCGTTTGCCAGAGGATAAAAAATTATAACATTTCAAAAATAGAATACCCCTGAGCTTGAATTCACTGAATAACATACTTAGTCAAACTTCGCACCGACCTTGGCCCTTACCGAAATCGAAACCGTTTATGATTCAATATTGGGAAGAATTACTTTTTCTTCATTGGGAGATTTCGAAACAATTCTTAGATAAAATTTTACCTCGGGGACTGGAGGTGGATACATTTCAAGGAAAGGCTTACATAGGTTTAGTTCCATTTCGTATGAAAGGAGTTAGGCCAATCTTTCTACCGCCCTTGCCTTGGGTTTCTTATTTTTCCGAATTGAACGTTAGGACTTATGTCAAAACACAAGGTAAACCGGGAGTTTATTTTTTCAGTTTAGATGCTGGAAATCGTATTGTAGTTGAGATTGCGAGAAAGTACCGTATCTGAATGCTAACATTCATTTTAAAAAAGAAGGAATTAAAAAAGAATTTCATTGTTTTAGAATAGATTCTCGTGCGAATCCAGGAGAATTTCATGCGATCTATTTTCCTTCTTCGAAAGTTTATCAATCAAAACAAGATACCTTAGAAAATTGGCTTACAGAGAGATACTGTCTTTATAGCAGAGATTCTAAAGGAGAACTTTACCGAGGGGAAATTCATCATTTGCCTTGGCCACTTCAAAAAGCTGAGTGCCATATTTATCATAATACAATTTTAAAAAACCATAATATTTGCATATTGGAATCGGAACCTTTGATTCATTATTCTGAATCTCTAAAAGTTGCATTGTTTCCTTTAGTTTCCTTGTTTTGAAATACAAACAACGGTGATTCTATTCTGGGCTTTACTAAAGCCAAACTTGTAGGATATACTTAAGCGACTTAACGTAAGTTATAAGTTTTGAAACAAGTCTTGAATTACTACGTTATTGGATTACTCGAGAGACAAGCTCTCTATTTGTTTGTAGATTTAAAAAACTTTTGGTGTAAAAATGTTTAGATTCTTTCGTTTTAAATTTTTAAATTAAAACGAAAGAATTAGTTGTAATAAAATCAAAAACGGTTTTTTGATTTTTAATATAGAAATTTTAAGAAAAGAGTTTTAAATAAAAGTAAATCCACGTCTATTAATGTAACTTAAATAAAATTATCGCTTGAGAGCAGGTTGTTAAAGAAACGATCAATTGGAATCAATAAATACGATAAAATTTGGAGATACTAAAACATGCTGGCACATATACGACCCAATCAACTTTTTTGCACAGATAAAGATCGAGAACAAAGTTTACGAACTTTAGGAATGATGCTGGAACTGAGCGAAAAGTGTTACGTATTTGGAAAATACTTTTTTATAGATGCTTTTGATTCTGAAGAGTATCCTTTTCTTTTGAGAAAAGGATTTGATTTGATGGGAATTGGAATGGATTCCGAAAACGTAGGTAATATCTTAAAAGGTTATATAATATCCGGAAGTTATGAAGGAAAGGAACTTTTAGATAGAATCGTTATCTTTGAAGGGATAGAAACGATTCAAAAAGAATTACCTATTTCCGTTTTTTTAGAAAAGGCGGCTTCTTATTTTGGAGAATCCTATCAGAAGAATTTTTGGGACTTCGTAAACCAAAAGAGAAAAGAGATAGATACAATTCTTCTCAACGATTTCTACGCTGAGTTTTATAATTCCAAACCTCAAATAGATTCAGACATACTTTTAAGCAGGGCATTCCATTCTTTGTCTTATAATGAACTGAAAGATTTATTGAGACAAGTAAGTCTTCCGGATTTAGCAGAAGCATTAAAGAGTGTGCGTGAAAAACTTGTGATTCAAGTATTAGGTTTTCTAGATAGAGAATCTTCTCGCTGGTTGATGAAGGAATTGATGAGATCAGATGATTCGCATGATAGTTCTGAAAAAATAAAGGAAGCACAATTAAAGATTCTGGGAATTTTTGCTTCTAAAAAGGAACTGAATCGAGACTTCTGAACAATTTCGCAAAACGTAATGGAGTTGAGATAGTATTTTTTATTAAGAACCTATTCAAACCTCGTTTTAATTCATCTATAATTTGAACTAAAACGAGGAAGTTTTTACAGATTGCGTTTTTTACTCGGAGCTATAATAAACGTGAATTCGGTGTAACCAATACGAAAGCGGTTATTATGTTGAGTTTCATTGTATTGAGTTTTTATTCGCCAAGATTTTTTAAGTCGAACTCGCGTTAATAAAACACCTAATCTTTATCATAAATAGAGTTGTCGAAAAACAGATCAACAAAACTGCTTCAATAGATCGTTTTCATGAAACGCAAACTGATGGAGAATTCATTTTCAACAACTCTAATATATTTTTAAGTAATTAATATTATAATTACTGCATAAACTGCAAATTATCTCAAAAAATACTTTGTTTTTGCTTAAAATAAAAAATCAGATTATTCTAATATATTTTCGAGATAGCTTCTAATCTTCTAAAAGAGTGATTCCTTGCCAATTTTCAGGAACTCCAAATCTGCAATTGTGGACTGATTTTTCTAAGTAGACTCTCGCGGCTTGATCGACTCGATTTTTCTCTAAGATACGATTAAAAACAAGACATGCTTCCTCGAAATGTTTTTCTCGAAATAAAAGAATTCCGTGTTCAAACTCTTCTCTTGTTTTCATATAAGAATCGATTAAATTTTCAGGAAGTCCGTTGAGAACTTCTAAAACGGTGTAAATACTTCTTTGATCTCGAATCTGAATCCGATCCACAACTCTGTAAAAATATTCGGACGAATTTGTTAAACGAAATAGAGTAGAATCGGTGATCAACAGTGAAGATTCGTATGTTCTAGAGAGTTGTACAATTTTAGAAGCCACGTTCACTGAAGAAGAAATTACCGTACTTTCCATTCTTTCTGTTTCTCCGATCGTTCCGAGTAAGATCGGTCCTGTATGAATCCCACTTCCGGAACGGATGGGATCTTTTCCGTTTGCGATCCTTTCCCGATTAAATTCTCTTAAAATTCGCTGTATTTCAATGGCGCTTTCCAAAGCTTTTTCCGGTTCTGGAGGAAATAATGCCAAAAATGCTTCTCCAAAATATTTATCGATAAACCCGTCTCTTTCCCGAATTACTGGGCCGACCTTACCTAAAAAAGAATTGATAAATTCGAAGTTTTCTTTTCCGGTTATCTTTTCCGAAAAATCGGAGAAGGTTCGAATTTCGTTGTAGAGAAGGCTCATCTCTTCTTCCGCTATGTCCCCGAGTTTAATGTCAAGAATATCATGTTTATTTAATATTTTTAATAACTCTTTAGGAACGAAAAGCCTGTAAGAAGAATTAATTTTTTTTAAACTTTCGGACATGTCTTCCACTGCGTTAAAAGCAATAGAATATCTTTTTGCTAAAAGATACGCCTCAGAAAAAATGAGAGCAATCAATCCAAATGGGGCGAGTATAAAGGTAGGTATGATTCTTTTTGTGTAAAAAATATCCTGACTGTATGAGAGAAAGACCGCTAACATTCCAACTAATATGGCGATTGCCCCTGGCTTTTTTCGGATCAATGCGAGTGTTAATACGTAAAATCCCACCGCAAAACAAAAAAACGTAAATAAGTAATATAGTTCTATGGTTTCAGTAAATAGAACTGGATCTTGAGAAACGACTATCAAAGAAAAAATAGAGGAGATAAAAACGATTCCATAATAAATTTCTTTTTTCAATTCTTCCGGAAATAAAGCGCGTAAAAACGCGGCGGTAATCGGCGTAAGAAGATAAAAACTTAGATATACAATTCTCATATGAACGTTATACGAAATACCAGGAAAAACTACTTGAATTAGATTTTGTCCGGTACTAATCTCTCTAAAACAAAACACAAAACAAATGGTTCCAAAATACAAAAGAGCCACGTCTTTTTTTCTCAAAAAATAAAGAGTGAAATGATATAACGCCATCGCGACTAAAAATCCGAGAAGAAATACATCCATGGTCATCCTTCTTTCCCGTAGTCGGATGATCTGATCTTCATCACCTAGAATCAAACGCGCGGTCAATCCTCCTCTCGCGTGATAAAAATTGGAAAGAGGAATCCGAATTTGAAATTCTTTCTTATCAATTTGAAACGGTAGAATTTTTACGTTCCATTCTGGAGTTGAAGTATCTGCTGTTTCTCCAGGAACACCTTGAGTTCCGATTTTGTTATCGTCTATCCAAACCTCGTATGCTGTTTCTGAAGTTTCAGCTAAGATTGCAAAATTGTTTGAACTTAGATTTTCCGGAAGAATTACTTTCAAAAAGTATGTTGCGATACCAGTTCCTGGATAATTTTTTCCATCCGGTTCTTGGATTCTAGTCCAGGCTTTGGGAACGGGCATAGTTCGGTTTTTTTCAGAATCGATTTTAGGATTTTTAATAAATCCTTTCCAACGAAAGATCCAATCTCCTTGTAAAGCTACCGGACCGTGTTGTTCAAAATTCCAAGAAGTAAGATCGATAACTCCTGAAATTGCGGATACATGAGGTGGTTCAGAGTCTTGTGTACAATGGTTGAAAACAAAAAAAATTCCTAAAAGAAATAGAATTTGCCTTTGAAAAAAATTGAATCGAATCATGACGCTTCTCTATATTTTCTGCATCGATTTTAGAGTTGGTCAAGTTGAATATTCGATTTTAATGTTGTCTAATATCTATTTCTTAAGTTCATGTTTCATTTTAATTCTGTAATCTTTTGAAAACCTAAATCGGTTTTAAAGATTGCCATTTGCAAAAAGGTATCCGCCAATGAAAGATGATGAAAAATCAAATGAAAGAAGAAATTTCACAAAGATTCGCCCCGATTCTTTGTGGAAACGATTTCTTTTTTTTAACTCGATTCGAAGTGGAAACGTGAAGCGGATTGGTAATCTTTTGCAAAACGGTTTTAATCCGAATCTCAATTTTTATCACGGTATAACATCTCTTTCAATCGCGGTAAAATATCATCGGTTGGAAATCGTTCAAGTTTTGATCGAATATCGTGCCGACACGAACCTTGCAGATCAGTCTACCGGTTTTACTCCTCTTATCCATTCTATTTTAGAAAACGATTTCTCTTTAGATATGATGTTCGTTTTGATTCGAAATGGAGCGGACCCTGATCGAAAGGACGAAAGAGGAATGAGTCCTTTGCATCATTGTGTAAACGAAGGAAAGTTGGAAGCTTTGCGGTTCCTTTTGGAGAGAGGCGCCGATCCAAATGTTCAAGATCGCGACGGAGTTACTTGTATTCATCTTGCTAAGTCCTCTCAAGGAATGTCCGAGTTTGTGGAGTTACTTTTAAAATATGGCGCTGATCCTACAATCCAAGATAAGTACGGGAAAACTTATTTGATGTGATCGCTTTTAAAAAACGAATTCAATTGACAAGTACTAAAGGAACAAAAGCCTGAGCGAAGAATGAAACCTCCTACGAGTCAGTCTTGTCAACATTATCCGGAATGTGCCGGTTGTGATCGATTGCATATCGGTTACGAAAAACAACTTCAACATAAACAAGAAGAGATCGTAAAACGATTCGGAGGTTTTAAAGACCTGGAAATTCGGCAGATCATAAAAAGCCCAAAGGATCAAATGTATCGCCATAAGGTTCAACTTCCATTTGGACATCGTAAGATAGGAAAAAAATCCGTACTTACCCTTGGTCTTCATAATAAAGAAAATACGTTTATCATCGATCAGAAAGAATGTAGAATTCAGGATGAAGATTTGACTACCGTGGTCACTGCGATCCGTCATTGGGCGCGGAACGAAAATTTAGAACCGTATCATGAAAAAAGAGGAAGTGGACTTTTAAGACATATCGTTCTTAGAAAAGCGAACGCGACCCAAGAAATTCTTGTAGGAATTGTCACTAATGAAAGCGAAATTCCGGGAAGAAAAAAACTCACGGATAAATTATATTCGTATATTCAACAATTTTTATATAAAGAAAATTCAAAAGCGGAGGTAGTAGGGATATTACAAAATGTAAACCGTAAAAACACTAAAGTTGTTTTGGGAGAAAAGGAAGTCACTTGGTATGGAAGACATTTTGTAAAAGAAAAAATCGGTAAACTTGATTTTCAGATTGGACTTTCCACATTTTTTCAAATCAATCCGTTTCAGATAGAAAATTTGTACGATCTTATTTTGGAAGATCTTCCAGAGAATAAGAACGTAGTGGACGCCTATTGTGGAATCGGTACAATTTCATTGTATATCTCGTCTAAATCTAAAAAAGTAATCGGACTCGAAGAGAATTCGAGTTCAATTCGTTCTGCAATTGGTGCTGCAAAAGCGAATGGAATCGAAAACGTTCATTTTATTAAAGGAAAGGTTTTAGATACTCTACAGACGGCCTTAAGCGAAAATTCGGATGTGGTGGTGTTGGATCCGCCGAGAGAAGGACTTGACACAGAGACTAAAAGAATATTATTAAATTCTAAAGTAAGTCAGATTCTTTACGTTTCTTGTAATCCGGAAACTCTTCTAAGGGATGCGATCGAACTTACAAAAAGTTTTAAATACAAAAAAATTACTCCTGTGGATTTATTTCCTCATACAAATCATTTGGAAAGTGTTTCCGTTTTTACAAAATGATTTTGCAAAAACATATTTTAAAAGTTTTAGCTTATTTCATTTTTGTATGAGTTTCTACATTCTAAAGCTTTTGAAAATTTTACTGATCCTTTTAAATTGAGCACCCGCAAATATTATGATAAATTGGATTCGATATAACGTGAAAGGGATCAATACGATGCAAACTCAGCAAAATGCTCTTTCAAACTAAAGACGTCTTACTTCTTGAACTCAATAAAACGTTTTCCTGAATGCCTCTCTATGGATCGCGTTCTATAATAAATTGAAATTTAATACGAAATATTACGTTTCTTTTATGCAACTTATTGACTGGAGCTAAAGAGTCTGGTTTGGCTGCCTGCGGCAAGCCAGATTCGTCCAAACTTTCTTACAAAGAAATCTTTTTTGAATTTTTAAAAAAACGTAAAACGGTATCTGCAATTTCTTCTTGTTTTGTAAAGAAACAGATTTGATATTCCGTTTCTTCTTGGAATTTCTTGAGATAAAAAAAAGCAGATTCAATTCTTCCACGATCTAGATGAACAAAAGGTTCGTCTAGAAGTAGAATCCCTTTTTTAGGAAGGGTTTTACGAGCCAAAAACAATTTAAAAATCAGATAGAAGGTGGCGAGGGTTCCACCAGAAAGATGATCAATGGAACGAAATGCGCCCGCCTCGTCCTGCATTTTAATTGAATCTTTTTTATCGATCGCTTCCAGAGTAACGGATCTTTTAGGAAGTAAAAGATCTATTTCTTTACCGATTTCGGAGGCGACCAAAGCGAACTGTGTAGATTGATCTTTGGAGATTTCTTCAAAAAGTTCCTGAGCAATTTTAGCAGATTTTCGCCTAGATTCTATTTTAGAAAATTCTAATTCTTTTTCAAAAAGGGATTGGATGATGTCTTTAAGGTTTTTTTCTTTTTCTGGGAGTAGATCTTGAATCCTGGCGTCTTCTACTTGGATAGAAGTATTCAATTTTTTTAATTCGTTATCTAAGGATTGAAGTTCTTTTTGAAGCTCTCTTTTTTTAGAGTCTCTAAATTGTCTTTCCGGATCGTTTGGAAATTCGTTCGGAACGTCTTCCATTGTTGCGATCAGAGTTTTTTGTTTGATCTCCAGATCTTCTAAACTATGAGAAGAATGTTCGGTGAGAATTTTTTTTAGACCTTCGGAGAAATGTCTAGATTGAGTCTGAAATTCTGCGACTTGTTTATGATAATCTTGGATCGTAGTTGATCTTCTATCGTTTAACCAGGAATTCCTTTTGGATTCTAAATTTGAGATTTTTTCAGATTCTAGTTTTAAGTTGGAACGGATCGGATCCAGTTCTTCGGTCAAAAGTCGGATTTCCTTTTCGATCGATTCTATCTGAGCCGTTTTAAGATCGAAGTTTTGAATTTGTTTAGAAAGGAATTGTCTAAGGTTTTCAATTTTTTCCATAAGAGGAATAGAATATTCTGGAAATGTTAAATTCCATTGTCCAGAAATTTTAAGAACGAAATTTTTTTCCTTTTCGGAACTATATCTGAAGTTGATAGATTCTTTTTTATGAGAGAATAACCAAAGGCCTAAAATGATCAGGCTTCCTGAAAGGAGCGCTCCGCTTAAAAATGTGGCAAGGGATAATTTAGAAAAAAGGAACAAGGCGAAGGAGCCTAACACACCACAAAAACCAAGTCCGGATAAAATGATTCCTAAAAGTTTATACAAAGGGTTGGAATGAGTCGTTTTGATTTCTTCGGAAAAGCCGTCTTCTCTAAGGATTGAATCTATTTTATCAAACCATTCCTCAGCTTTTTGTTTCAATTTTTGGAGGATAGAAAGTTGGGTTTTATGATCGTTTAATTCTTTTTTTTTGGAATTGATTGTGTTCTCTTTATCCTTAAGTAAAAGTTCAAAAGAGGAGGTATTGTTCTTTGATTTTTCGATTTCTTTTTGAAAAGAATCGAATCCAGCAGATTCGTCTTTAGAATAGAGAAAATTTTTTCTGATAAATTCCTCGATGGATTTTAGTCTTTGGATTTCAGAAATACATTCTAAAACTTGAATCTTCTTTTGGATTTTTAAATCCAAGGCGGAATTTTTTTCGATCTGTGCGAGTTTGTTTTTAATTTCTGTTTCTTTGTTTTGATCTTTGAGATGTTTTTCCTCTTTTTCGGAATTGTTTTTATTTCTGGAATGTAGATTTTCGATTTCTAAAATCAATTCAGATCTTTTGGTTTGGAGATCCTCAATTTCCTTTTTAAGACTGTCAAAATAATCTGCGTCTTTGCTGTTTGTTTTTGGAGAATGAATTTTTTTAAACGAATTGGAAATACCTTCTAAGTTCACACCGTTGTTTAAAAGTTTACTCCGAAGAAAATCGGGTTTGATCAACTTATCATTGTTAAATGCAAATTCTAGTTCCCCTTCTCTGAGAGAAACGCAGTGTACAAATTGAGGAGCGGAATCTTTGGAAAGATCCGGGGTTTTTCCTAGAATATTATAACCTTCTAAACAGGTTTCGCCGTAACGGGAAAGGATACTTTTTTTAGGTTCTTGATTGGCGGTAAGAAATTTACTCCCGACTGCGAGTCTAAGAGCGTCGAAAATCGTGGTTTTACCGGATTCGTTTTTACCTAAAAAAACGGTAGCGGAATCCGAAAGTTCAAATTCTTTCCCTTTAAATTTTCCGAAATTAAGAAGTTGGATCGCAGAAATCATATCATTTTTTTCCAGAAAATTCTTCGATTTGTTCTAGGCCTAAGACTAAAATTTCGTTCCAATCGGGGGAATTTTGGCCGTTCCAATTCAATTTTTTATTCATTAGTTTATCATAAAATACTTTTGCGATCGGGTTATCGATGAGTACAGAAGAGGTTTTGAGATCGTTTGTTTTAATTTCTAATTTTCTACAAACGATGGATTTACTGAAATGGTCCAGAGTTTCTGAAACAATATGTTCGTCTTCTACGATTCCAGAAATTTTAATACGAACAAAATCCAATTCTGAAATCAAAACATGTATTTTAGAAAGATCTGGGATTTGGCCGGAGAGATTTGCGGAAAGAGAAAATTCCTTAAATTCGCCCGCAGAAGAAATGATTTTTTTTTGAAGGACTGGGGTTCCGTTTTTACCGAGGGTAACAATGTTGACGGAACGAGGACCGAATTCGCCGGAAGAAACGACTCTAGGAGAACCAGGATATGCAATCAAAAGAGAACTAATTCTTTCAGAGCGTTCCGAATGGATATGGCCGAGCGCGAGGTAATCGAACTTAGCGTCTAAAAAAGGTTTTGAATCTAAAATTGAATCAGCATCTTCGGGAGAAGGGCCTAAGTATTCCACCAATTTTGTATCTGTGCCGTGTAAAAGAGCGATACGATAAAGAGTTTTCTTTTCGCTAAATTGAATATTCGAATAATCTAAATTTCTACGAAACGGAAAACCGAAAAATTCTACGTCTACGCCGTCTATTTCTTCGAACCAAAGTTTAAAACGATCGTTTTTTTGGGGATAAGACATAGGAGAAAGATCCGCAGAAATCGGATAGGAACCTTCTTGGATTCCTAACTCTTCGTGATTGCCTGGAATAAAAAAAATTTTACCAGGAAAAGAAGTTAGAATTTCTTTGACGTCTTCTTTGAGAGAGTTGATGTCAGAATTACGATCGAAAAGGTCGCCACAAAAAAGAATATGGGTGCATTCTTCAGTTTTTGCCGTGGAAACGATTTCTTTTAAAACGGAAAGAGAATAAACTTTCTCTTTTAAACTTAGATGTAGGTCTGCTGTATGTAAGAATCGGATCATGATTTAGTTTCTGCCTTTGGAGTATATCCGTTCCCCCGGACATAATTTAGAGACTATAAATATCTTTGAAGATTTTTTTTCGGGGCTTGCCGTCCGAAAAACGGACGGCCGCGCTGCTACGGGCTCGCGAATTCTCGCTCGGTCTTCGTCTACGACGAAGACTTGCACCCTACACATCGCTAAGCCGGGTGAATTTGGCTGAGAAAAAATTTTCTAAAAGTATGAGTTCCTACAATTTTAGAATTTGTTCGTAAAATCGTGATTTGTAAGAGTTCCTACATTTTAGGAATCGAAACACAACTTTTTTAGAAACGAGGAAATTTAATATAAAACTGTTTCGCTCATTTTATTGTAAGGTTTTTAAACGTGTGGGAACTCTTGCAAATTTAGAAATTATAATGTTTAACGATTCAAATTCAATCTAGGAACTACCCAAATTTCAAAATGAAATTTTTAAAGATTCAAAATTGAACCTGTAAAAAAGGAAATCAAACTTTATCAAAAACCGATCTCAATTCATCGCGAATTTCTTGAAATTGGTGTAGATCAAAAACCAAAGTTCAGAAATCTGTGCACATGAGCCAAATTGAATCCGTTCCAATCGGAACCCTCCCACCCTTGGGACAGGTTCCTAAAAAAATGTATGCACAGGTCGTTCGTCCCGAACGTTTCGGAGATCCGATCACAGCAATTCAGGAAGAACTCATCGATGTTCCAGAAATTGCTCCGGACGAAGTACTCGTCGCGGTAATGGCCGCCGGTGTAAATTATAACAACGTTTGGGCCGCACTCGGATTTCCCGTAGACGTCATCGGCGCCAGAAACAAAAAAGGCGAACCCGAGAAGTTTCACATCGGCGGGTCCGATGCATCCGGTATCGTTTATAAAATCGGCTCCGAAGTTAAGAACGTAAAAGTAGGAGACGAAGTAGTTCTTCACTGCGGAATCTGGGATAAAAACGATCCTTGGGTCAAAGCGGGAAAAGATCCTATGTTCGCACCTTCTCAGTTGATCTGGGCGTATGAAACCAACTGGGGATCCTTTGCACAATTCTGCAAGGTTCAAGATCATCAATGTCTTCCAAAACCAAAACACCTTACTTGGGAAGAATCCGCCGCTTACATGTTGGTGGGCGCTACTGCTTATAGAATGCTTCATCATTGGAAACCGAACGACGTGCAAAAAGACGACGTGGTTCTGATCTGGGGAGGCGCGGGCGGATTAGGTGCAATGGCGATTCAGATCGTAAAGGCAGCGGGCGGAATCCCGATCGCAGTCGTTTCGGAAGACGATAAAATCGACTTCTGTAAAAAGTTAGGCGCGGCAGGAGTTATCAATCGTAAGAAGTTTTCTCATTGGGGAGCTTTGACTTCCGAGATCAATAAGACCGAAAAATTCGTAGAATGGACAAAGGCTGCTCGTGAATTTGGAAAGGCGATCTGGGACATCGCAGGAAAAGGAAATAATCCTAAGATTGTGTTCGAACATCCGGGTGAAACCACAATTCCTACTTCTATGTTTGTTTGTGAAACGGGAGGTATGGTAGTGATCTGCGCGGGAACCACAGGATACAACGCAACCGTAGACTTACGTTATCTGTGGATGAGACAAAAACGTCTGCAAGGTTCTCATTTTGCGAACGACGAAAACTCAAAAGGTCTAAACGACTTAGTGATCGATAAAAAAGTAGATCCTTGTCTTTCCAAAACCTTCGCTTGGAATGAGACGGCGCATTCTCATCAATTGATGAAGGAAAACAAACACCCAGCAGGAAACATGTCTATTCTAGTCGGAGCCGATAAACCCGGATTAGGAAAAAAATAAAATCCTTTCTTTTGCGTTTTAAAATTATAAAACCCCGAATGTCAATTTGCTTCGGGGTTTTTTATTTTTAAGAGATCCTTTGTTTTGAAGGAATTTGTCTGAAAAAATCTATAGTAGAGTTTTTGAAAAATTCCATAGTGGAGATTTGCAAAATTGTTTTAATTGTTATTTCAACACAACGGAAACAGATGGAGAATTCATTTTTCAACAACTCTAATAGTCATAATTTGTCGGAACTCAATATAATCGAATTGCAAAAAGTGAATGTAACAATTTGTAATGCGACTTAATCTGTGGGAACTCTCACAAACCACGATTTATAAAAGTTCCCACATCAATTTTTTTACAAAAAAATTGATCTAAGATAAAACGAATTTCTTACGCGAAGGTATATTATAGAATTATAAACTGGTTGGATTGGGAATTTTATTATGTGGTTCTTGAGTAATATTTTGAAACAAAAAATTGAATCTTTAAGCAAGAAATTCACTTTGGCTCATTTTTAAAATGGCTCGTAAAATATCACTTCTTGTAATGATCCCGATTACTTCAATTCGATCGTTTATAATAGGAAGACATCCGATTCTCTCTTCAAAAAGAACTTTTGAAATTTCTCCGATTCTTGCATGAATTTGTACAGAAAGGATTTTGGTTTTCATAACTTCTCCGATCGTTTGTTTCAAATCCAAAGTGTGTTCTAATCTCCAGCACATCCAATCTCTGTCGGACAAAATACCGCATAACGTGTTTTTTTGATCAAGAACTGGAACGTGACGAAAACGTTTTTGAACAAAAATTTCTTCTGCTCTTTGTATTGGATCGTCTTCTAAAAAACTAACTACGGGAGAAGTCATTAGATCTTTTGCCATTAAAGAAGAAAGGGATTCAATCGGATTCGATCCGGATTTTCTCAAATAAGAATTAGATTTATATTCGGAATGGATTCCTTTTTCGAGTTTATATTCTAGATCATCTCCCGTTTCTAATTTTTTAGTTGGAATGGTGGGAGAAATTGAATGAATGATTTCGGATCGAACAGTAGGGATATAAGTTTCTGAAATACCTTTTGTAATCCAAAAAAACAAACTAACTCATCCTCAGAATCAAATAGTTATACGAAGCGATGATTTTCTGAGTCATTTCAAGTCCGTCTTTATTTACGTCCGGATGGTATTTTTTGATCAATTCTTTGAATCGTTTTTTCAATTCTTCTAATGTACAAGGAGTGTCAAATCCGAGTACATCTAAATGTCTTTGTGTTTCCGGATCCATCTCTTGAAAAACGGAAACCGGTTTTTTCTTTTTAGGTTTTTTGCGAAATGTACCGAACAAATCGTAATAAGCCCTGTCTCTGTATTCTTTCGTGATTTCTCTGAGATGAAAAACTTTTGTGTTGAGAATAGAAAAGATATGATTTTTTAAAAAAACGTCCGCACCGTAGTCGTTTTGAATGGATTTCAGTTCTATAAAATCGGAGATTCCATTTTCTACGATTCTTTCAAAGTTAAATTTATCATCAAAGTAAGAATCAAAAGCATCATCAAAATCTAAAGTTGCAGAAGATAAAAGTAAAAGAAGTTCCCGATCGAGTTCGTGTCTTGCCAATCTGGTTTGAATATTTTCTTTCAGACTCACTTGAAGTTCTGCTAAATAGTTGTCGTCAAAGTATATTCCATTTTTCGCAAATTCTTCTGAAATTCCTTCTATCTTTAGAATTTTAGAAAGAAGCTGAATCAGAGAATCCGCATGTGTTTCGTTAAAGCCCGCAGCTGCTCTAGAAGAAAAATGTACGTCATTTCTTAGGTTGTAAAAAATTCTATAATAGTCTTCTTTACGAATATTTAAAGCGGATATGATTTTTTCTACCGGAATATACCACTCACAATTGGTACATCCGGATTGAATTTCGAAAATAATATCCTCCAAAGCGGAACGGATTTGATCAAAACTTTGAGTCTGCATACTCTATACTTCCAGATTTTCCACCTATATTAATCCGCTCATCAATTCTTTTTCCATTTAGACTTATAAATGAGAAACGTAAATCTTCCTAAAGATAGAAAAAAGATTTGCTTGTAACGTTTCCTAAACTCATCCATTCTTATTATGCTTCCTTTAATTGCAGTTCTTGTATGTTTTCTAGTTTATTTTCTAGGATATAAATTTTACTCGGGTTATATTTCCAGATCTATCTTTGATTTAAAAAATGGTTTAAACGATACTCCTGCTCATAAACTAAACGACGGGATAGATTATCTTCCCACAAAACCGGTAGTGTTATTCGGCCATCATTATGCGTCCATTGCCGGATTAGCTCCGGTGCTTGGGCCTGCGGTTGCGGTAATTTGGGGTTGGCTTCCTGCAATGTTCTGGGTCGTATTTGGAAGTATCTTTGTGGGTTGTGTACACGATTTTGGAGCGTTAGTAATTTCGGTTCGAAATCAAGGAAAAAGTATCGGTCAAGTGGCAGAAGATCTTTTAGGCCACCGAGCTAGAAGTTTGTTTCACGCGATCATTTTCTTTTTAGTTTCGTTGGCAATGGGAGTTTTTGTTCTTGTACTTGCCGAAATGTTTTCCGCAGATCCAAAGACGAGCTTATTTCCTTCTATAAACTCAGCGTCTTATATGATCACGAAAGAAAAAAAATCCGGTTCCGTAACAACTTCGAACCATAAACAAATTTCGGATAACGTAGATTCTAATTCTATCGATTTAAAAAAGAAACCTACTTTAACAAATTCTACTCAGGCACAAAATTCTACGATTGCAAGTTCCGAAAGTGCAAACAAAAAAGTTCACGATCATCCGGGAGAAATCAGAACGGAAGAAAAACCATCCATCCGATTAAGAAGTCATTTTCCGGAAGCGGTCATTCCATCTGCAGCGATTATGGTTCTTGCGGTGATTATGGGATATTTACATTACAAAAAAGGAATGAACTTAACTACTCTTACCGTGTTCAGCGTATTTGGAACTTTACTTTCCATGATCTTAGGAATGCAAGATTCGGTTCTTTCTTGGACCGGACTCAGTCATGTAGAGACTTCTCCTTCTACGGGAACTTGGAAATACATACTTTTATTTTATGCGTTTTTGGCTTCGGTAACTCCGGTCTGGTTGTTATTACAAAGTAGGGACTATATCAATTCTTTCTTATTGTATTTAGGAATTGTATTGATCTATTTAGGATTTTTTACGGGGGGAATTTTACAAAATTTTCCTTCTTTTAACGCAGAAGTAATACGAACTACAACGATCGGACTTGATTTGATTCCGTTCGTATTTATCACGATCGCTTGCGGAGCGGTTTCCGGATTTCATGCGTTAGTCAGTTCGGGAACTACTGCTAAACAATTGGATAAGGAAACAGACGCAAGACCGATCGGTTATGGGGGGATGATAGGAGAATCGTTGCTCGGTTTGTCTGCTGTGATTGCATGTACGATAGGATTTACTTCTTCGGAAGAATGGTCTGGATTCTACCGTTCTTGGTCGGGGATACAAGGTTTGGCTCCACAAGTAGGGGCTTATATTTATGGAACGGGAAGATTTTTACTTCAGATTGGAATTCCGGAAATTTTCGGACAAGGGTTTATTGCGCTTATTGTAATCAGCTTTGCATTGACTTCTTTGGATTCTGCTACAAGACTTCTTAGATACAACATCGAAGAGATTGCAGAATCAACCCGTATTTCTTGGATTCAAACTTTTGTAGGAAACAGATATGTTTCTAGTCTAATCGCTTGTGTGGCGATAGGATTCTTCGCGTTTTTAGAAATTGAACAAGATGGAAAAAAGAAACCTGCAGGACTTGCACTCTGGAAACTTTTTGGAACTACAAACCAATTATTAGCGGGGCTTGCACTTTTGGTAGTAACCATTTTCCTTTTAAAGTTGAAGAAAAAAATCAAAGTTTCTTTTATACCGATGTTGTTTGTATTGTCAGTAACTCTTTGGGCTATGATCAGAAACTTTTTAGATTTTTTAACGGGACCGTCTCCCAATTTGCTTCTTGCTGCGGTGGGAGGGACTTTAATCTTTTTGACTCTTTGGTTGTTGTTAGAAGCGGTATTAACTTGGAATCGTATTAGAAAAGTATGAAATACTGTAGCTCTTGCGGATCGTCCGTCACGTATAAAATACCGGAAGGAGACAATCGATCCAGACACGTGTGTGATCAATGTGGAACGATACACTATCAAAATCCTAAGATAATAGTTGGGAGTATACCGATTTGGGAAAATCGAATTTTACTTTGTAAACGAGCAATCGAACCCAGAAAAGGATTTTGGACTTTACCCGCAGGATTTTTGGAAAACAGAGAAACGGTAGAAGAAGGTGCTGTCCGGGAAACTAAAGAAGAAGCAAATGCAGAAATCAATATTCTTGGACTACAGAGCGTTTATAGTATTCCACACATCAGTCAGATTTATATGTTTTTTTTAGCGGATTTAGTGGATGGAAAATTTTCAGTAAGTTCCGAGTCTGAAGAGATAAAACTTTTTTCTGTAGAGGAAATTCCTTGGGAAGAGTTGGCATTTACTTCTGTATCTTTTGCACTTAGGAAATACGTGGATTCTTCTGTTAAAAATTCGCTTCACTTAGGGAATACTAGAGATCGTAAAAATATTTCTAAAGGATCTTAGAGGATTCGAAAAAACTTTCTAAAATAACGCGAGTTTTACGTAAAAAAAAATAGGGCGAATCCGGTGTTGCCGGACCGGGCTCTTAGCTCTGGTCAAGTTATTGGTATTTTAGAAAAATATGAATTAGTTTTGTAATTTTCAATAACTTACCCACAACGCGACCCTTAGGAAAGCGTTGTGCTTTAGTTCATTCATCGATCCCTTTCGCGTTAGGTAATATCAAATTCGAGTTAAAAAAATAGAGTTGTTGAAAAATTAATTCTCCATCTGTTTCTATTTTATGCAAATCGGCAATTGAAGTAGTTTTGTTAATCGCCACTATGGAATTTTTCAACAACTCTAATATTGAAAGTAGATATTGAGAACCTTATGTGCGGATTTTATAGGATTCCAGTTACTTCATTTTAAAAAGAAATAGGAAAAAAAACGTACTCAATTAGAGTGTACTCATGCGGAACGGAATTCGTTTGATTACGACGTCTTTTTTCCTTTTTAATTTTTCACTTCACTCAAATACTTTTTTAAAGACGAATACGGAAGTATTCTCGCCCAATTGGGATGGAAAAAATGACGTGCTTGAATTTAGAATTTCTAAATCGGCGCTTCCTCGACTTTCCGATTGGGAACTTGTAATTAAAAATTCCGGAGATGACATAGTAAAAATTTTCAAAGCGGATCATAGAAGGAAAAGGGGATTTTCTTTTTTTGGATTGTTGCAGGATGATACACAACTGTCTCCTCTTGAAATTACAATTCCAGAATCGATTCTATGGTTCGGAGAAGATTCTAAAGGATTCTTGCTCCCGGATGGAGAATACAAATATATACTTAGATTAGTTACCGAAAATAAAGAAAATCTATTATCTGAAGAAAAAACGATTCTTTTAGATTCTCATTCGCCTAGTTCTGAAATCGGTACTAAGACGAGAGTTCTTTTCTTAAACGGAGATCGAAATTCTTCTCGTATTAATATTTCTCAAAAAGTTTCCGGAGAATCGTCTGACTATTTTACGGGGGAATTTTTAGATTCGGAAGGAAAGATCGTAAAGTCTTATACGTGGAAATTCAAGGATGTACCTTCCGTTTTAATCTGGGATGGAACAGATTTTTCTAATAAACAATTGTCTAATGGGATTTATACGTATCGATTGATCGGAAGCGACAAAGTAAAAAACGAATCTATTTCCGTAATTTCTGATCTTACGATCCGTAACGAAATGATCGGCGTAGATATGTTCTCCGATTCTAAAATTTATTCTTATCAACCGGGGAGTTTAAAAAATTCGGCGAAGTTTACTTTTTACGTTTCCCCTAAACTCAAATCGGATTCTTACGAAATCGAAATTTTTCAAAAGAAAGGAAATGAAGAAAAAAACGTCTATCGTTTGCGTGAAACCGGAGAACCGGGAACGGAATGGAAATGGGATCTAAAGAATCAAGCCGGTGATTTTGTTTCGGCTGGAACTTATCATTGTCGGCTAACGGTTCATAGTCGATATGAACGTTATCAATCCATACCTTCTTCGTTCGAAGTTTCCAAAGAATCCTTCGGTCTAGATTTATCTCTTTCGACAAATGAATTTTCTCCGGATAACGATGGAAAAAATGATCTTTTAAAGATTTATCTTTCGCATCAAGGAATTCCTCTACAATCTTGGGAAATAACGTTATACGAAATACCTCCTTATACTTCTCTGAGACGTAAAATCAAAACTTGGAACGGCGAGGGGCAACCAGGTCCTGAAATTTTTTGGGAAGGTTTGGATGAATCGGGAGTTCGAATTGGTTCTTTGAGCGAATTTTATTTTGAATGGAAATATACGGATGTATTGGGAAGGGAATCGAATAAAAAAGGAGCAGAATTCAAAACTACGATTCTAGTATTAGAAGAAGATCATTCCTTACGAATTTCGATTCCGGAATCTCAAGTAGAAGCGAGATGGTGGAGTTTACCCGGAAAAATCCGTTCGTTGTTAAACGAATTTCCGGGATATAAGATAGAATTACAATCTCATTCTTCACATCAAGGAGATGAGGAAGTCAATCAAGTAGGAACCGAAGAAAGAGCTAGAGAAGCACTTGAATATTTTTTTTCCAAGACGGTACCATTTGGAAGAATTCGTTTTCGAGGTTATGGAGAAACTTTACCTTTAATTCCAGGTTCCGGAAAATACGAAGCGGATAAAAATCAGAGAATCGATTTTTATCTTTCGCCTTAAAAAATATGTGTACCGCTCTCATTTATAGAAATCCAGATCTAGAAATTTTCGGTATAGGATTTAATAGAGACGAGTCTGTAAAAAGAAAACCCTCCCTGGCTCCGACAAAATTGGAGAACGGTTCTGTTTTTGCGATTGCTCCTTTAGATGGAGATTACGGAGGCACTTGGATTGGGATTAATTCTTCGAAGGAAATTTTTTGTCTTTTGAATTTTTATGAAGCAACTCTTAAACTTTTAAAAAATCCTACAAGTAGAGGTTTACTTGTAAGATCTTGTTTGTTAGACGAAGTTAAACCGGAACATTTAAAATCCGAAGATCTAAATCATTATTATCCGTTTAAACTTCTAAAAATCACTTTAGACAGAACGGAAACTTTTGTATGGAACGGAAAGGAACTCATAACGGATTTTTATACGAAAAGCTTTCAAATATTAGGAAGTTCTTTTACACAAGGACCTAAGGCTCAAATTTCTAGAGAAGAAGTTTTTCAAAAATATTATCTACCTAAAACATTTCCGGACGCGGACGGATTTTTGAAACTATCTAAAGATTTTCTTACCTCCCATTTACCTGAAAAAGGAGCGTTGTCATCTTGTATGCACAGAAGAGACGCTCACACTGTTTCTAAAACAGAAATCGTATTACAGGAAAACAAATGTACAATTACATACCAAGAAGGGCAACCATGTGAAGCCCCGGATACAAAAGTTTTTAAGACTGATTTTGCAAAGGAAGAATGAGTAAAATTGAATATTCGATTTTACAAAAGACTTGTGTTAAAATTATCTTTGAATCTTTAACAAACGACCACCTTATTTTTATAAAACTCAGTAGGTCGTTTTGGAAACTCAACGTCTCGTTTCTATTGATGTTCCACAGAATTGGGGCAAGTCCAAAAAATAAATAGAAGATCGTCAAACAGAGATTTAATTCAGAAATTGATCTTTAAAATTATTGTTTTTAGAGTTTATTAGGGTATTCTAAATTTTAAAAATTTTATCCGATTAAGGGGCTGGTTGAACTGAATTACTTTCTACAATAATAGAGTATCTAGTAAAACAAACTAACGGCATTAAAGGAAGTAAACAAAATCCAGGTCTCATAACTACGTCGACATTTCTGAGTGTTGTACTTCCGCTTTGTATTTCGGCTTCTTTTAAATACGAGTGTACACCTACGGGAGGAATATAAACGATTCCGAATCGAAATTTTCCGAACTCTACAGATTTACTTTCATTGGAAAGAATTCCGTCTTTGGGTTTATCCACAGAAACATAAGAGATTCGTTTTACATTTTGAGAACAACTGGTAAGAATTATCAAGATTAGGATTAGAATAGTAATTCGAAATACTTTCATTTTTTATCTTCCTTTTGAACTTCGGAACTATCAAATGCAAATCCTTTGACTGCAATACAGTTGAAAGGTGCTAACATACTGGCGGAGTGGGTGACTTCGGCGTCTAAAATCGTGTCATATTTCGATTTTAATAGTGCGTTTTCCAGAGCTTTCGAAAGACTGAATCTAAAACCGCAATCTTCTCCTTGTTTGATTTCGCCTTTTATTTTTTCTACTCCGGGAAGTTTTTTCCCCTTCCAATCTCCATAGGATAAAAGATAAATTTTCTGCGAGGCGGAACAATATAACGCCAAAACTGCAACTATTCCTAAAATAGATAATCGTTTCATAAAAGAACACTCTCTATGATCGTTTTTATTTGGATTCTACCAAATCTTATTTTTGAATCTAAAAATGAGGTAGAATTTTGCAAACGGATTCCTTTCTAAATGAGAATTTAAGGACTTATATTCTATTTTTTGAATTCAGTTTTTCAAACGATATAAATCAAAAACATAAATTTAATTTCATTCTAATTATAATTCCAAGAACTTTCTTGAAACTTTAAATAAACATCGTCCCAAACCTCTCTATTCAATTTGTAAGATGACTTACAGACATAATTTTAAAAAAAGTTAATTTCTTATTATTTTCTACCCAATTGAATTACTTATCTTCATTTCCCGAAAATAAATATATGAGAGCGGTTTTTGGAATTACGATCTACGTCGTTTTATCGGGTCCATTTTCCGTTTTTGCCGATTATGCGAGTAACGGAGCTACACATCTTGTTCGAGTCGAAAGAGGAATTAAAACGAACGAGTTTTTGATCCAAGCTTTGAATAGTACTATTTCCAATTTAGGTTCGGAAGCGAACAAAGCTCTTTATAAAAGAATTATTCAACATCATGTTGAAACTAATCAATTATACTTTCAATTCGATTTGGAAAAATCTTATTCCGAGCTAAAACGTACTCAAGATTTACTCGTAATTCTTTATTCCAATGTGATCGAATCGAGTAGAAAAACTATCCGAGGTGAATTGGATTCCCTCGGACAAAAAGCGATCCGAGAAGCCGAAACCAAACCAAAAAAACATCTCGAAATGGCATATCGAGAATTGAGTGCAGCGGAACAAAAAAAAACTATTTCGGATAATACAAGGCCGTATCTGCAACCAATCAAATTGGAACTACTTTACGAATCTTTAAAGTTACTCAAACAATCTAGAAAGTATGTAGTTCTTCTTTCCATGAAATATCTTTCTGATTTCCCTCCCGATCCGGAAACTGAAGATTTTACTGGAATTCTAAATGAAATCAATCGAGCTATGTTTTCTCGTAAAGACGAATTCGCTAAAATCCATTTTGACAATCACTTTCATACCTATTCCGGTGAAAATTTATACGATAGTTATTGGCAAGATCCCGCTTTAGAAGAATTGGAAAAACCTTTAGGCGAAATAGATTCTGCTTATTCTAGAGCCAGACGAAATGCAAAACGTTGATTGGATTTAGGGTTGGTTCCACTGATTTCTATAAAACTGAGTACCGTTAATTTTACCGGAAAATACTGTTTTTACTCATCTCTATAAAATTGAAAATCTAAATGTTTATCCCAAAATACTGCTTCACTTAAGCACGCTCAGCAGAACGCTTTCCTAAACTCAATGTATTGCTCTGCAGTTAGCGTTCTATAATAAATTGTAACTAAAGACTAAATATCGTATTACGTTTCGTTAATATAATTTATTGACTAAAGCTGAAAAGTGTGGTCCGGCAATTCGTCTATATTCTCTTACTCTGAATTCATATTATTAAAGTATAAACTATTGGATTGTGTAGTTCTGAGTGGTGTAAATATTGGATATTTTATTAGAGTTGTTGAAAAATTAATTCTACACCTGCTTTTGTTTCATGAAAAGATCGATCGAAGCATTTTTGTTAATACGAACTGAAATTTTTCAACAACTCTATTATATTTTGAATAAAGCCGTAAAAGAAATTTTTAAAGGATAATCGTTTATGTCTTTCGGAATTTTTGGGTAAGTTATTAGAACCTATCTTGAAAATACTTTGTCTTTGTTTAAAATGCTGATTTTATCTTGTTAAAATTATAAACCGTTCTTTTCCGGAAAGGTCTTTTTCGATCTTTCCATTTTTCCAACCTTTTGTGATTGAATCCGAAATAATAGTTTCAGATAAAGAAGGAAGGGTCTCCATATAAAGTTTTCCGCCTTCGACCAATCGTTCGTGTGCCTGTGTAATCAAATTAGATAAAAAGTCTTTCGGATTTTCTATAAATAAGGCGAGATGGGGTTCATAATCTACTACGTCTTTCATCATTTCTGCTTTATCCGAAATGGGAATATAAGGCGGATTGGTAACGATCAGATTAAATTTGGACTCTTTTGGAATTGAAAGAAACAAATCACTTTCTAAAAATTGAATGTGTTTTTCCTCTCCTAAAATTTGAATCGTGTTTTTTTTAGCAACTTCTATCGCTTCTTTTGATATGTCGCTTAACGTAATGTTCCAGTCTTTCCGAATAAGTTTCAAGCTGATTCCGATACAACCGCTTCCGGTACAAAGGTCTAATACGTTTTGTTCATCTATATTTCCTTTAAAATCCGATAAGATCTTTTCCACAAGTTCTTCCGTTTCGGGTCTTGGTATGAGAACGTTTTCGTTCACAAAAAATACAGAATTGTAAAACGCCTTTTGGTTTGTGATGTAAGCGGTGGGTTTGTTTTTAGATCTTTCTAAAATTCTTTCCCTATATGCGTTTTTTTCCGTTTCGTTAAGAAGTCTTTCAAAGTTTACGTAAAGTTTTACTCTTTGGAGATTGAGAAGATCGGCTAAAAGAATTTCTGCATCTAAACGTGCGTTTGGAATTTCTTTCTTTTTTAAGAATTCTTCCGATTTTTTTAAAAGAGTGAGAATTGAATCTGGATGTTGCATTTATAATTCGGTGTGAGTATTTATTAGTGCCAGTTTCAGAGTTTTCGTTACCATGGATTTCATTTTTTTAAGTTCGATTTTGGATTTTTGTAAAATGTAGGAATTTTGTTTTTATAAATTTAACATGAGTTTTGGTATAAGGAATCTGTTCCCTAAAATTTTGTTTTACCGTGAAAAAATGGATGTGGTAACTACTATAAAATACAAAAAAAATCATCGTCCATCCGGTTTTTGCACAAAACCATTTGTTTTACGGTAAAACAAAATTCCTACATTTTATTTTTTATGGAAAAATCAGGTTTTATAAAACGAATTTCTTACAACAATTTTGTGTTACAAAATGAAATTCACTTCAAATCATATTGGGTTTTATAGATGTTTTGCCTACATTCTTAGGCGACGTAAAAATTCATAAATGAAACTTTAACCCCGTGTGAGTTCGATAACAGTGCGCTTGAGTCTAGAAAACAACGTTGGATCTTTTATACTTCAATATTTTCTCTACAAATTCACGTTAACCTCTGTAAAAAGTAAGTCTTTATGGATTAAATAAAATTAAAATTTTAGAATATAGAAATAAACGAATGAGTTGGCTTTGCTTTTTAAATTGAATGCCCCCGAGAGGATTCGAACCTCCGACCAAAAGTTTAGGAAACTTCTGCTCTGTCCACCTGAGCTACGGGAGCTTTTAAGAATTCGGTTTCCGTTTTTGTGCGACGATTCTCTGGAAGTCTGCAATATTGTGTATAACAATTTTGTCTTCGTAAAGTTCGATTTTACCACTTTTGGAAAGGGTATTTAAAACCTTTTGAACTTCGCCTACCGGTTGAGCGCACCATTCCGCTACATCGTGTTGGGAAACGTTTAAGACGATCTCTTTAAAATCACTATGAGCGTGCATCTTTTCGTATAACATTAAAAAAACGTCCGCAACCTTACCTTGGATATCATCCATCAAAAGAATCAAAAGTCTTCTTTTAGCGTCGTTAATTCTAACAGAAAAAATAGTGAGGATTTTAAGCGCTAACATAGGATTTTTAGTCATCAAAAGTTCGAAATTTGCTTGGTTGAAATTCAGTACCTTTACTTCTGAAATTGCGATCGCGGTTGCAGACCTGGGTTGTTCTTCTAAAATCGCCATTTCTCCAAAAACGTCGCCTTGTTCAAGAATATCGAGTGTTTTGATCAAGTAGTCTTCTTTTTTTGTAGGATTAGGAACCGTTTTAACGATTTTTACCTTTCCGGATTGAATTAGAAAAAAATTATTTCCAGGTTCATTTTCACAAAATATGATCTGATTCGGTTCATATGTCTGACCGAATTTAGAAAACATGGATTCGAGCATCATATCCATCAGGTACTCATCTCCTTAGCCTTCAGTTTAGACTTTTGAGAGATACTATCTTTTTCAGGTGGAAGAAGAGCTACCTTGCCGTATAACATCCTTGCTCTTTGGCGATCTCCTTGTAGTTCCGAAATTTCCGCGAGATGAAATAGGGATTCTTTGATCGATTCGCCCGATGGATATTTTTTGATATAAGTAGAAAAAGAAGAATTGGCACTGTCCAAATCGTTTTGTTTTAACAAACATACACCGAGTTGAAAGAGTGAATTTTCCACTAACTTTCTTTCCGAATCGAATTTAAAATCGGTTCTATTAAGTAAGTCTTTGTAGATTACCATTGCATCCGTGTGTTTACCTACGTTTACAAGTGTGTGTGCCCTATTGTAAAGAGAAGTGATCGAGTTGTCTGCTCCTGCTTTCATCGGCGACTTTTCCACGGCGGGTTTCATGATATTCTGAAGAGTTTCCGGAGTGACTCTGCTTGTGCTTCCTTCAAAAACTAGAGGAGGCATATTTAAGGGATAAGGACTATTTCTTTTTGCAAGTTCCAAAAGCTCTGTAGCCCGACCCGCATAAGTTGTTCCGGGATAATGTTGTAGATATTTTTCAAATGCGTATATCGCGTGTGGAAAATTATTATTTTTATAAAAAACTTCCGCTACGTTCATCAATTCGAACGCAGGATTGCGAGTATCCGATTGCCCTAAGATTTCTTTGAGTTTTTTGTGAACCTGTCTAAGTTGACTGGAAAAAACTTTCATCATCTTTAAAATGAGATGGGTTTTTTCAGCTACAAATTGTTCAAATTCATTCGGTTTGAAAACGAGTACTGTGGCACTTCCAAGAACCTGGGCGGTTTCTTCTCTTGGATATTTTCCAAGTGCAGATTTTACCCCGAAAAATTCTCCAATTCGAACGTCTTCTTTGACTTCTTGACCAGTATCTACTGCTGGGAACGTTAGTATGACACGTCCATTTCTCAGGACATAGATATCTTCAGCTTTGTCCTTCTCAAAATAAATGATGGATCCGCCTTTATAATTTCTGATGATCGGACCGGCCAAATGGATTTACCTACTCAAAGTTATCAAATTCTTTTTGTACGGGAAAAAAAGCCAAATCCTTTTTATAACCAAGGGAAACAACAAGGGATTTGAGCAATTTTCCGGGGGATGCAACTAAGTATTTTTCAGAATTGTCTATACAAATTTTTTCCACTGGCACTCCGGATTCTTCAAAAAAAGATTTTAAACTTATATCTCCATAAACAGGAAGTCCATCCCGTAAAACGAGACGGATACTGTTTAGGTCACTTTCACAAAGATTGAGATATGGATCTTCGAAATTTCGAGTAAGGATTGTTAGATCTGCAATTTTTCCCACTTCGATACTTCCTAATTGGTTTTCAATTCGAAACGCTTTTGCAGGATTAGACGTAACCATTTCAAAAAGCGTTTTTGGAGAAAGATCTTCTCCGTATTCTGTCCGATAGAATTTTCGTGCATTCTTAATTTCTTCTAAAAGATTCAGTGAACCGCAGATACTCGAATCCGTTCCAAGACAAACGTTAACTCCGTGTTTTAATAAATCTTTAATATCCGTTGTTCTTTCGTATAAAAACAAATTCGCTTCGGGACACCAAACTAAATGAGACTTTTTTTGGGCGATCAAAGTGATGTCCGATTCTGATAATACGATTCCGTGTACTAAAACGGTATGTTCTCCGAGGCATCCTAATTGATCTAGGTTTTTAAGAGAATCTCTGGATTCGGAGTCAAATCCTTCCGCAATACAAGTGATATAAGGAATATCTTGTTTTAGAGCTTTTGCATACTCTTCTTCGGGGCCGTCTCCCCAGTCTAAGGAATACGTACAAATACTATGAGACAATGTAAATCGGTTTAAAATTCTTACGGGCATCGTTTGGATAAACGGATCTTGAACAAAATGAGGAATATGATCTTGAACGGAAGTAACCCCCGAGATTAGATTTTTATAAGAACCTAAAAGATAAAGTTGTTCCGGATCGAGTTGTTGTCTTTCTGAAAATACGATAGAAGATTTAAGATCGTTGTCCCAAGGAAGCCAGTTCAAATAAGGTTTGCTTGGAGCTACTCTTGGAAGATAAGTGCTCAATAAGTGATCGTGTCCGTTAATCAACCCTGGATAGACATACAACCCGTTTAGATTTAAACGAATTCTTTTTCCAGTGGGAGGCCCGCCCGCGTTTACGGAAATTATTATACCGTCCTTGACTACGATACTTCCGTTTGAAATCCATCTATCCTTAGTTACGATGCATGCATTTACGAGTTCGTATTCCATATTTTTAATATTTAATTCTCTTAACGAATTTGTAAACCCGGATCGATCGCGGAACTTCCATGGTTGAGCTGAAAGTAAAGACCTTTGCCGGACTCTAAAGAACCTAATATTTTAGAAGGATCCACGGTTTCACCTTCGTTTACGGAGACTGTTTTTAAATTGGCGTATACGGTAGAATAACCATTCTTATGTTCTAATATTATGTATTTTTTATATCCTTCCATTTCGTCTACGACCAACACTTTGCCGGGAGAAGCAGGACGAACCTCAGCGTGTCTTGTCGCTTTGAACAGAATTCCTTTGTGAGGAGCAAAACTCAATTTGGTAAAATGGTTTTGTATAGGAGTTCTATTTTTTAGTGGAAATCTAAGATTTGGTTTTGAAGATTCTACGGATACAAGGTTTAATTTTGTATTTTTAGAAACGGTTTTTTGGTTTTCTAGGTTTGCAGGTTTTTGAATTTTTAAAACTTCTCCTGGTAGTAGAGAATCCGTTTCTTTTTTGCCGTTCCATTCCATAATTTTATGATAATCGACTTTTAATTTTTTTCCCAAAGAAAAATACGTATCCCCCTTTTGGACGGTATAAAAGGAAAGATTCTGTGACCCTGCGGCAAAGATCTTGGGAAGAACTAGAAAAAACACACAGATTCCCAAGTTTGAAAAAACACGGTGCATCTCTTTCAATATCGGCAGAAAACCCGAAAACAGGAAGCTAAGAACCTGTGGAAAATAAAAAAAGGAAAACAGTTTCAAAAATACACAAAATAAAAAAGAGCCGAAAGGCTCTTTTTTAAAGGAAAGAATTTTAGATTCTTTAAGTAACTTCTAAAATGAAGCTACTCAAAAAGATTTTATTTTTGTTTGGATTCTTATTTTCCTGCAAAAATAAAACGTAAGACTCCATAGAAGTCACTTCAAAAAGTCTTTGAAATAATTTAGATCAATCTTCGTCTTTATTGTTGACCTTGTATTTTTTCATCAACTCTTCTGCTACGTTTCTTGGAACCGGAGCGTATCTGGAAAATTCCATCGAAAACTCCGCCTTACCTTGTGTAGACGAACGTAATACAGTTGAATATCCGAACATATCCGCGAGAGGAACTTCCGCCTCGGTTTTACAATAAGCGTCTTCTTCAGTAGTGTTCAGAATCATACCGCGTCTTTGGTTCAAGGACCCGAGGATCGCTCCTTGAAATTCAGAAGGACCATCGACTTCTACTTTCATAATCGGTTCCAGAATTTGAGGATTTGCTTTGTTGAATCCTTGGCGGAACGCATAACGACCGGCGATCTGGAATGCCATATCGGAAGAGTCCACGTCGTGATAAGCACCGTCGTTAATCACACAACGAACTCCTATGATCGGAAACCCGATCAAAGAACCTCGCTCTAAACAACTTTTAAATCCTTTGTCTACCGATTGAATGTATTCTCTTGGAATCGCGCCACCTACTACCTTGTTTACGAAATCGTAATCTAATGTTTCTTCAAGCGGGATCGGTTCCATATAACCTGCTACACGACCGAACTGACCTTGACCACCGGTTTGTTTTTTATGAGTATAATCGAAATCCGCTTTGGAAGTAATGGTTTCACGATACGCCACTTGAGGAGCGCCTGTGATCAATTCCACTCCGTACTCTCTTTTCATACGTTCGATATAAACTTCAAGATGGAGTTCTCCCATTCCTTTGATGATGGTTTGTCCGGACTCTTGATCTACGTGTGTTTGAAAGGTTGGATCTTCCTTGGTAAAACGGTTTAATGCTTTTGCAAGATTGTTTAAATGTTTCGATTCTTTTGCTTCGATCGTTAAAGAGATTACCGGAGCAGGAACGAACATAGATTCCATAGAAACCTTAAGTTTTCCATCGGTAAAAGTATCCCCGGAGGCACAATCAATTCCGAAAAGTGCGATGATATCACCCGCTTCTGCAGAGTCGATGTCTTCCATTTCGTCCGAGTGCATTCTACAAAGTCTACCCACGTTATGTTTCTTGTTGTTCGACATATTGTAGATAGTCATCCCTTTGGCGAGTTTTCCCTGATAAACACGCACGTACGTAAGCTGGCCGTAACGTCCGTCTTCAAGTTTAAACGCGAGACAAACCAAAGGCTTCTCAAAATTGGATTCAAGAACGATCATTTCTTCGTTGTTGTTTTGATCCAAGGCCTTGTTTTTTACGTCTACTGGGCTTGCGAGATAATCTAAAACTCCGTCTAGAAGTTTTTGAACTCCTTTGTTTTTAAAAGCGGAGCCCATAAAAACGGGAGTCATCTTGAGTTCGATTGTGCCGGTCCGGATCGCTTTTTTGATCATCTCCTCGGTTGGAGTTCCTTCGAGAAGAGCTTCGGTCAATTCGTCAGAGAACATGGAAGCTGCATCTAAAAGTTCTTCGTGTTTCTTTTGTGCGAGTTCTTTGAGATCATCTGGAATTTCTTTTTCCTGAATATCCATTCCGTCCTTACCTTCGAAAAAGTAAGCTTTCATTGTAACAAGGTCTACAACACCTTTGAGGTCGTTTTCAAGACCGATCGGAATTTGAACTGGAACCGCATTGTGTTTTAATTTTTCTTTAAGTTGTTCAATTACTCGGAATGGATTGGCTCCGGTTCTATCGAGTTTATTGATAAATGCAACTCGAGGAACGTTATAACGTCTCATCTGACGATCGACTGTGATTGACTGTGATTGAACTCCTGCAACTCCACAAAGAACTAAAATTGCAGAATCTAATACACGGAGAGAACGTTCTACTTCTACGGTAAAGTCAACGTGACCCGGTGTATCAATAATATTGATCGTATGATTTTTCCACTGGCAATAGGTAGCAGCGGACTGGATGGTAATCCCTCTTTCTCTTTCGAGGTCCATACTATCCATTTTCGCGCCGACTCCGTCTTTTCCGCGAACTTCGTGAATTGCGTGAATTCGATTTGTATAAAATAGAATTCTTTCAGTAAGGGTCGTTTTTCCGGAATCGATATGGGCAGAAATTCCAATGTTTCTGGTCTTTAGAAGTTTTTCGCTCGGTTTGAATTCGGCTACGGCAGTGCTCATGGCATCCTCTTATAAAAGATTGCAAATAACTCCGGTGAAAACACCGGTAGGGAGCTTTGGAGAAAGTCCCTCAATTTACCAAATTCCAAAAAAGGGCGAATTTGTAAATCTAAATCGAAGAATCAATAGGTTTCCCGTATTTTTCATTTGCCCGAGGACGGTTTTACAAAACGATGATCTTTTGACGTCTCAGACAAACTAGGGCTTTTCCGAAGTAAAGTTCGTCTTTTTAATATTAGACTCTGGATTTTAAAAATCCGGGTTGGAGGCTGATTCTTAAATCGATATGCAACCGCTCAAATTTATCAAACGAAACGTGAATAGAATTGCGAAAGCGTTTCTTTTGTTATCCGTAGCCAGAACTCTTTGTCTTGGTTTTGCGATTACTATTTTGATCGGTTCTTTTGGAATTTATATTTCGGAATCGGGTCGCCTAAGTTATACGGTTTCCTTATATCTTGCAACTTCTTCAATTTGTGTCACTGGACTTTCTCCTGTTTTGTTATCAGAGTTACAACATTCTACTCAGTTGATCATGATGTTTTTGATTCAGATCGGAGGTTTAGGGATCATTACGTTTACGGTTTTGATTGGAGTTTTAGTCGTTCGGGGTTTGTCTAGAAGTACTCGTCTTGCTTCTTTTGTTTATGAAGCGACCGACGCTCATCTTGCCAAAAGAATGAGGGACAAAAAATTAGAACAACAATCTGCGGTAATTTCTTCCGGAAAGAAAAAAACCGAAGCGGAAGCTTCTTACGTAAGAAGAATGTTGATCTCGCTTTTTAACATTACTCTTTCGATCGAAGCGGTGGGTGCAACTCTACTTTTTTTTTGTATGCCAGAAATGGATCGTCTTCCAGGAACTCCGAATCGTTTTTTTCTAAGCATATTTACTTCTATTTCCGCTTTTAATAATGCAGGATTTTCTATCGTAGATGATCTGAGTTTTTTGTCTAAAGATCCTTTATGCTTATTGATCGTTCAGTTTTTGATCGTAATGGGTGGAATTGGTTTTCCGGTAATTATATTTATAGAAAAGTCAATTTTAGAGATCATGCAAAAGTTTATGGGAAAGATAGAAGCTGTGACCGAAACTTTTATGATGAGAAGAACGGTTCTATTAGGAGAAGATCCTCCTGCCTGGTATATTTTTGTAATTGCAACTTCGGTTCGACTAGAAGAGCGGTTGGAAGTGTATCGAAAGGAATTATTTGGGGATGCGAACAGAATGCAAATGGCGATCATCGTTTTAGGTTCTTTGATCCTGATTCACATTGGGGGAATTGCGATTCTTCTTATAGAATATAACAATGCTGAGACGATTGGAAAGATGGTTTTTTCGGAAAAGTTGTTCAATTCTTTTTTTCTTTCCGTTTCTTCGAGAACCGCTGGTTTTAACACGTTTGACATCACTGAAATAGAAAGCGCGACTTACGTTCTTCTTTGTGCCTTGATGTTTATCGGCGGCGGGCCGCAAGGGGCGGCGGGTGGTATCAAGATCACTACATTCTTTATACTAATCTTATATTTAAAAAACGTAATTCGTCCGCAGGCACGGGTTCAAGCTTGGGGCGAAGACGTATCTAAAAATTCAGTTGCGATCTCTACTCGAATCTACTTTCTTGCGACAATTTCTCTGGTTGTTTTTATGTTCTTAATTACTCTCGCAAACGGAAATAGACACGGGATCGAAACGATCTTTTTTGAAGTGATGTCCGCATTCGGGACCGTAGGTTTAAGTTTAGGAATGACGGCGTACACAAACGATTTGGAGAAATTTCTTTATATTACTTTGATGTTTATGGGAAGAGTTGGAACCTTTACGCTTTTGATTGCATTTACTGGTCATTCTGGTTTGGGAGATCTTGGAGGTAAGGACGACGGTTTGAAAATTCAAGTAGGTTGATTTATCTTGAAAATATTTTCCAGAATCGGACGTGTAAATTAGTAACTAGATCAGAAAATATTCTATGATTGTTATTCTGTTTGAGATATTACTCGGACGCGTGAAAATAATACTACTACCAATGAGCTTGTTTCAAAAGTTGGAATATTCAATTCGCGTTTATCGAACTCACGTTAAATAGAAATTTATAACAATTGAATCTTTCGTATTCAAGTGTGGGAACTACTGCAAATTACGATTTTACGAACAAATTTTAACATTGTAGGAACTCATACTTTTAGAAAATTTTTACTCGCGCCAAAATAGAATTTAAATTTTAAAGATGGCCGTAAAACAGCGATTTTGTGCAAAAATCGGATGGATAATTATTTTGTATTTCATAGTAGTTCCCACAATTTTCAAAGTTTAACTGTAAATTCACGATTGTGAGAGCTTCCACATCTACTTTTTACGAAAAAATTGACCTAGTATAAAACGAATTTCTCCACAAACTCGGGTTAAATCAGAGTATGTCGTAAAACAATGATTTTGCGTAGAAGTTGGATTGGACGATTATTTCTTTTTAGATTTTATAGAGATTCCTTATTTAAAAAAATAATATTAGGTCAAATTTTATAGGAATGTTATGCATGATTTTCTTTCTGTTTTTATTTGGAGAATACAGAAAAAAAATATTCGGGAGATTTATTATAAAGTTTGTATAGTCTGACAAAATCTTCCATAAACAATCTTTTTTCACCAGATTCAATTTTTGAAATATAACTTTGATATTTTCCTAATGACTTAGCTACTTGAACTTGAGTAAGATTTGCTTCAATTCGTGCTGTTATAAGTCTACTAAAAAAAGATTTCCATTCTTCTTCAGAAATTTTTCTCGATATATTTACTTCTGTTTGTTCGGAAGATTTTAGAAATTTGATTTTGAACTCTCTAACTAAGAAAAAATTTTTTAAAAAATTTCTTTTAGTAAAATTAGAGTCTTTAAAGAACATCGAACCCACGATATATCACGTTTACTTTTTGTCAACTATGCCGCAAGATACCGTGTGTGGAATTAGAAGAATTTTTAAAGAAAACCGGGAGAAATATCCAAAAATTACGGAAGGAAAAGGGATTTACCCAAGAAAATATGGATGAAGGAGATTATGCTATTCCAGTGCGAACGTTACAAGACATCGAGGCTGGAAGGACTAATTTTACGGCGAGTTCTATTTTTAAAATTTCCAAACGATTGAAAGTAAAACTAAAGGATCTGTTAGATGTTTAAATTCCAAAGTAGTTTTTTTTATTTATTCACTACTGGCGAATTGTTTATTCGGAATGAGTCTGTTTTTATATTATAAAGTATTAATATTTTATAAACTCAATTAGACTTTCATTGTTTTTGTCAGGAATTTTTTGTAGTAGTTACAGTATCTTTTCGGTTTTAGAATGAGTTTATCGTTTACTTTTTAGGCAGAATCAAATTTAGGATTTGCCTTAAACCTCGAAAGGTATCAATGGATACTATTTAAATGTGAGTTTGTCGTAAGAAAATGAGAAAGAATTTTCTAAAGTAATGGTTTTTACAATTTTAGAATTTGTTCGTAAAATCAAGATTCAGGGTAGATTTCGCATTTTAAGAATTGATTCTCAAAGTTTAGATCCTAATTTTTTTCAAAAAAATGAATTCTTTGAGCTGAACTTACATTATTTTAGAAGTTTCTAATGAAATGTTGAAACTTCCACAAATCATGTTAAGTCTGGACGTTTGCGAACTTTCCGATAGTTTTTAATCATAAAATCTTTATGTATTGGGACGGATTCTAAAAAAATATTATGCAGTAATTGTTTTAAGTTCGGTTGTGACTTTTCCTACTACTCATAACTATATAATAAAGTAACTAATATTTTACATAGAATTAGAGTTTTGTGATAGAATTAACGGTATTTATTTTTATAGAGATCAGTAATTCGTTAATATGATTTTCCCAAGGATCAGATTCTTTCCATATTTCTAAGGTTTCCCTGATTCCATTTTTGTCTGGTTGTTATTTTTTATACTCAGAAGGTGTTTATGGGTCCACTGCAAAGATTTCTTATCAACCGTAAATTTTGAACGTGTTTTAATCCTTTATAATTTAACGTGAGCAGGGCGTAACGCGAAAGGGATCGATGAATGAACTAAAGCAAAACGCTCTCCTAAAACTCAGTGTCTCACTCCCCATGGGTCGTTCGACAGGTCGCGTTTGAACTCAGCAAAACGCTTTTTATTAAAGCGTTTTAGGGTCAATAAATTGAATCTAAAGACGATTGTTGTATTATGTTTCCTGTATGCAATTTATTGACCAGAGCTGAGAGCCCGGCCGGCTGCCTGTGGCAAGCCGGATTCGCCCCGGTTTTCTTATGTCGAACTCACGTTAATTTAATGTTCCGTGATCTTTAAATTCAAAATACAATTCGGAAAGTGCTATTACAGTATTGTCGTATAATAAATCGATTTTATCAATATCACTTCCTAATAATTCTCCCTTTATACTTTTGAGAATTTTAGAAAAATTGAATCCATTTGTATCGGAATATTTATCTTCTAAAAAATAAATCATATCTAAACCTTCGTCGCTTTCTAATCCCATTGTGTTTGGTATATTAAAAAGATTTTTGCTAATCCTATTGGATACGACTTTTCAGAATATTTTATGAAAATACGATTTCGAATTGCAGCAATTCAATTATTAGTTTTTTACAAAATGATGATTTAGAATACTTTAAACGATATTATACGATAAGATAGAAGATTTATTTAGATCTTCTCAATTTCAATTAAAGAAATACTTTCAAGATTAAAAGGAAAAGAATATATAAATAACTTTCATTTTATTTAAAAAGGCGGTCGGATTTCGATAATTTTATAAAAATTAAAATGATTCTTGGAAATTTCTGAATGTCGCTTTCTGAAATTATTCTGGAACGTTATGAGCAAGTTTGAAATTCTAGGATCTTTTGAAAGTGGCAGATTCATTTCCTATTTTCTTTAAAATTTTACTGATCTCTATAAAATTAAGTACCATAAATTTTGATCGCAGAGCCCTGGTTGGGTGAAAAATATCGGGTGTAGTTCGGGCGAGTTTAAGAAATTTAAAGTTTGGATTTTCCTTGATGATTTGAGGGTTTCTAAAGAATGTAACCGAGTATGCTCTTTCAATATTTGAAATTGCTCCGAATTCATCAATGGATCAAAAATGTAATCATTTTTGCGGGTATTATTTTCGCTAAGAAATTGACCGATCCTGAGTCTGTGCAACGAGTGATTGCCGCGTTTTTGCTTTTTTCTCTTGTGGCAAGTTGTCAGTACGTAGTAAACGATTATTTAGATCGTAAGGAAGACGCGTTACATCCGGAAAAAAAACATAGGCCTCTTGCTTCCGGAAAATTAGATCCTTCCTTTGCCCTTTTTATTACGGGAATCATTCTTCCTTTGTCTTTGATTTTGGCATATCTATTGTACCCCGCCTTTTCTGCGTTAGTCGCTTTTTATTTAGTGTTCAATGTACTTTACAGTAAGTTTTTAAAACACATGGTGATCTTGGATGTGATGAGTATCAGCATCGGATTTGTGATTCGTGCGATCGCGGGAGCGGTGGTCATTCATGTTACATTTTCCTCTTGGCTCTTACTGTGTACTTTTATGTTGGCTCTTTTTTGGGGATTTTCCAAAAGGAGAGGTGAACTTATCATCTTAGAAGGTAACGCAAAAGGTCACCGCAAAATTTTGAATGAGTATTCCACAGGTTTTTTAGACATGATGCTCGGGATTGTAGCTACGATGACTTTGATGAGTTATGTTCTTTATGTGACTAGCACTGCGACGATTGCGAATCTTGGAACCGATCGGCTGATTTATACCATTCCGCTCGTAGTTTATGCAATCTTTAGATCTTTGTATATTATCTATATTAAGAATATGGGGCATAACCCTACAAAGGCGATTCTTTCTGATTGGGGAGTTTTATTTGCTGGATTGATCTGGGTTGTTTTGGTTATAACAATTATGTATTCCGATTTCGGAAACGGGATTCGATTTGAACTTTAAAGGATTTTCAAAAGAATATTTTTCAAAGTCTTTTCATTGAGTTTTAAATTAAAAAAACAGCTTATTTTTCTAAAGTAATAGTTCCTAAATTAGAGTTGTTGAAAATTTCGTATCTAACATTAATAAAACGACATTATCCGTTTACTTTTAATGGATAAGAGACAAAAGAAAGTTAATTTTTCAACAACTCTATTCATAAAAATTAATGTATAACTTCTAAAAATGAAAATAGGAATTTCCGAATTCATTTTTATTTTTTGTAGTAAAACAAAAATTTTCAGAAAGCGGATTCTTTTGTTTGAGCTTAGGATTTCTGTTTTTCACAAAATTAACTGTTAATTTTTGGTAATATTTTTATGTGTTCCAAGAGTAGGATAATTTTTTATTCAAATATTTTATAAAAATCATTTGAAATGTTCAATACTCGTCTGAAAAAATAATTAGATGTAACGCTTTAGGAATGAGTCGAATTTAAAAGAGATGAAAGGTATTTTTAAAAAGAGCTGCAACGTATTATTTTGGATTTCATTGTTTCTGGGGATTACGATTTCTCTTTCGTTTTTTAAGGCTTCCGATTTAAAACCTTCGATTTCTTTAAACGAAATGAAAACATTCGAAGGAACAAATTACGATTCTAAAAATCAAATAACTATAGTTTATTTTTGGGCGACTTGGTGTGGGATCTGTTCGGCCAATCTACCTTTGGTAAAATGGTATTCTCATCTTTTGGAAAGTAGTTCAAGATTTTCTTTTATCAGTGTAGAGGAAGGAGAGAATTTAAAAGAACTCAATCAATATATAATTGAAAACGATCTTAAATTTAGAGTAATTCCGGCTAACGTTTCTTTTTTGAAGGAATGGAAAATCAATTCTTATCCTTCCTTTGTAATTCTGGATCGATCCGGTAGGATTCATTTTGCGGATTCTGGAATGATGAATCCTTTTAGTTTTTTTCTGAGAATTTGGATCGTGTATTTTTTCTGATTTTTTTAGAAAACGATGTTTTATTTACTTAAAATCAAGTGTTCAAAATTTTATCTTTAAATGGATCTGTCTTAAAAATTTATGATCTATTGTGTGGATTTTATAAAGTTCTTTGTATCTATTACGTCTCGGATCGTAATTTGTTATAACTATATAATAACCAATCTAAACGTTTACACGTCAACCCTGGAAAATTTTGCGTAATAAAGTTTGGACGAACTTCACGTTAAATTATCAAAGAAAGGGTTTGTTGGAACTTTTACAATTTATGACGTAGGTTAAAATTTTACAAAAAACTTATTCAAAATCTCGAAAGGTAACAATAACTTTTAGAAGTGATCTCAAAAATATTTTAAAACAATTTGGCATTTAAACAAAGATAAAGTATCTTCGAGATAAATTTTGATAAAATGCAGTAGTTCCCATAGATTAAGTCTCATTTCAATTTTACTTCCTATTTGAAAACCTTTCTGCATTTCAATCGTATAGTAATTCCCACAGAAACCGCCACATCTAGATATTTGCGAATTTTCCAGTAGTTAATCTTTAAATTTTAGGATAGGTTTAAAGTGATTTCTTATAATTGGAGTCCCACATCAAAGTAAAATCCAGAATAGACGTTATTGATTTCTATAAGATGAGTATCTTTAATTTTTATTGAAAAATACTATTTCAGTGTAAAATATTAGGTATTTTATTATATAACTCTGAGTAGAATTTAGATCTTTAAAATAAAATGTTAAGGTAGTTTTGACTCGGTTTTAACTTTTTATTCTAATAGATAACGCCAAAACTTTGAGTTTATCTTCAAACTCAATTTAGATTCAATTTCCTCAGAACCGATATAAATAATATGGAGCCGTTTAAGCCAAAACCACTATTGAATAAGTCGGAACTACGGCAGATCAAAAAATCTAGAACGAGGGTAGAAGGAAAAAAAGTAATTACTGACGATGTTAAAAAATTAAAATCGCTGAATGTAACTCCGGACCTTCCCAAGAAAGAACTCGTTCATTATTATAAAGAACCAATTTGGATTGAATATTATATACCTAGAGAATCTAGATTTGCTTACGAAGTAAAATATTTATTCGTAAAGTTGATCGATCCTAAGCCGGGCCCTAAAGACGTAATCTTACAAGAGGCGATTTCTAAGGAAGAATTTATAGACGTACTCGACGTGATGTTCCGTCATCCTGAAAAAGAAAATTTGATTCGAAACAGTTATGTAAATACTTTTTCTTTTTTGGAATCGATTTCTGCGAATTACAAACAATTTTTAAAAACAAAAGACGTATACGATTTAAGAGTTCCTTTGTTTCATACGGAAGCGCTGATGAAATGGGAGCCAACGGTCGCTACTTTAGAATTTTTAGGTCCTTATACAATTTATAATCTTAATTGGCTGATTCGCAAGTTAAACGAAATGGAAGAGGAATTTTCACTCGAAGATGAAACTATTTCACTGTTGATTAAAAGGAGAAACGAATACTGGGAGGAAAATTCTCTGCCAATTGACGAGGATTTTGAATTGTTCGCCGCTCTGTTTTATGAACAGGCATTTCCACATAGAGGTTCTGAATTTGAAGACAGTTTACTTTTTAAGGGTACAAACAAAGAATAAGTTTATTATTCTGTAATATACTTATGTTTTAAAGTATCTTGGATCTGATCGGCAAAAATAAAATTCGTTTAAAAAATAAAACAATTTTTCTATAAAACAAACCCAGCCTACGCTTACATTTTTGTCTTACTACATATAAAAGCGAAGGCGAGTTTCTATTATTATTTTCTTAAGGTTTCGGTTGCGCTTCCTCCTGCCCAAGTTCCTTCTAAAAGTTTACCGCCGTTTTTTACTTCATAGATCACCGGTTCAACCTCTCCCCAATCTACTGTCAAAGTAGTACCTTCAAGGGTTCCGGTTCCTGTGAAAGTTTGACCGGCGACCGTCCAGGTAAAAAGGTATTCTCCGTTAGATTCAGAAATCGTAACGCTACCGCCGTAAGAGGAACCGTTCGGGTTGGTTCCAGAAACCTTGTATTTACCGCTGATGGAAGAAGGATTGATTTGACCGATCTGTGCGTAAGCGGTCGAAATAAAACCGAATACTAGAAGGGCGAGGAAGAATTTTGAAATGATTCGAAACATGAATGTCTTCTCCTTAAAAGAGTGAAAGAAATTTTGAATTTGTTTGTGGAAAAGTCAATTCATTCTTAGACATTTCTCTTGATACGAATTGCTCCGATCAAAAGAAGTATAATCGAAGTGAACATTCCTAAAATTCCAGGGATTCCTACTGGAGGAAAGTTTGCAGGGGCACCGGCAGCGCCTTTGAGTGCAAGTCCGATTGGTAGCAAAAGTCCGCAAACTGCAGCCCAAGAAGCAATTGACTTTGTACGATCCGAAAGCGCAATTTTATCGATCCAAAGACCAACAACCATGTTATACATTGCAATCGGCATACCATGGGAATGTCCTTCTCTCAGATAAAAACGTACAATGTTAAGAACGTATTGTCCGTCTTTAACCGCATTTGCTTCGAAGGTTGCGCCTAACGCAAATCCGCCCATTGCAGCTAATAACATCGCAGTAAATCCGGCGACCACGTTGATTTTTCCGTAATTGATCATATTTATTTCTCCCAGTTCATTTTTTGTATCAATGCATTTTTGGAAGGTCCATTGCCTTACCGGTTTCAATAAATGTTTTTAGGTTGCTAAGATGCATAGGCCAACCTTGAGAAGTTCCGAAATAAGTAGGGGTTTTGTCGTCAAAGTCGTCATGAATCACGGTTAATTTGATCGAATCTCCTATGGGTTCAAGCTCGTAACTGACTCTCGATTCCCGATCTGTAGCCGCTTTTGGTTCTGCCGTTAGTTTGAACGTGTAAACCAATTTTTTTTTAGGATCAAATTCCAATATCTTTCCTTGAACCAAAGACAGTTTATTTCCTTCTGGACCAGTGATGTCGTAAGTCAATGACGCTCCTACTTTCGGTTCGAAAGTCACAGCCATTCCAGCAAACCATTCGGGAGTAATCTTAGATTGAATTAATGCATCCCAAAGTTTATCAACATTCGTTTTAATATACAGAGTATAAATTTGTTTTATCTCTTCCATTTTGTTTTCTCCTTCCAAATCGTACTTCAGTCGTGTCAGAGAATTTGCCCAATGCTTACTGTATTTCGAAATCCAACGATCATAGATCATTTGAATCGGAATCGCATTGAGATGAATATTTCTAAATTTTCCATTCTTCTCTATCTTCAAAAGATTTGCTTCTGAAAGAACCTTTAGATGTTTCATCACCGCAAAGCGGCTAAATTCGAAAAAATCTGTTAAATCTCCTACAGAAATACCGGGTCGGCTCTTAATAATATCCAGAATTCGTCTGCGATTTTCGTCTGCTAAAGCTTTAAAGACCCGACCTAATTCTTGATCTGACATGTGACCTTTTGGTCACATAAATTTGAAATTGTAGGAATTGTCAAGAGTTTCTCAAAAATTACAATTGAGAGGCTTTAAATTATGTCTCGTTCGATCAGTTAAGGTACTCTTAAGCATTTTTCTTATAACGCGTCTCAAAGTTAGGACCGGTTTTTATGTAAAAAATCGTGTGAGTTCCCACAGTTTCAAAAATTCAACTTTTTAAAGGAAACGAATGTATGGGGACGTATTCGGAGAATTTTCCAATAAGAAAAACTACTCGACCTCTGGCTTTTAGTTCCAGTCCAGCTAATCAATCGAATTCGGAACAATCACTTTCTTGTCGAGCGCTCATAGAAAGTGAGACGCTTTAGTTTCTCGAACAACTTGTGATGGTGAGAATGCTTTATTTGTCTTCAATCGTTACGTTGAACTTTTAGAAAAGTGAAATCAAGTTCAATACAAATAAAAATAAATTAGTAACTTATAATATACTGAATATTATAAGTTGAAAAACCGGGAAATCTTAACCCAAAAGACAATAGTTGTTGAAAAATGAATTCTTCATCTGTTTTTGTTGTATTGAAATAAATAATTGAAACAGTTTGTGAATCTTCACTATGGAATTTTTCAACAACTCTAATTTATATTCGGTAAAACTTTTCTAGGATTTGATTCAAAAAATTAATTTTCAAACTGTATGAAAGTTTCATCTGAATTTGGTTCAAATCAAAGATTCTAAAAATTCTACTTGCTCTTTTGGCTTGAATTCTTATAACCTCCTTTCATGCAAAGAACGATCGCGCTTGTCCGAAAAAAAGGATCACTTGAAAACGTAAATTTAGAAACGGAAACTCTTCCCGAACCGGATGAAAACGAAGTACAAATCGAAGTTCATTCGATCGGATTAAACTTTGCGGATTTATTTGCGATTCAGGGATTGTATAGCGCTACTCCGCAAGGGGCCTTTATTCCAGGACTTGAATATTCAGGAGTGGTAATTTCTACCGGAAAAAAAGTCAAAAACGTAAAAAAGAAAGATAAGATTATGGGAGTTACTCGTTTTGGCGGTTATTCTTCTCATTTGAATATCGATTCCAGATACGTTTTTAAACTTCCTTCCAAATGGAACTTTGATCAGGGAGCAGGATTTCTAGTACAAGGTTTAACCGCCTACTATGCGTTAGTTGCTTTAGGAGATCTTAAAAAAGGACAAACTGTTTTGATCCATAGTGCGGCAGGTGGAGTTGGAATTCTTGCAAACAGAATCGCAAAAAAAATAGGTGCGTTTACAATCGGAACGGTAGGAACTTCTTCTAAAATCGACCTTCTTAAAAAAGAAGGTTATGACAAACAGATTGTTCGTTCCGATCGATTTAAAAACGATCTACAGGAATCTCTTTCCGGAACGGACTTAAATTTAGTTTTAGAATGTATCGGAGGAAAAATCTTTCAAGAAAGTTACGAAGTGATGTCTCCGATGGGAAGAATGATCGTCTACGGCGCAGCGGAAATGATGGGCGGAAGTAGTTCCGTAAGTTGGCCAAGAGTTGCTTATAAATATTTTTCCAGACCGAAATTAGATCCGATGAAAATGGTTTCTGACAATAAAGCCGTGATGGGATTCAATCTGATCTGGCTCTATGAAAAGGTGGAAATATTGACAAAACATTTGAATGCTCTTGTGAAATTAAATATTTCTCCTCCCCTTATAGGTAAAACTTTTGCGTTCGATAGTTTAAACGAGGCTTTGAAATACTTTCAATCTGGCACGTCCATGGGTAAAGTAGTTTTAAAAGTTAAATCTTGAACTGAATTTGATAAACGTTGGAATCTTTTAAAAAAGTTCAATTGTAGAAGATCTTTATAAATGAATTTTTCTTTTGATCAGAAGAACTTTTTGAGATAGGTTCTAAAGAGTTGATACGATATTCTTTTTGGTATCTACATAGAAAAAGTCATTTACGATTTCAAAATAGTAAAACCCAAAACCAATAAGGTTGTGGTTTATCATCTAATGAAAATAATTCGTTGTTTCAGCAAAACCGTTTTATGATCGGTTTGTCAGACTTTGCTTTACAATTGAAAGTTTTCTTTCAGCCTTGGAGCCAGAGTGAATCCATCTTCCTTTTCCGAAATATTCCATTCTTATAAAAGTATGTTTGAGAATTTTTTAAATTCTCAAACTCTTTCGGTACTTTCCAAACAATCTGCTCCCGAACTTTTTGAAGCTATGAAATACAGTCTCATGGCCGGAGGAAAACGACTCAGACCCGTCTTGGCCTTGGCTGCTTTTGGTGAACTTCAAAATGAAACTCAAAATGTTCTTTTACTTGGGGCTTCTTTGGAATGTATTCATACTTATTCTTTGATTCACGACGATCTTCCAAGTATGGATAACGACGATTTTAGAAGGGGATTACCGACCCTTCATAAAAAATTTTCAGAAGCTACAGCGATTTTGGCCGGAGATGCTTTGAATTCTTTCGCGTTTTATTTTATTTCTTGGATCCGGGTTGAAAATGGAGATCATTTTTTACATAGAGATCTATTAGAAATTTTGCATACAGGTTGCGGTGCGCCTGGAATGGTTTCCGGACAAGTTTATGATCTGCAGATGGAAAAAGAAAATTCAAAAGAAAATCATTCAACAAACCAATCCGATAAAATAGAAATGCTTCAATTGACTCACCGTTTAAAAACGGGAGCGTTGATCAAGTCAGCCTTACTTTTGGGGAACCGTCTTCGTAAAGACTGGAAAAAAAGAGAAACATCTTTGTCTCAATACGGAGAAGATCTAGGTTTACTGTTTCAAATTACAGATGATATTTTAGACGTGGAAGGAACTCAAGAATCTTTAGGAAAAACCCCAGGTAAGGATCAAAAATCCGGCAAGATCACCTATCCTATGTTATTTGGAATGGATCGTTGCAAAAAGATGGTGGAAGAACTTCAGAAAAACCTAATTTTTATTTCTTCTGATTTTGTTTCCACGGAAGAAGAACGAACATTCTTTCAGGAGCTTCCGATTTACATTGGCCAGAGAAAAAATTAGGCTCGATATTCTTCTTTTCGAAAGGGGATTTGCAGATTCTCTGGAAAAAGCGAAAAGTTTAATTCTTTCAGGCTCTGTATTGGTAAACGAACAAAAGATCACTAAAGTAGGGTTCAAATTTTCAAAAGATTCTGAAATTAGGATCTTAAACGTCATCCCAGAATATGTAAGCAGAGGCGTTTATAAACTGTTAAAGGCCTTTGAGGTTTTTCCTTTACAAGTCGATGGAAAACTTTGTATTGATCTGGGTGCTTCGACTGGAGGATTTACGCAGGTGCTTTTAGAAAAAGGGGCTTGGAAAGTTTTTGCTTGTGATGTGGGTTATGGTCAGCTTGCAGAAAAATTGAGAAGTCATCCTTCTGTAATCGTAAAAGATCGTTTTCATCTGAAAAATTTATCCGCTTTAGAAATCGAATGGGAAAACAATCGGTTTCAAACACCTCATCCGGAATCGATCGTAATCGTAATGGACTTGAGTTTTATCTCTCTCCGATCCGTTTTTCCAGTGATTCGAAAACTGAAAGAAGAAAAGAATATTCCAAAATTAGAATGTGTTTCCTTGATAAAACCACAATTTGAAGCCAATCGGAATGACCTTGTCAAAGGTATTTTAAAAAATTCTAAAATTCGATTTCAAATCGTACTTTCTCTTTGTAGGTATCTTAAAAAGGAAATCGGAGGTGTCATTTTAGGTTTAGAATGGTCTCCGATAGAAGGTAGAGACGGGAATAAGGAAATGCTTTTGTTTTGGAACTTGTAGCGTTAGGTCGGATTTTTACTTTGTAAATAAGTCTTTTCTTTTTTAGAAAGTTCACTTTACATTTTGATTCATAAAAATACAGAGTATAATTGATGGAAACTTTTGGAGCGATTCTTTAAAGTGAAACTTTGAATTTCTCGAGAAATTTTTTTATTTGAAAACAAAAGTATATTCATAAATTAGAATGTATAAACGGTATTTATGGGACAAAAAGTAGAAAATAAAAGGGAAGAAATTCCTTCGTTAAACGGATTGCGCGCCTTTGCAATCATCATAGTATTCATATATCATTATTATTTTTATTCGGGATATACCGCAGCAAATAACAATTCTTTTCTGCAAACGTTTATAGATATGCTTCACCATTTTGAAGTGAATTTATTTTTTATTCTGAGCGGTTTTTTAATTTCTATGGCTTTGTGGAAAGAATGGTCCGACAACGGAAAGATCCGTTATTTGGATTTTTTCCTAAAGCGGAATTATAGATTACTTCCCGTTTATTATCTTTTTATCACGATCAGTTACTTTATAAACCGGGTTTCCTATTCCATGAGTCAAAAATGGATCGCTACAAAACAATTGTCCGTACCTGACACTTTAATGGCTTTGAATGTGATGGAGAGTACGGATAACGGTTTGAGAAACGCTTGGGCTGATTTCGTTTTTATCGGTAATTATTGGAAAGGCCCGAATATTCATACTTGGTTTTTATCGATCACGGAACAATTTTATTTTATTTTTCCTTTTTTTTGCGGATTCGTTTTGTTCAAACGAAACTTTTTTACAAGACAATGTATCCTTTGGTTTTTGTATTTGATTCCTGGAATATTAAGAATCATCATCTATCTCAATCCGGATTTTTTCGGAACGGATTACGAGACCTTGGTTTTTCGTCCTACACATACTCGTGCGGATTCGATTGTGATTGGTATCATTCTTATGGATTGGATCGTAAATCGCAAAGAAGATCTAAAAAAATATTTATCGGGTCGTATCGTAAGTTTTTTATTACTCTTATTTCCCATTCTAATTTTAGTTTTTATCAACTTTCAAAGCAAATCTATCTATTCCTTTTTTTCAGGAACGGTAAGATTCAATTTAATCGATTTAGCTTATGTTTTAATTCTTTTATCTGTAATTTTGTTCCCTAATACTTTTTTAGCGAAAGGATTGAGTTTAAAATTTCTGGTTCCAGTATCTAACTTGAGTTATACGATTTATATATGGCATTTGCTACTTTCCTTAATCTCGTTCGGAGTTATAAAATTCTTTTTTCCCAGTTTGTTTGAAACCGGCCTGGCGTTTTTTGTTTTGAGTCTTTTGATTAGTTTTCTTTTTACCTTAGGCGTTTCTTGGCTTATCCATCGATTTATCGAAGATCCTTTGAGTCGTCTTTTTAAAAGGTTGTTTTCTACTTCGTCTAAATAAAGTTAGGTGCAATTTGCTTTAAGATAATAGAGTTGTTGAAAAGTTAATTCTCTATCTTGTTTCTGTTTTATGAAATGGTCGATTGAACCAGTTTTGTTGATCGTCGTTATGGAATTTTTCAATAACTCTATTTTGTAAAATGGATTTCAAACAAAACTGAATGTCGCCAAACTCTGGTTATGTGTTTTGAATTCCCGCGCAAAGGATCGATGCGTGGTCAATAAATTTGTAATTCGTTCTCTTTTGATCTTCGGAGAAATCTGAAATTTATTGACCGAAGCTGAGAGCCTGGTGGTCGGGTTGTTTCAAATAAGTTTTTCTTATCGAAAAATTCCCGACCATGCGCCCGTTACTTTCAACTTTTATTCATTTCTGTTTTTGAATCTATTTTTTATTTCGGAATCATATTCAATATGTATTTTGTATCTTTTTCGATTTGAGACTGAGTGAATCGAATTTTACGATGTTCTCCGTTTAAAAACAGTTCGATCTGATCTCCATAAAATGGTGATCCTAAATTTCCAGAGTTTCCTGTTGGTAATACCGACCAAGAGTTTTCCGGATTTATGAGATCGATGATTCTTCGTTTTGAAGGACCTACACGAGGTCTTATCTTCGGATTGATTTCTTTTTGATTCATCAGATTGATCACGGATTCTCCCGAAGCGACTGAAAAAGGACCTTGATTAAAAATCGAATCTAAAACCGGTATTTTTCCCATCGGATGTTCAAACGTAATTTTATGCGCGTCTTTCCATTTCCAAGTTGAAGGAGAACCTCCGTGTTCTTTGGATAAATAACGAACCGTTTGTGCAAAAGAACGGATGAGTATTTCCCTTCTCGTTTCTTTTAAATCCGGAGTCGTAAGATCGTCCCAGAAATCGGATTTCGGATTTGCAAGAATAGATTTATATGCGTTCCAACGTTCTGCGGTTTGTCCAAAAATTTGAAGATTGGATTCTCCGAATTCGTCTGTCCACAAATTCAACATTACAAATTGGTTGAGTGTATGGAATATCGTGGCTCCCGATGAGTCTAACGTGTTTTCTCCATCGAACTTTCTATAAATATCCAAAGCCTCTTTAAATACGCCCGACCAATTTTTATCTTCTTCGATCTCCAAAGAGATCAAAGGTACAATTGACCTAGCTGAAAAGGAATGAACGTCGGTTTGTATTTTTTTTGTATCGTCCACGGTCCAATTTTTTTTCTGAGATAGAAGTTCGTAGATTCTTCTTCCCCGATCCGATTCTTGCCAATACCCTTCCGGTTTTCCGTAACCTTTGAGTTCGTAAGTAGGAAGATGATTTGCGGTGAGTATAATTCCTTCTGGAGGATTGACTAGTTTCGGATTTTGATGAAACGGGATATAACCGATAACGTCGTCTTCTCCCGAGGCTCCGTTTAATATTTTGCGAGTATTGGTTTTCTTTTTTCGAATCGGAAATCTTCCCACACTCCACCAAGCGATGTTTCCGTTTTTGTCTGCATAAGAAACGTTTAAACCGGGTGCGGTCAAATCGGAAACGATCTTGTTACATTCGGTCAAAGACGAACAACGTCCTAAAGAATAGATCGTTTCCAAAAGAGGAACCGATAGATGATGAAAGATCCAATATAAAGAAACGACTGGTCCGGTATATCCTTGGATCGGTTTGGAAAGTATCGGACCGTGAGAAGTTACTTGGATTGTAATTTCTCTCGGCTCTTCTCCTTTGACTTGGATTGATTCTTTCAAAACTTGAACCGGAACCCAATTCCCTTTTTCCTTTACGAGATTCGGTTTTGTTGGATGTAGAATTTCTTCGTAAAAATCCATATCGTCGTTTTCTAACATTGTCAAAGCCCAAGCTTTTTTAACGTTATGCGCTATTAAAGGAAAAGGGAAAATCGGCAAATGATACCCGTAGGTTTCGTGATCTCCCGTTTTCAAGTGAACCTCATACCAGGTTCCGGGGTTACCGTAACCGATATGCGGATCGTTTGCCAGAATGGCTCCTCCTGTGGTTGATCGAGAAGGACCGATGACCCAAGAGTTGCTTCCGGATAAAGAAGGAAGTTCTTTTAAGATCCGATTCGTTTTTTGGATTATTAGATCTAAATCTGAAAGTTCGTTCGATTTTGATTTTGACAATTTGGATTCTTTTGTCAAAGGAAGAACAACTTTACTATTTTCTGTTAATTTTTTAGGAGAATAAGAAGGTTGATTTTGCTGAATTGAAAACGGTTCTTCTGTATCGTGTCTTGGAAATAATTCACTTACGTTCCGATTTGGAAGTTTTCTTTCTAAAATGGTATAAAGTGTATCGTTTCGCAAAGCTTCTGCAAATGAAAAAGATAATAAAGAAAGTGCACTCATTACATCGAGTCGGTCGAACGGTTTTGGTTTATATCCTAGAATTGTAAACTCGATGGGAAGGGATTCGGTTTTTAAAAAGTAATTGATTCCTTCTAAAAACGAATCCAATTCTTTCAAGATCTGTGGATTTACTTTTTCGGATTCCTGTAACATCTTTTCAGCGGTTTTTCTTAATAATACCTGTCTTAAAAAAATATCCGTTGGAACTAGTTCGGCTCCTAAAACCTCCGATAGCTCTCCTTTGGCCGCTCTTCTTAAAATTTCCATTTGGAACAAACGATCGCTTGCGCATATATAACCTAACGCGAAATAGGCGGAAGATGAATCTTCGGATCGAATATGAGGAACTCCGTAGGAATCTCGAATTACTGAAACCGGTTGGGTAAGTCCCGGAATTTTTAATTCTCCTGATAAACGAGGAGCTTTCCAAAAAATCAAAAACACAAATAGGACTTTTATAAAAACGGTCAATACAAGAATCGTAATCAGAGATCTACGAACCCAAATTGGCGTTTGATTCCAAAAATTCGATACAATCAGAAGAATTCTTTTCATTGTTTTAATTGGCTCCCCATTTTTTAAACGGTTAAAGTTTTGAATTCGAACCTTTAAGAAATCATTCGAGATCAGTTTTTCGAAAAACGTGGTAGTTCCCACATTTTAAGATTTTAAAATCAACTTTTAACTTCTTTCGGGAAGGGAACTTTACTCGATCTAATTTCAATAGCAAGAAAAGTTTTTTCCGTGTTTATGTTTCAAAATTAGATTGCTGATGGTTGTATAACAGATTACCTAATATTTTGTGGTTAAACATAATTTTGCGATCAAGCTTTGCGATGATCAAATTTTATAAAGATCTGTAAAATCGGATCGAATCAAGATTTTTGAGTTGGGGACGTTTCAAATGAGTTCTTTTAAAGGGACATAAAGTCGATTTTTTTCTAAACGAGTCTTTAGGAATTTCTAATAAATGTAGTAGTTCTTACAAAGCCGTCATATTTAGTAATTTGCTAACTATCAAACAATTCTAATATCTTTAAATTTTCGTATGAGTTCCCACATTTTGAAGTTTTAGGAAAAATTTTTTATCTTTGTTTAAAATGTCGAATTCTAAGATATTTTTGAGATGGCTTCTATAATCCTGAGATCGAATTCGATTGTTTTATTATCCTATTTCTGATTTAAAAATGTGGGAACTCTTACATTGGAACGTAAAATCGTTCAACGTAAAAATAAATACCATAGAATATTTTTTTAAAAATAGTAGTTCCCACAGATTAAGTCTCATTTCAATTCATTAGAGTTGTTGAAAAATTAATTCTTGATCTGTTTGTATTGGATTGAATGGACAATTGAAGCAATTTTACGAATTTTCACTATGGAATTTTTCAACAACTCTATTATACTTTTTGAAAGTTTTTGGATTGTGAAAGACTGTGGTAGTTCCAACAACTTTTCAGTAAAATCTCTGTAATTTAAAATCATACTTTTTCTGATGAAGTGAGTAGTTCCCACAGATTAAAAAGTTAGAATATTCTTTTATAGGACAAAAACAGGAACCATTATTTATTTAAGAGCCTGTTTCAAAACCTCAAAGAATTTGTGTGATCATTCTTTAGAAAAATTTCTAAAGGACGATCGTTATACCTTTCGAGTTGAGATAAGAGCAAAATTTATGGCACTTATTTTTGTAGGAATTCAGTAAAACTATAAAATTTTTAGGAAGAAACCATCCTAAACTGAGTGCTTGACAATACTTCTCTTTTTAATTTCCTGGTTGGTATGAATCAGAAAACCGCAAAACTGCTAAACAAATATGCAGAACTTAAAGGTATAAGCTCTAAACAAATCAAAAGAGAATGGTTGGTTTTAAACGAGCACCAAAAAGATCAAAAAAGACAGGAAATTTTAAAAGAGCTGGTGAAATAACCTCTTTTTTTAGTCTCTTTCCATAGTTCCGGTCGACTTTGAGACTCAGCTTGTTTTCGAAATTGAATTTCCAAATAACAAAAAATTCAAAGTTACAAGTGACGTATAAGTTCTGGTTTCAATGATTATACCGGAAGGAACTATGGAAGAAATCGAACTCACAAAAGAATTTCGCTTCGACGCTGCTCACCTCCTACCCAATGTACCAGACGGTCATAAATGCAAACGACTTCATGGTCATAGTTTTCGTTTTAAACTTCATTTAAAAGGTACGATTGATCCCAAGACAGGTTGGTTGATCGATTATGCGGAAGTCAGTAAAATCGTAAAACCCTTGACCGAAAATCATCTGGATCATTATTATCTAAACGATGTTCCGGGGCTTGAGAATCCTACCTCTGAGAATATTTCTATTTGGCTTTGGAATCATCTCAAACCTCTTCTACCTTTGCTCTATAAAATTACGTTACACGAAACCTGTACAAGCGCCTGTGTTTACGAAGGCCCGAAAACGATCCGTTAGGTGAAAGACTTCGTAATTTGTTAAATTAGGGAAGTAAATGCTTAAAAAATTAAATATTAGAATTGTTGAAAAATTTTGTAGCTCAGATCAATAGAACTGTTTCGATCAAGTAGAAACTGATGAAGGATTAATTTTTTAACAACTCTATTATTTTAATGTTATTGGGATTATCTGCATTGATGTTGGGCGTAAGTAATCATTATTGCCTCTGGCAGCCATCTTACTCGTAATAGAAGCGACGGTTTATATTTTAATTCTTTATTTAAAAAAGAAAAATAATGAATGATCAAAACATAAAATACTACGTTCTTCACCTAACACAATCTATAACTTTGTTTGGATCGTTTTTCGGAGAAATCTTGGTATATTCCGGAAAAACGTTTTACATTGGCCGATCAACAGAAGAAGGACTACATTGAATTCTCAAAAGAACAGAAGTTTGAGTCGGAAGAACTTCAAAGAGAATTTGTCAAACAACAAGGCGGTTGTACTTTTATCTGGGGGATTGGATTCTACTACTTGTCTTTATCAAGCGATTGCGGACGGAAAAGAAATCCAAGCCCTTTCCTTCGATTACGGTCAAAGACATAAAATCGAATTGTCTTACGCAAAAAAGGTAACACATAAATTAGGAATTCCTCACACGATTCAAAAATTAAAACCGGAATTATTTTTAGGTTCGTCTCTTACACAAAAGTCGCTCCAGGTTCCTAAAAATTCTTTGAGAAAAGAAGAAATACCCAATACATATGTTCCGGGACGAAATATACTTTTTCTTTCCTTTGCGGTTTCTCTTGCGGAAGGAACTGGTTCGGATTCTATTTATATCGGAGTCAATTCGATGGATTATTCCGGTTATCCGGATTGTAGACCTGAGTTCATCAAAATGTTTGAAATGGCGATTCAACTTGGAACTAAAAAAGGAAGTCAAGGTCCTTCGATCAAAATTTTAACTCCTCTTCAAAATCTTTCTAAAAAAGAAATCGTTCTTCTTGGGAAACAATTGAAGGTTCCTTTTCATCTTACATTCTCTTGTTATGATCCTAAGAATGGGAAAGCATGTGGAAAATGCGACGCCTGTCTCTTGAGAAAAAAAGGTTTTCAGGAGACTGGAGTTTCTGAAAAGTGATTTCATCTGTTGACAATTTTGCCAACACTTAACCTTCCTCAGCTCTCCAAAAGGAAGGAATCTCTGTTTAGGAAAAGTTAGAATGGAACAGTTCGTAGGTTACCTGACGATCTTTTTATTAGCCGTATTTGTAGGCTTCGAGGTTATTACTAGAATTCCTCCTCTTTTGCATACTCCTCTTATGTCAGGTTCCAACGCTATTTCCGGGATCACGATCATTGGGGCGATTTTATCTCTTCATTCTGTGAATGGACCTTTGATCAATATCATTGGATTTATCGCGATGGTCGCCGCTACGATCAACGTAGTAGGTGGGTTCTTAGTAACTCATAGAATGTTAGGAATGTTCAAGAAGAAAGAAAAATAAATATGACAGCATCAATTATCAATTTAATTTACCTCCTTTCCTCGATCCTTTTTATCATAGGATTAAAACTTCTTTCTCATCCAAAAACTGCGGTGCGTGGAAACTTTGTCGGAGCGGTTGGGATGTTTTTTGCCGTTGCTGCGGCTCTTGTAGAAAAAGGTCTTGCATACGAATATATTTTGGCCGGGTTTATCGTAGGAACTGCAATTGGAGTTTATCTTTCCGTAAAAGTGGAAATGACTTCTATGCCTCAGTTGGTTGCTGCGTTGAATGGTTTTGGAGGTCTTGCATCTTTTTTAGTCGCTGGTGCGGCAATTATGGAAGTGCTTCATCAAGGGACTAATTTAGAAGTTCTTAAATCCTATCAATTTACAATTTCTACCGCTGCCTCTGGAATCATCGGTGCAGTTACTCTTACTGGTAGTTTTGTGGCTTATGGAAAACTACAAGGAATTCTTTCCGAAAAAGCGGTTCGTTATCCTGGAGATCAAATCGTAAAGGTGCTTTTCCTATTAGGTTCTTTAGTTCTAAGTTATTTCGTTGTTATTGAACCTCAAAAGATAGAATGGTATTGGTATGTAGTTGTGGTAGGTTCTATACTTGGAATTTTACTGGTTATGCCGATCGGTGGAGCCGATATGCCTGTGGTAATCGCTCTTCTGAATTCTTATTCTGGAATTGCTGCCTCTGCAACTGGGTTTGTTTTAGGTAATAACGTTCTTATTATCGCCGGGTCTCTTGTAGGTGCTTCTGGAATTATACTAACACAGATTATGTGTAAGGCGATGAATCGTTCTTTGCCTAACGTTCTTTTTGGAGGGTTGGGGGCTGCTGTAGACAACTCTAAAGGTGGAGAAGACATCTACGCCGGAAAAACGAAAAGCACTTCCGCAGAAGAAGTTGCTATGTTATTGGATATGGCCCAGAGAGTTGTCATTGTCCCAGGTTACGGAATGGCGGTTGCACAAGCTCAGCACGCTGTAAGAGATCTTTATAATATTCTAACAGACAGAGGAATTGACGTAGAATTTGCAATTCATCCGGTTGCGGGAAGAATGCCTGGTCACATGAACGTTTTACTTGCAGAGGCGGATATTCCTTATGATAAGATGAAGGAAATGGATGAGATCAATCCTTCTTTTGAACAAGTGGATGTGGTGATCATCAACGGTGCTAATGACGTTGTAAATCCTCTTGCAAAAACAGATCCGGGTAGTCCGATCGCCGGAATGCCAATTTTAGATGTGGATAAAGCTAAGACTGTAATCGTAATTAAACGAAGTTTGAGTCCTGGATTTGCGGGGGTTCCTAATCCTCTGTTTATCCAAGATAACGCTTTGATGTATTTCCAAGACGGAAAAAAAGCGACTCAAGAAATCGTTACGGCGCTCAAAGAAACCTAAAAAGTTTTCTTTCTATAACAGAATGTTTTAAGCCGGACTTTAAAAATCCGGCTTTTTTGTTTGCGAAGAACGGTTCGAAATGGATTTCGTATTTTTTCATTAAGTTGTCCGCTTGAAAAAATATTTAATTATGAAATATCATCTCACTTACAAAGACGACAAGTCGGATAAATTCTGGAACATTGAAGTATCCGCAAAATCTTTTACCGTAACTTACGGTAAAGCCGGAACAAACACAAAACCGCACATAAATTTCTAGATTTATATTTATTCTCTGGTTTTTTAAGGGATTTCATAATACATTCAAAAAAAATAATGTTATTTTTATGTATATGGATGAATTTTGATAAAGGTTTGCACAGTTATAATTTTCGAACTAAAAACAGTATATTACGTTGATAAAATTTTTCTATTCTAGATGAATTGCCATGTGAATTGAACTTTACACAATTTTGTATCGAGAAGAATGTTGTGCCCCTATCTGTACTTAAAATGCAGATAAAGGATGGATCATGAAACAACATTCACTTAAAAAACTAGGACGTTCAATTTTTGTAGTTTTATTAATGTTTCTTTTAGTGGCTTCCGATTCGTATGCGGATGAATCCGAGAAAAAAACTTATTCTACTAAAAACATAGACGTTACGGTTAAAGACAAAGACGGTTACAATCATTTTTTAGTGTTTACGAAAATCATGACGCCAGATAAGTCATACGTTGCATACAACGTAGAATTTTGGGTCAATAACTATGTATATTCCGAAATGGATACGTTTTCTCAAATTTCCTTCAAAGCGGGAAAAAAAAGTTTCAATGGAAATTTTTATAAATCGGACGTATCTTCAAATGCGCTAGTACTTTATTTTTATATGGAAGAATCAACTGTTAAAGAACTTCTTGCTAGTTCGGCGGACCGATTGAATATCTACCAAAAAAATAAAACAGTTTTTGAATATACAATTGCAACCAAGGATAATTTCAAAAAGGCTTTGAAAGAAATTACAACTGTGGAGTAGAATTGAAAATAAGGAACCTTTATAAAATGAATTTTAAAATGGCAAATGTCGTTAAATATCTGTTTTATAGAGGTTTCCTTTATGTTTCAAGTTTGTTTTAAATTTTACTAGGGAATTATTGGTAAATGGATTATATTTGTATTTCATTATTTTCTTATATTTAGTAATTTAATAAAAAATTTTAATCTACCGTGATAATCGACAAGTTTTGGAATATCAAAGTTCTCGGAAATTTGTTTACGGTAGAACGGGAACAAACACAAATGAATTCTTCGATGTGAAGAAAGTATCTCAAAGAATCAAAGAAATTATTCAGTGAGAAATTGAAGACAGTGTATGTGGAAAGAATTAGTTTTGCTATTCATGGGACAAAGTTGAATTGCGATAGGTAATTAGAGAAGAACGATAAGAAAAAAAACGCTAAAATAATTCTACAGGCACCTGATTGGAATGATCCAGCAGTTTAAGGTACATTCTTAAAAACTCTGGAAAAACATTACAAGATCATTGCCAAGTAATATAAACAACATCTCTTCAGAATCTGATTTGCGGTAAGATAGAATCAATATAAGAATGGTAATTGTTATGTATTGGTTTCTAACTGAAGATTTGAGTGATATGTCTATGAAAAACTTTCACGGACACAGTGCAAATTCCGGAAAGCGAATGTGGACAACTGGGTACAAGTTTCAAGAGCCGTTTCCCATAGAGAAATTCGAAGTTTCAACGCGACAAATCGGTTATGGGTTTCCAGATGGAGATGAAATGCCCGACTTGTTTGATTCAACGGTACCTTTAATGTCGGATCGTCTCTTGAATGCTCTGCGAGAGTTGGGGGTAGATAATATCACTTGTTATCCGGTAATCATCGTCGATAAGGAGTCAAATCGGATTTGGAATAATTATAGTGCAGTCAATGTATTGGGAAGAATAGATGCTCTTGATCGTAAGAAAACGAAGACAAAACGAAATATTAACGAAACAACAAATCCCGTTTATCTGTCTGTTGTAATCAATTCTGAAAGAATTCCCGATTTACTATGTTTTCGTCTCCATAAGGGCCCGAGAGAGCTGGTAATTCACGAGAGAATTGCAAAAAGTTTGCTTAATCAAAATTTTAAGGGATTGTTATTAATTCCAACTGAGAATTATGATCAAACAGAAATTTAGAAAATGATAATTTTCTAAATTATGAATATACCTTAAATAGGAAAGCTACTAATGAAAACTAATCTTGAAATAAAGTATTGATAAGAATTTTATTTTAGGAAATCACGGTGCTTTTTTAGATGAATTTATAGACGACAAAAAACTTAAAAATGCAGAAAGTCCATTAGAGTTGTTGAAAAATGAATTCTCCATCTGTTTCTATTCCATGGAAACGAGCAATTGAAATAGTTTTGTTAAACTGAACTATGGAATTTTTCAACAACTCTATTGATTGACGATCAGTCTATCATCCGGAAGAGAAAAATGAAAAAAATCAACCGCTACTCTATTTTATTTCTCATGAAAGTGGCAGCATAAAGGAGAGTTTTCCACATAACCTCGGCTTTCTGTATCTCAAAAACTGGTTGATTTACCTAGGATGAATGTGTTTTATTATATTTAGTTTCTATAATATATTTAATTTTTAATAGACTGTGCTAACCGATCCGGATAATCGCTGATGATCCCATCTACTCCCGCATCGATCAATTTTTTCATATCTTCCACATCGTTGACCGTCCAAGGAATCACAGATATTTTATGGGAATGGGCTTCTTGCACGAATTCTTCGGTTACGTATAAAAAGTAAGGGGAAATGATGTCTGCTTTTACTTCTAATGTTTTTTGAAGGGCTTCTAGGCGAGTTCCGTTTCCAAGTCCTAATTTCATCATGGCTCCTTGAAAATAGGTGAGGGAAAAAAGTGCGCTTGTTTTCAATTTTGGATTTATCTCTTTTACAATTGGAAGAGCTGGTAAATAGAAAGATTGAATTGTAGTTCGATCTGCAACCTTTGCATTTTCTATCGCTTGAACTAATAAATTTACGTGTTCTTTAACTTTTCCTATTGGAATTTGGGAATTACTGTCGTTCGGAAATTTTGTTTCGATGTTAAATTTTAGCTTGGTTCGATTTGGATTTTTCTTTTCGGCGTTTGCAACAAGCGTAAAAAATTCTTCGATCGTAATCAGCTCAGTTCCAGGAACTTGAATTTGTTCGGAGTATTTAGGATTTTTTTTAGCTCCACAATCAAATTGTTTCAATTCGGAAAGAGTTAGTTCGTATAACGAAGTTGATACGATTTGAGTTCCATCCTTTTTCTGACAAATTGTAGGATTGGTAAATGAATCGTGATGAATTATGATTTTATTATCTTTGGTTAGAACCGTGTCCAATTCTAAAGTAGTCATTCCGTATCGAATTGCTTCTTCAAAAGCGGGCCATGTATTTTCAGGTTTTAAACCTCTGGCACCTCGATGCCCTTGTAAATCTAAACTTCCGTTTAGAGGTTTATTGAGAATAGAAGAGCTTGAACAAAAGTTTGTTCCAAAATAAAAAATGAAAACGACTAAAGGTTTTAAGAGAAAACCAATTTTAATTTTTAAATTCATCGATTGAGAAATTCTTTTGATCATCGATTCTAGAAAAGCATTTTTTAAAAATTTTTATATTTGTTTACTTTATTGAATCAATAAATGAATTTTGTTGACTATCCCAGATAAAACATCTGTTACTTAGTGACGGCTATATAACGAAGTATTTAATTTTGTATCTAAAAGGTTGGTTCTTACTCAGAACTATATAATAAGAATGCCCAATCTTTTGTGTTGAAACATTGTTTTACAATAAAATTAACGGTACTTAACGTGAATTCGTTATAATGCGAAAGGGATCGATGAATGAACTAAAGCACAACGCTCTCCTAAGGGTCGCGTTGGAAACTCAACACAACGCTCTCTATGAATCGCGTTGTGGGTCAAGTTATTGGTACTTTATGAAAATTGAATCTGATTCTGTAGTTTCACAATAACTTGACCAGAGCTGAGAGCCCGGTCCAGCCTTTGCTTGTAAAGGCTGGATTCGCCCGGATTTTTTTACGCCGAATTTGCGTGTGCTTAGTTTTATAAAACTCAGTAATAACTACCGATTTCTATATACTATTCGAATGCATGAAAATAGCGCCAGAAAGTATGGGCGATTTTACAAAGAAGCAGAAATTCTCAAAAAATTATATCTAACTTGAAATTGTTGGTTTTTTTGTATGAGATCCCACATTTTAAGTTTTGAAAGGTAAATTTTAGATACTTTATTATGTGGCTCTGAATAGAAATTGGTAAAAAAAACTTTTAGAAATTTCTATAAAATTTAAAGCGAATCATCTTTAATCAAATTTCTGCATGAAATTTTTGTTTGGTGATCATTTCTCTAATTGAGGACTTATTTTTTAGGATCTAAAAAGAATCGTTATCAAATCAGAAAGTAATCAATTTAAGAATTAATTTTTTGAATAAAATTACGATTACTAAATTAAAAATTCATTTTATAAAAATTCTTGAAAGTAAAACCTATACTTTAATATTTTTCTGAATAGATTTTGTTCCATCGTTGTTTTACAACCTCAAGGAGAATTTATGTATCAAAAATTATGGATCATTGCCATTTGTTTTTTTATGACACTTCCTAACATGGGTCAAAACCAACCCAATTTTCCTGATTATGGAAATCCGATTCGTTTAGAAGTCGCAAAGAAGATTGTTTTTAAAGCTCAGTCAGAAGCAAAGAAAAACGGATGGAAGATGGTAATTTCTGTCGTAGATTCTGGAGGAAATTTAGTATTATTGGAAAAAATGGATGGGGCACAATTTGCTTCCATTGATATTTCCCAAGGAAAGGCTAAGTGTGCGAATAACTTTCGTAGATCGACTAAGAGCCGGTCTCAAAACTGGTTGTACTTTTGAATCGTAATTATTTACTTGTGAAATGGACAAATATTATTCAGAGATACCGGATGGACTTTGGAAACAAATAGCCCCATTGATCCCGAAAGAAAAGGTAAATCCGAAAGGAGGTCGCAATCGAGTACCAACACGATTAGTAATGGCCGGTATCATCTATCGAATGAAAACAGGCTGTCAGTGGCGTGCCATTCCGAATGAGTTTGGATCTGGCCAAACTTGTCACAGAAGATTTCAAGAATGGGAACGAGCAGGAGTATTCAAAAAGATTTATAAATCTATTTTAAAATATTATGATGTAAAGAATCAGATAGCATGGGACTGGGCTTCGATGGATTCGGCAATGGTTAAAGCTCCCAAAGGGGGAGCTTAACTGGGAAAAACCCTACAGACCGTGCCAAATTGGGGGTTAAACGGCATATTCTTACAGATGGAAATGGAATTCCTTTGGCCATAACATTGAGTGGAGCCAATGTTCATGATAAACACGCTGTAAAAGATACGTTGAATTCAATCCTGATTTTTTCCGGTAGAAGAAAAAAGAAACCAAAACATCTTTGTTTAGATAAAGGATATGATTTCAAAGATATAGAAGTTTTAATCAAAAGAAGAAACATTCAATCTCATATTCGGAAAAAAGGTGAGAAGCCTCTCATTGGTAAATATAAAGGAAAACCTAGACGATGGGTCGTTGAAAGAACTAACAGTTGGCACAATCGATTCAGGGCTATCCTAATTCGTTGGGAAAGAAAATCTGAAAATTATCTTGCATCTCTTTATCTCGCAAGCTCTATCATTGCTTTTAACTTTTTTGATAGGTAGTTTTGAGACCGGCTCTAAGACGATGGAAGAAACCGTTGCAGCAGGTGGGATTGGACTTAGAATTTTAGCTTTGCCGGGTGTTTATCCTCTTGAAGGAGGAGAATTGATTTTGATCGACGGAAAAATCGCGGGTGCAATTGGAGTTTCTGGTGGAACTTCCGTTCAGGATGGACAAGTTGCTAAAAGCGGTTTGGAGGTTCTCAAGGAATGATCAAAAATCACTCAATTGATGTTTGGTGAAATTTGAAACTTTTTCTCATAAACAACAAAAATAGATTAGATGAGTTTAATTTTGAGATTTATGGCGTAAATTTTCGGACAGATTTTAAAATTCAAATTTTTGAAAGTAACGAACCGATCATTTACCCCAAAATCTAAAAATTATGAAGACTTGATAATGGGAGTATTACTATAAAGTTTACAAACATCCAGACCGTTTCTGTGGAAACTACAGCATTTGATTAGAAATTTCTAAAAAATTATTGTTTATACTTTTTGAAACCGTTCTATTTTAAAATTTTTACAAATTCTGATTTTACAGATCTATTCTAAAAATTGTAGGAACTACTTTTAAAAAATTCTTTCTCATTTTTTACGCCAAACATATGTAAGGCGATTTTATTTGTAGAAATTACTGCAAAGATTATCAATAGAAAAGACGGATTGAATGAGATTTCCAAAACGTCCTGTTCATTTCAAAATTAATTTTAAAACTTATTCGGCTTAAATTGTAATTCGGTTAGAGGTGACGAATTTCTGAAGGTTGTGCTCTCCAGTTGTTGTGAAGCCCATCTGCGTACCAAAGAGGTGAGGTGATCAACTCTTCGAGATCCACATTATCCAGTGTAGCTAAACTTACACTGATAAATGCACCACCTAACTCCTCAAGATGACCTTTGGTGAGTATTCTCACTCCGCAATTTTTACAGAATTGATGAGTAGCACTTTTGGTGCCAAATTGATAACTTCCAAGTTCGTTTTCGCCGGTGATCAAACGGAATGCGTCCGGTTTGACCATCGAGCTCCAATTTCTTACTTTAGAACAATAAGAACAGTTGCATTTGCTTGTTCCTTTGGAAAGATCAAGATCCAGTTCGTAACGAATCTTACCACAATGACAACTTCCGTTATATTTTTTCAAACTCATATTTCATTTCCTGAATGATTCGGATTTTTTAACAAAATAGAATCAATCTATAAAATTCAAGTCCAAAAGGATTTTTAACTAGAAAGATTTTTTACAATCAAATTCTAGATTTTAAATCAGGCTGCCAAAAACTATCATATATTTTAAGTTTGTAGAACTCGGGCAATTTCTATTCTATAGAATAGAGTTGTTGAAAAATTTCATAGCGGCGATTAACAGAACTGTTTCAATCGACGATTTTATGAAACAGAGACAAAATGGAGAATTGATTTTTCAACAACTATAATATAATAATTTATTAAAGTGATTGATCAACATAGTTTAACGTGAGTTCGACGTAATAAAATTAGGGCGATCCGGCTTGCCGCAGGCAGCCGGACCAGGCTCTTAGCTTCGGTCAAGTTATTTTGAAACTACAGAATCAGATTCAATTTTCATAAAATACCAATAACTTGATCCTACAACGCGATTCATAGAAAGCGTTGTGCTTTAGTTCATTCATCGATCCCTTTCGCGTTATATCGAACTCACGTTAAATAGATAGATCCCAAAACGATCTTAAATCAAAAATCTCTGAGTTCTATGTAGGATCTCGTTTTATAAAACCTAATTTTTCTGTAAAAAACGAAATGTGGGAACTACCACATATCCGAGTTTTAGAGTTCAATTCTAAAAATGCGGAAATTGCAACATATTGAATTACGAAATACGAATATTTAAAAATCTGTAATGAGACTGAATCTGTGGGAACTACTGCAGTTCTAAAATGAGTTTAATTTTTTTGAATCTATCTTCAGAAGTTTTTCAAATAATGATGAAGCATAATATTCAGTTGGCTACTCAAAATGTAAGAGTTCCCACAAATCTCGATTTTATAGATAAGTTTTAAAAATGTAGGAGCTACTACGTTGAGAAGATTTATTCTAAAATTTATTCGCCAAATACATATTAGGTCGTACAATGAGACTGAATCTGTGGGAACTCTCACAAATCTAAATTTAACAGTAAAACTGAATCGTTCTACAATTGAAATTACAGGTTTAAATGTTTTTGTAAATTTTCAAGGATCGGTTCAAATATTCAATTTAAGAAATATTCTTTTAAATCGTTTAAAACTACTCATAACTATAATAAAGTACCTAATATTTTAAATAGAATCAGCGGTTTGTGATAGAATTAACGGTACTCAATTTTATAGAGATCAGTAATTTATCTTAAAGAAGTAAGTTCTCTGTAAGCGCGAATTACACCATCAGCGATCGTTTTTGTGAATGTAAGAGCCACTCTTGCTTTTTCGGAAGCGATCATAACTTGATGGGCGTCTACGGAATTCGGATCAAAAACCATTTTCTGAGTCAATTCATCGGCTTCTACTTGAAGATCATTGACCGAAGTCAGAGCGTTTTTCATCGCTTCTGAAAAACTTTCTGCTACGTAATCCGGAGAGACTGGCTGTTTTACGTCTTTATAATGTCTATCTTCTGTAATGGATACTTTGACTTGATCTCCTTTCGGACTTAAGGGATGAGCTTTGTTTCCGCTATAACCGGAGTTATACGAATGCCAAAGAGAAGAATTAGAATTGATTTCCATAATTAAGCCCTACCTATTTCTAAAGCTTTGTTAAACATCGCTTTTGATCCGTTGATCATCTGAACGTTTGCTTCATAAGATCTGGAAGCGGAGATCATATCCGTCATCTCTGTAACGATGTTTACATTTGGCATTTCAACATAACCTTTTTTGGGGCCGATTTGAATTGCATCTGGATGAGTCGGATCATAAACCAATCGAAGAGGGGTCATATCCTTTTCGATTTTCATTACTTTTACACCTTTTCCTTCTCCTGGAGAAACTCCAAACGGATAAACGGGACTTCTCCATTTGGTTCTTAAATTGATCGGAGTCATTACAACCCGATCTCTTCTAAAAGGACCGTCCCCATTTGTGTTTCGAGTCGTAGTAGAGTTTGCAATATTATTGGAAATAACATCCATTCTCAATCTTTGAGCGGATAAGCCGGTTGCAGAAATGTTGATCGATGAAAAAAGTCCCATGGCCACTTCCTAATGTATAAAATTATGTCTCATTATGATCAATTCAAGTAAATAAAACGAAATTTTTAAGCCATTCTCATGACTTGTTTCAGTTCTCTGTAGTTCTGATTGATTCTCTCTGCCATCATCATATATTGCATTTGAGAATTGGAGGCTTCTACGACTTCCTTTTCCACATCCACGTTATTTCCATCGGCTCTCATAGTAGTTAAGTAGTCCGTATTTGCTTTTGGTTGAACCTCACGATAATCCAATGGTTTGAAGAATTGAATGTGTCGTTCGTCCGAAATTTGAGTCGGAACTTCTTTGATGGCTTCGATTTTTTCGGATTCGATGGCTCTTTTGATCATCGATTCGAAAATTACCTCGGATCTTTTGAAGTGAGGAACGTCCGCATTTGCGATATTGTCCGAAATCACCTTTCTCTTAAAAATGGAATTGTTCATTCCTCTTTCCAGCAAATCCTGGGTTTTCATGAAATGGGTTTTCTCAAACATGATTTCTCTCCCTTCTCAAAAATCGGTTAAATTTGAAATTTCCAGAATAGATTTTTTTTGAAGAGAAGGTTTTTTTATCCAAAATTTGATATAGTATACGGAAGAACTTAGAATGAATTCCCATGTCAGAAATCCCTGAAACAATTGAAATCACTCCGGATCTGAGCATCCTCTTTCACGATTATTATACTTTTCGAACGATGCTCATGGAAGCCATCGCCAAAAAGCCGAAAAATATCGTTTTGAATTTGGGGAATATTCCAATTATGAATTCTATTTCTATCAGTTCCCTGATTTGGTTTTTAAAAAATGCACGTTCCGAAGGAATTGGCTGTACAATTAGCTCGATTCACCCGGATCTTCTCAATACTTTCGAAATACTAAATTTAAAAGATTACTTGGAAGTTCAGTAAATTGGAAATTGTTGATCATTCAAAAATTTTAGAATCAATCATTTTTTAAATCTTCAATTAAATGTGTGAGTTCCCACAAAACCGCTGTTGTATTGTATGATTTACAGTTTTTAGGATTTTTTTGTTATTATAGTTTCTGCATGAGTTCCTACATTTTTGTAAAGTTCAGTGTTCACTTCCTGAATGCCGATCCTTAGAAAGGGAATTCGCTGAGTTTTACGAATTTTTCGATAGAAAGAGTTCAAACTCGGTAAGCCCGTTTTAGATCGTTTGAGAACTCTTAGTCAAGAAGCGGAGATTTTCATTGGACAGATAGAGAAGCGTCTCTATGTTTGAATCTATGAAAAGAATCGTTCTTGTTTCCGCTTTGGTTTTGTTTTTATTCACCGCTTGTAAAAAAAAGGAAGAGCTGATTTTAGGAGACTGGATAAAAATCAAAGAATGTTCCGAAAAAGGGGAATGCACCAATCAAGAAAAAAGAAACCATCTTCAAATTTTTCCCCAAGGACTGGCCAAATACGATGCATTTCATCTTACCTATAAGATGCAAGGGGACGACATCCATTTTAATCTTGCCGATCTTGCGTTTGATCTGGAGTATAGAATCTTAAAAGTGGATGAAAAAGAACTCAAACTTTTGAATAAGAAAACCAATGCAGAGGAATATTTCGAGAAAAACTGAATCGTAGTTTTCGATTCGGATTAAAGAAACGTATGAAACGTATCTTTTACTTGTTTTTATTTTTGTTTTTTCTTTCGGGGATTCTTTTTGCCAACGAGGAAGACGAAAGTTTTCCGGAATCTAATCAAGATCAGGTTCCTTTAAATCCGACCGATGCGGCCAGACGTAAAATTCAAATCACCGCTTTAAATACGGAAACCGTTAATCTCATTCGAGCCAACAATCTTTCTAAAGCTTTCATCAATATTGATAAGATTAAAAAATTGGATGAAAACTCGGTTGAGTATCATTATTTGAAGGGTTCTTATCTTTACGCCCAGGGAAGATATCCTCAGTCGAAAAATTTTCTTTTAAAAGCAATTCAAATTCATTCGAGCCACGATCCTTCTTATTATTTATTGGGAATGATTTTTGTTCAAAGAAATAAATGGGCAAAGTCTTTGGAATATTTTCAAAAGGCGGTGGAACTTTCCAATTACAATCCGTTTTATAGAATCAACTTGGCATTGGCTTATTTTGAGACCGGAAATTTTTTAAGAGCCAAGGCAGAAGCGGAAAGAGCGATAGAACTGAAGCCGAATTTTAGAGCCGCGAAACTTCTTCTTTTAAAGTCCAATTTTCTTTTAGGAAACAAAGCGGATGCTTATTCCCAGTGTGTCGATTTTGTTAAAGAAGGATTTATTTCTAAAGAATACATGTTGATTCATGCAAGACTTGTAATGGAAATTCACCAAAATTATAGAAAGGCGATAAAAATTTATTCTCAGTATGGCGAACTTCCTCTTCACGAAAAAAGATTCTTAGCTCAAGCTTATTATAATACTGGAAATTACCGTGCCGCCGCCGCCGCTTATCAATCTGTAATACAATTAAAAATAGTCGAAGAAGAGGACAAAATTCAATACATCCGTTCTCTTTCGTTTATCAAAGATTATAAAAGATTGGAGTCTTTTGTGGCCTTTTGGCTTCAAGAAGAACCGGACAAACGTAAAAAGATCCAAGAAGCTTTGGATATTGCGGAACTTCTCAAAGAGAACGATTCTAAAGTTTTTCACATGTTTCCTTCTCGATCTCCATACTGAGAATTACAAAACGATCAAAAATCACAAAACGTAGGTTAGGCGTCCAATAAAGTCGAACCTATGACGAATTAGAGTTGTTGAAAAAATCCATATCTACGATTAACAAAATGGTTTTATCGAATCCATATAAAATTGAGCGTTCTGAATCTTTATCGTGAAGATTGCTTATTCTGTTGTAGTTTTTAAGTACAAAAGTGAATTGAGAGTTTATTCCAAAACTTTAGAAGAAGAATCTTTAATAAAATGTATGGGCTTCGCAAAGGCCGTTGTATTGTATGAGTTCTTACATTTTTGTGAAACTTAGTATCGTTTATAGGTCCGAAAACTTTTTTCGCTTGTAGTAAGGTTGTTCGTTGAATTTTGTTCTCTAAGAACAAATCTTGAATCGGAATGAGGTGGAATTTATAGTGCTACTCAATTAATTATATACAAATTTAAAAATACGATCTTACTGCTCAGAAACTATATAATCGAATAACGAAAATTTTGCATTCTAGCAGCGCTTTGTAATAAAACTTATATTACTTAATTTTATAAAGTTCAGTAAATGAAAAGTTTGCAAAATCCTCATTTAAATAGTCAGTTTGTTTCAAAACGAATAACGAGCTCATTCGTAAAAATCCTATTTTAAAGAAAGTTTATAAAAGAGTAAAATTCCAGAATATTTTCCAAAGACGTCTTGCAAAAATTAGATCATAAACCAAAAATTTCAATCCCGGCGATTTTCGTTGTAATATGCTTTTTTGCCTTAGTATGGTATCTTCCTGCACATGAAAGATTCGGATTTTTTAATATACCTTTTTGGTTTGTTTATCTTATTGCTTTGATCGGATTTATTTCTATTCTTTCCGATCTGTTCTCTTTTTTTATGAAAAAAAGAAGAGCGCAGGATTTTGCTATATCGATTATTTTATTTATCTTTTCAATTTATTATTCAATCGGAGTTTATGAAATAACCATTTCTATTCAAGAAACTGAAAACTATCTTAATACAAAAGGTAAAATTTTAGAAAACGAAATCCGCTGGACCGGAGATATTACATCTAAAAGACCAACTGAATTTTATCTACATCTGAAATACTCATATACTTCTCCCGATGGAGTTGAACAAATCGGATCGTATACGTATCTCTATCGAACGAATCTATCTTCTTTAGATGCAAGTGAAAACTTTGTCAAACAATATCCGATCGGATCCGAGATAACGGTTTTTTATAATCCAAAAAATCCTAAATTGTTTTGTTTATTCCCAGGTTTTGATGGAGGAATGGATTGGTACTTGTATTTCGAAATTATTGATTTAGTAATTGTAATATTACTGATTTATGTTTCTCTTCGATTCTTATATTTAGGAATAATTGATAAAGGTCTATTAGAAAAAGAATCCAAGCTAATTCAGCAGAAAATTGAGACAAATTTTAAAGATCAAATTGGAACTCTTCCGAGTAAAACTGAACGTACTTATGATGAACAGTTTCATATATTCACTGTTCGCTGGATGTCGTATCTAATGTTAATTGTATTATCTATGCCTATATTTGTATCGATTGGTTATATATTTTTTTATAGAGAATATGAAAATTTATTTTTATTTCAAAATAGGAATCCTACGATTATTGAAATGATTTCGATTCTATTTTTTATATTTGGAATTATAGCCGTCGTTCTGATTTTGTTTAATAAAACTATAATTAGACTTAATCGAATTTCGTGTATAATTTTTAATTCCCCCATCCGCTGGAGACGAATTAAAAAATTGGAACTGGCGAATTTTAAAAACTATTTTATAATAGAAAATCCAACGTTCTTTGGAAATGAGCTTTGGGCAAAAGATTTAGAAAATAATGATATATTTATAGAAAGATTTGATTCCTACGATCAGGTGGTTTTCTTTAAAAAATTTATGGAAGATTTAAGGAACTGATAAATAAAACGAAAGGGATCGATGCGAGGAGACTCAAGTAAAACGCTTTCCTCAAACTCAATGCATTGCTCCCTGAATGCCAGAGGCATTCGCTGAGCTTCCTGGGTCGTTCTGGAAACTCAGCAAAATGTTTTTTACGAAAGCGTTTTATATTAAAACTAAAGATAATTTTTATATAATGTTTCTTATATGTAATTTATTGACCAGAGCCCGGTCCGTCTGTGGCAGTGCGAATTCGCGCATATTTTCTTACGTTGAATAAATAGTATCACAAAATATAATTACACTCTATTTTATAGTTCTGAGTAAAATAAACATTCTATTGATCTAAACTGAAATTTTGAGGAAGTTTAGATTTTTATAAATATGTTATATACTCTATCGGAAAATTACATCTATGAATTCAATTCTCCCGTTTTGTTGGAATCCGAATTAGATAGATGACTACAAAGATTCCGATTAAAGAAACTAGAATTTTCACAGCTAAAATAGGAATAAAAAAGAACACCGTAGTTCCGATCGTTAAGAATATCATGGAAATTGCGAGTATCTTTGCTCTTAGAGGAATCATTTTATGGATTCTCCAATCTCGGATATAAGAACCGAAGTATCGATTATTCATTAGCCAATTGTAAAATCGATGAGACGCTCTTGCATAACAAGCCGCAGATAAAAGTAGAAATGGAGTTGTAGGTAAAATCGGAGTAAAAATTCCGATGATCCCCAAAGCCAAGGAAATCGAACCAGCTATAAAAAGTAGAAAGCGAACGAGTCTGGAACGATGCAAACGAACCTCGTCACTATAATCTTTTATTTCCATAATCAATAGAATCAAAATTGTATATAAGAATTCAATTCTTTATTCACTCTTCCTAGCCCTGTCGTTTTCAAACCAGTTGTAAATTGCTGCACGTAATTCTCCTCTGAAAATTTTTGGAGCGGTTCCAACTCCGTAGAAGAATACAACTTCACGATTCTGAATAAAACGTCCAACTGGGAAACTGTGTGATCCAGATCCAAATATCGCATATAAAGATCCAGATGTTTTAGACTTTTTTCAAGAAGTCAAAGCATCGCGTAGGTTCCCGTTTCCTCGTGTGTGACAAGTGTTCTTATTGTATCGGATTATACAGTTGGAAAAAATTCACCGTCTCTTGATCCGCATTTGGTTTTGCGGCTACGTCGTTTGTATCGAATTTAGACGAAACCGCTTTTGCTTCGTCAAAACTATGATGAGTGTTTGGATACACTGTCATCGCAATCGAATTGTTAGTCGTAGAGCTTGCGCCTAACGTTTGTGCCCTTGAAACTCTTGTATTACAATAACCTCCCGTATAAAGTGGATCTGCCCCAGCCGCTAAAATTTTAATATGAGTGTAGGGTAGATACTGACTATTCGAGATTCCTCCAAAGGCATTATTCAGGCCACAACCAGGGTAAAAAGAAATTACCGCTTTAAAAGGTCTTTGATTTTCAGAACGAAATTGTAAGGTGGAATTTGTATCCACTGTTGCTAATACACTACTTCCTCCGTGAGACCATCCTAGTAAAACGATTCGATCGTTGTTAACAATCTTGGATCTTTTGACGTAAGCAAGCGCGGCATAAGCGTCTGTTGGCCTATCGGTAACTTCGGAGGTTCCAACACCGGCTCCGTTGCTGCATTGATTTTGAGGAGCGTTTCTAGGTGTAAAACTATCGATCAAAAGTGTAGCGTACCCTAAATTTTTACCTCGACCAGCCCATTCCGTATAAAGAGAAGAGGGTGGTTTTGATGAGTCACTATTGGAATGGGCTCCCGCACATCCGTGCATCATCACGATTAAAGGGAACGGACCCATTCCGGCAGGTTTTGAAAAGTAAGCTTCTAAGGTTAGTTTTTGATTCGAATTATAAAGTTTAAATTTATAGTTTGTAAGTTCTGTTTCTTGATCGATCAATACAGGACCGGACATTAAACTTTGAGCCTCAAGTTCTTGTGCAATGATCAAGCCAACTCCGGCTAAAAGTAAGGAGTTTTCTTTGTCTGAATTTTTGCATTGTAAGATCAGTAAAAAAAAGATGAGCGTTAGATGAATTTTAATCAGAGATTTCATAAGAAGTATAACAACGTAGAAGTAAAATCTTTCTACAGAAAAGAAAAATTATTTTGGGTGAAACAGATATTGGAATATTTATTCCAAAATAAAAAAGTTATTATTTCTAATACTTGATTTACATGGACATTGATAGATAGTTCATTCGGAGCTATATTATAAAATCCCATTGTTTTATGCTGAAACAGGTTTTTGTTATAGAAAATTAAGACATTCAATTTTATAAGGATAGTAAGATAGATACAAAAATTTTACCTTTACAATTGCATTTATCAAAATATGAAATTTTTTTCTATAATCTTTCATCCAATTTTAATTTTATCTTGGGGAATCTTAATTGCTCGTAGTACGGGTGGTAGATATGAACCTTGGGAAATTGCCACAGCTTCAATTCCAATCATTTTGCAAGGAGGAACGGATTGGGGAGGATCTTGTCTGTTTGCCGGATGGATGGCGAACTATCTGTTTTTTTCTTTTGCAGCTCCTATCTATGCAACTGTTTCTATTTCTGAAACTTCGGAAGTAAACTTTATAACCACTCTTCAATCCGTTGTAAAAAAAAATGAAATGGTATATCTTTTTGTTGTTGGGGCCGATTATGATTTTTAATGATACAAGTATCACTTCTAACGATCATAGAAACTTATTTCTTTTCTTTTTCGTTTTTTACACATTCTTAATATTTTATATTTCTACACTTTTGTACTTTAAAATCCGTTATCGAGTCGTTTTCAGCGTTATACCTCTTTTGATTTTATTTTTACTGATGAGCGACGGAATTACAACAAAAGCCGGACAATGGAACTTCGCAGGTGTAGATCCTGAAATTCATGTGCGTGGTATACGTCATCAATTGTTTCTCAATTGGCATAAACTTTGTGATTTTATATTTGGAGATGTGAAAACGGATTATCTAAATAAGATAGAGAATTTTTTATTTTCGATTTCAAAAAGCCGTTTTAATGACTAAGAACCGCGCCAAAAACTTTAGAATAAATTACTTTTGAATCGTTCCTTTGATTACGAGCTGCTTACCTTCTTTTATTTCCAGCTCTGTTTTTACGAAAAGTATAACCCATGAAATCAGGAAGAGTAACAATAAGATTAGGGAAATTACAGAAACAAAAAATACTTGAAACTGTCATAAAATTAGCGTTATAGGAGAAAAGACGCAACGAGGAAACAACTTGAGTATGGTCGGTAAATCTTGTTTCTTATGATTCGAATTTCATCACTTAGCAGATTTTCAATGTAATAAATCATTTTAATCCGAATTCTTAAACATACATTTTTCCCAAAGATCGAAATAAAGAAATACGTTTCCCGTATTGATTTCTTGGGGACGTTCGCGCTCGCTTAACCATTGTGATTCTAAAAATTGTTTAGGAGAGGCAGTTATATCGTTCCAGGTATGTCCTGGAAAAACCGTCAATTCATAATGGCTCATGTCCCAAGAACCATAAGTATTCAAGTCGGGTAACCAAACCAATGGGCTCATAGCTTGTTGATGCTAAAAGGATATCTAATGCAAGCAATTCATAATATCCTTCTTTTTCTTCGTTTGGATCTATTTTATGAACGATTTCTGCAATGTCCATTTCGTCACTGAAAGGGGAAACAAGAAGGTTGATCCACTTTAATTGTTCAATTTTTCTTAACAAAACAATATCCGGAGCGTTATGGGTATCGCCTAGGCTCCAAATAATATTATTATTTTTGCAAGTTTTTAAATATACAATCAAATCCGTTGGAACGTCAGGAAAAGATTGGCGATTTTTTGAATCATAAGCTGATCCGGCAAAGTAAATTATTTGGTCTTTAAAAGCCATGTTGGATCCGGATCAAGAATCACTGATAACTTTCGATTGGAAGACAAGAACAAACTAAATTCCGATCTCCGTATACGTTATCCACTCTTCCTACATAAGGCCAAAACTTATGATCTTTTAGCCAAGAAGCGGGATAGGAAGCGCGTTCTCTCGGATATAAATGATCCCAACGATCCGAAGTCACCATAGCAGCGGTATGAGGAGAATTTTTTAAAGGATTATCAGTTTTATCTAATGTTCCGTTTTGAACGTCCAAAATTTCTTGAAAAATCAAAAGCATTGCTTCACAAAAACGATCTAATTCTTCTAAAGATTCGGATTCGGTCGGCTCAATCATCAAAGTTCCTGGAACAGGAAAAGACATCGTAGGCGCATGAAAACCGTAGTCGATTAATCTTTTGGCGACGTCTTCCACTTCAATTCCTGCGGACTTTTTAAAAGGTCTTAGATCCAAAATACATTCGTGAGCAACAAAACCGTTCTTTCCTTTATAAAGAACAGGATACACTTTTTCTAAACGTTTAGCGATATAATTCGCGTTTAAAATAGAATTACGTGTAGCGTTTGTAAGACCTTCCGATCCCATGAGTGCAATGTAAATCCAAGAAATCAAAACGATACTCGCACTTCCCCAAGGAGCTGCAGACACGGCGCCGTGTTCATTTCCTGTTTTATTATCTACTAATACGTGTCCAGGTAAAAATGGAACTAAATGTTTGGCGACTCCGATCGGACCAACTCCTGGTCCACCACCTCCGTGAGGTATGCAAAAAGTCTTATGTAGATTGAGATGACAGACGTCTGCACCGATTTCACCCGGACTTGTTAAACCGACTTGAGCGTTCATATTGGCTCCGTCCATATAAACCTGGCCGCCGCAGGAATGAACAATCTGACAAATCTCTTTAACAGATTCTTCAAATACTCCGTGAGTGGAAGGATACGTAATCATCAAAGCCGCCAGATCCTTTTTGTGTTCTTCAGCTTTTGATTTTAAATCTTCTAAATCTATGTTCCCATTTGAATCGCAAGAAACTACCACAACTTGAAAGCCAGCCATTGCGGCGCTTGCGGGATTGGTTCCGTGGGCGGAGATGGGAATCAGACAAACATTTCTATAAGATTCGTTTCTACTTTCATGGAATCTACGAATTGCTAAAAGCCCGGCGTATTCTCCTTGAGAACCGGCGTTTGGTTGTAAGGAAACTCCTGCAAATCCGGTGATTTCGCAGAGCCATTTTTCCAATTCATCAAAAATGATTTTATAACCTTTCGTTTGATCTGCGGGAGCAAATGGATGAATCGCACCGAATTCCGGCCAAGTGACAGGATACATTTCCGTGGTCGCGTTGAGTTTCATTGTACAAGAACCGAGAGGAATCATCGAAGTGGTAAGTGAAAGATCCCTAGATTCTAATTTACGAATATAACGAAGCATTTTCGTTTCGGTGTGATAGGATTGAAATACTGGATGTGTAAGATAAGAGGTTTTTCTATTTAAAGATTCTGGAATGTTTTGAGCGTCCGCGAAAAGTTTTTCTATGTCGATATTCTTAACTTCAAAAATTTCTAATAAATCTTTTAGATCTTCGGAGTTTACTGTTTCGTCTAATGTAATTCCGATTTTTCCATCTTTGTATTCTCTAAAATTGATTTTTTTAGAACGGGCTCTGTTTAAAATTTCCTGAGTTTTGGTTCCAGTTTGAATTGTAATCGTGTCAAAAAAAGAATCGTTCGTAATCGAAAAACCGGCGTTCTTCAACACATTCGCAAAAATGGAAGTGAATTTATAAATCCGAGTGGCGATGTTTTTAAGTCCTTCCGGTCCGTGATAGATTGCATACATAGAAGAAATGACGGCAAGTAAAACCTGAGCCGTACAAATATTACTAGTCGCTTTATCTCTTCGAATATGTTGTTCTCTAGTTTGAAGAGAAAGTCTAAGTCCCGGATTTCCTTGAGAATCTTTAGAAACTCCGATCAGTCTTCCCGGCATACTACGTTTGAATTCGTCTTTAGTGGCAAAGTAGCCAGCGTGTGGACCTCCAAATCCAAGAGGAAGCCCGAACCTTTGAGAAGAACCTACAGCAATGTCGGCTCCCATTTCCCCCGGAGATTTAAGAAGTGTAAGTGCTAAAAGATCCGCAGCGATCGTAGACAATGCACCTACGTTATGCGCTTTTTGAATAAAAGAAGTATAATCGATTACTTTTCCGTTTGTAGCGGGGTATTGAATCAGAACTCCGAAAAAATCTTCGTTGAGTTCAATAGATTCATGGTTTCCAATTTGAACTTCAATTCCCAGAGGATTGGCTCTTGTAACAACAACGTCTATGGTTTGCGGATGACAAAGTTCCGACACGAAGAATTTTTTAGCGGTTTCATTTTTACGAACGGAGTAGGCAAGAAACATCGCTTCCGCTGCTGCGGTTCCTTCGTCCAAAAGAGAAGCGTTTGAAATTTCAAGGCCAGTCAGATCAATGATCATCGTTTGAAAATTCAATAAAGCTTCTAAACGACCTTGGGAAATTTCGGCTTGATAAGGAGTGTAAGCCGTATACCAACCGGGATTTTCCAAAATGTTCCTTTGAATTACACCTGGAATGATGCAGGAATGATAACCCGCACCTATATAAGAACGAAAAACCTGGTTTTGAGAAGCGATCTTTTTTAAGTCCTGAAGAATTTTATGTTCAGTGGACGCTTTTGGCAGATCCAAAGATTTTTTCAGTCGAATACCGGTGGGAACGGCTTTATCGATCAACTCTTCTACGGAAGAAAGTCCTAATTCCTTTAGCATTTCGGTGGTCTGTTGTAAGTCTGGTCCGATATGTCTTCTTGGGAAAGAATCCAAAGGATCTGTTCCCACCTTTTCAAGAATGGTTTTGGTCTGGTTTTGTAGAGTCGAGTTCATGTTTGCCTACTTCTAAATTCTTTATATTAGACTTTTTTGTTATTCTAATCCGGCTACGAAGGTTTTGTATTTTTCCGGAGTTAAAAGTTTTTCCAGTTCGGAAGTGGAAAAACCTTTAACCTTAATCATCCAGGAATCGAACGGTTTAGAGTTGACGTCTCCCGGATTTTTAGAAAGAGCTGAATTGAATTCGATCACTTCTCCGCCGATAGGGGCGTATAAATCTTCTGCTGCTTTTACCGATTCGATCGTGCCAAAAGTTTCAAATTGTTTTATGTTCTTTCCAGCTTTTGGAAGATCCACAAACACAATATCACCTAACGCGGATTGGGCAAAATCAGAAATGCCAATAAGGGCCGTGTCTCCTTCTACTTTCACCCATTCGTGTTTTTCGGAGAAAAAATAACCTGCGGGAGCTTGTGTTTCTGCCATAATTTGTTTTTCCTAATTTAATTTTTTCTAATACTACCTGGAATAAAAGGTTTCATTGTTATAATAGCTTGTTTTGGTTGTTCACGAATTTCGATCTGAATCGGTTCTCCGTCTTTGATTTTTTCAGACTGGATCAAGGCCAAACCAATTCCTTTTTTTAAGGAAGGGGAAAAAGTTCCCGAAGTAGTTTTACCGATTTCGTTTCCTTTAGAATCTAGAACTCGAAAATTTTCTCTTGGAACACCTGCTTCCGTTAATGCGAATGAAACGATTTTAGAGGGAACTCCGTTTTTCTTTTGAGAAAGAATTTTCTCGGAAGAGAAATAGGGTTTTTCTTTTTCTTTAACGATCCAACCGATTCCGGATTCAATCGGAGTCCATTGATCGTTTAGTTCGTGACCGTAAAGAGGATATTTCGCTTCGATTCGTAGGGTATCTCTGGCGCCAAGTCCACAAGGAAGTAATCCAAAAGGTTTTCCGAATTCCAAAAGTTCATTCCAAAGTTTTAAACCGACAGGAACGGAAGAATAAATTTCAAAACCGTCTTCTCCCGTATAACCGGTTCTAGAAATGATGATTTCTTCTCCTTGATAAGGAAATAACATAAAACGATAATATTGAATCGAATCCAAATCCCTTCTCAAAAATTGAGAAAAGATTTCGTTCGCTTTCGGACCTTGCAAAGCAATTTGATGCCATTGTAAACTTTGATTATCTACTTTTACTCCCGATGTTGGAAGATGTTTGAGTAGGTGTTCTGTAACTGCTTCATAGTTAGAAGCGTTAGAACAAATCATGTATTTTTCAGAAGAGAATTTATAGATCGTTACGTCGTCAACAAGTCCGCCGTTTTGATTTAAGATTGCGTTATACTGAACTTGAGAATCAGAAAGAGAGGCGACTGAATTGCAGGTGATCGATTCTAAAAAAGAAAGGATCGATTTAGGATCTCCAGTAATAAAAATTTCGCCCATGTGAGAAACGTCAAAAAGTCCGGCAGCTTCTCTGGTTGCGTTATGTTCTGCAATGATCCCTGAATATTGGACTGGCATATCCCAACCACCAAACGGAATCATTTTAGCGCCCAAATTGCGGTGAGTTTCGTAGAGAGGAGTTTTTTTATCTTGGGACATAAAGTTTTCCATGTACCAATTTTTACCAGTTCCATACGGGGACAAATTGATTTTTAAAGAAAATTTCCGACTCGGAGTATGTTGTCAAATCTCAAAAAGCTATTGGATGGGTTTAGCTGCGTATCTTTGGACGGCTTTTTGGGGTAAGTTTTTTAGTAAAAAATATAATTCAGGTGAGTTCCCACAGATTTAGTCTCATACTGTTTTTAAAAAACTTTTTTAGCTCTAAATTTTTGTAGGAGTTCATACATCTTCAATTTGATTTATCTTCTATACAAACAAATGCGTAGAAATTTTTACAAATTGAGTGAGTCTTTTTAGAAGAGATCTAGTGTTCTAAATTAACTTAGAGTATCATTTTGATATGCCTTTGTAGTAAAATCAAATTTTTACAAGAAAATCTTGTTTTGTAATTATCATCTAATTAAAAATTCATTTTATAAAGATTCCTTAAAGTAGATTTGAATCTATTGATTTCTCATAATAAGTAGCGTGAATTTTGAGACGAGTTTCTATTTAGAGGAGAAAAGTTTTCGACGATTGTGTTATTGTTGTTGGTAGAAAGAAATCATTAGAGTTGTTGAAAAATTAATTCTTGATCTGTTTGTATTGGATTGAATGGACAATTGAGGCAATTTTACGAATTTTCACTATGGAATTTTTCAAAAAATATATTATAAAAATTGAATATTTATTAAATTAAAGAATTCATTTTTTAGAAATTTTCTATTTAAATTTTTTAATAACTACTTTCGTTGAAGTAACGTTAATTACAAAAATAAATGACTTATTGTTATCTAAATCACAAACAAAACTTATCAAACGATTTATAAGCGTAAGCAGCATATTATAAATAAATTATTAAATTATTTGTAATAGGTAACGCTTTTTGTATATTCAAATTGTAAAGTGAGTTGGGTTTTTTGAAAAGCCATTGGAATCAGGTTTGAATAAAGCTACAAACATATTGAATAACTATTATGAGAAAAATCATATAATCATCTTATTGATTTTTGGTCTTACGGCTAATGTTTGTAATTACCTTTCTCCTCAAGAAAAATGTATGGAAGACAACGCTTGCAGAAATCGTGCTCAAGCTTGTTTCGCTGGATTTACACTTGTAAATGCGCAGACGTATCCAATGAAGAGATTACGAGTAGGGCGTTTTTTTGTAATACTCTTCAAAGCAATTGTGAATTGGATTGTTACAAAAAACATCCCTATTGATCTTTTTATACTTGTAGTTTAGACAAATGGAATTCTTTTTATAGGTTTTAAAAACGTGCTCAAATAAGTTATTGAAATTAATTTTCTTTTGTTTCTTATTCATTCAAGTGAATAAATAATGTTGTTTTGTCAATATTAGATATGAAGTTTTCAATAATCCTAATGTTTGATTACCGATCTCTATAAAATTAAATATCGTAGACTTGAATCGCAAAACCCCTGTGTTTCAAACACAAAATATCGAAAACTTTGTTATTACTCAGAACTACATAATAAAGTATCCAATCCAATAGTTTATATTCAATTATATGAATTCTACCTAAGAAAATAGGGCGAATCCGGTTTTGCCGGGCAGTCCAGTTAATCAATTGCATGCGAGAAATGTGATACAATATCTCATCTTTAATTTTAATTTAGGACGTGATGCATTGAGTTCAAGAGGCGATACACTGTCTCAGTCGCTTGCATTGGATTCTATAGAACTGGCTTAAAACCGCACTATTTAGATACTCAATTTAACAGAGATCAGTAAGACATTTCTCTAAATGGATGGTTCTAGATTTTACGGGCACCAGAGGTATATTCTAACGGACTTAAATTTAAGACATGGAACCCAACAAAATCTGTAAAACAAATCCAAAAAGTATTTCATACAATATCTTAAAAATTTAAATTTTATACTTCGGACTTCAAATTTGTGATAATTTTATTGTATTAAAATCTCTTATCGAATTATTGTGTTTTTATGAAAAAATTTCATATTTTTGTGTTGGTTTTAATTGCAACGTCATTTGTACTTCAATGTTCTGAACTTTCACCTCGTCAAAAATGTTACGAGGATAATTATTGTAAATCCGCAGATGCGGATTGTATTGCCGCTTCTTTGCTGATTACATCCTTGTTTGAAAATAATAACTCCAGAACAAATACTGGTACAACGAACGGTGGTACAACAAATGGTAATACCACTACGAATTCTAATTCTTCGAGTTCTTTATTGAGTATTCTTTATAATCCTCTATTTTGTATCGGTTCTAAAGCATCTTGCGAAGCGGATTGTGATAAAAAACACCCGTATTAAACAAAGAAACTTTTTTTGGTTAATCATAAACAAGATACGAACAGAAATTGAATAACTATGAATAGAAACAATCTATTCATAGTTAGGTGGCTTATAGTGGAAGAATTTTGAAACAGCTTGTATTACTATCAGGACTATATAATAGGGTGTTTCAAATTCTGTCTCTGAAAAGTAATTTCCTTTCAAAAGTTATGATACTCTAATATAGATATGAGTAGTTCCGATATAGCGCCCCAAATTAGAACCGTAAATAGCGTGAGCAGAATGTAAGAACACCGGGGCGAATCCGGCTTGCCATAGGCAGCCGACCGGGCTCTTTCTTTAGTTATAGTCAAGAAATTGTATACAGGAAATATTATATAACAATTATCTTTAGTTTTACAATTTATTATAGAACGCGATTCATAAAGAGTGTTCTGCTTTAGTTCCTCTTGCATCGATCCCTTTCGTGTTATTTCTTTAAATTTTTTTTCGCATTTTTATCATCAAATAATTTAACTCGTTAAAGAGAGATATTCGCGACGATTGATCAGACTGATAGAAACAATCGTTTCTAAGTTTTGTGAAAGTTCCCACATTTTAGAAAATTGAAATATTTTGCATATCAAACTAGTGTAGGAACTACCACAGGCCTAAATATATGAACGATTACTGGTTTCTATTGAATCAGTTCGAGGTAAGAGAAATTTTTTCTAAAAAGTAGTTCCTACAATTTTAAAATTTATTCTTAAAATCGTGATTTGCAGTAGTTCCCACACTTGAATACGACAGTTATAAACTTCTATTTTATAAATTGTGTGAGTTCCCACATTTAAAGAATCAATCTGCAGAGTTTAGATTTCAGCTTTTTTCAGAATCATGAGTTTTTACGCCGAACTCACGTTACATTGAGTGGTAGTTCCTACAAATTAAGTCACATTGGAATGTATGGTTTTTAAATATTTTTTAATTCAATTTTTGTATGGGTTTCGAATCAAAAAGTTTTACTGAATTCTATAAATTAACGTGAGTTCGGCATAACAAATGCGAAAGCGATTATTATGCTGCGATCCGTAGAGAGAGCAGTATTGAGTTTGAAAAATTCCGAAGGAATTGGAGCGAAAAGAACTCAGTAAAACGCTCTCTATGGATCGCGTTTTAGGTCGTGAGCCAGTCCACTATAAAATTTGTGAACTGCGACGACGACCCTCGTTGCACCTGAGTTTATTATTCGTCACAATTTTCTTACGTCGAACTCACGTTAAAATAAGTATTATAAATTTTTATTATACTCGGACGCATGAAAAAATACTATTCTGAGTCTGCTTCAAAACTTAAAATGTGGGATCTCACATAAAAAAGCCAACGATTCCGAGTTAGGCGTGATTTTTTGAAAAATTCTATATCTTTGGTAAAATTACCAGTTACTATTCGGACGCATGAAAATAGTACCAAGTATTAACGTCCGAATTTGCGAAAAAAATAATGGTACTTAAAAAAATATCACATTATATAATCCTAAATTAACTTTCACTCAAACCCAAAAGAGCTGTTGTGTTTTTCTTTTGGGATTTGAGGACAAGTTTCTATTAAGGTTTGATTTTTTTGATCAGTTTCAAATCGGCTTTATTAAAAACGGTGATCTGAATATTACCCGAACTTTCTTCTTTACCAGTAACATAAATCTTTTCTCCGTAGAAAGTTACGTTCGAATTTGGGCTAATTTCTTCAGAAGACTTTGCTTGTTTTTTAAGATCTTTTCCAAAACGAGAAAGATAATATTTTTCTTCTACTTCTTCAAAAGCGTAGATATCGTCACCTTTGATGATCATAGGGGATCTCCAAAAAATATTGTCTTCCGCAAATAAGACCGGTTTTAAAGTTTCTTGATCGATTAAAATCAGTTTATGATTAGAAGAATGGCCGTCTTCAAAACCGATCACAAGAGCTTTTCCATCCACGATTTCAAACGTTCTACCGCAGATTTTGTTAAAATCTCCTCTGATAATCATGTCGTCTTTTGTGGGATCTAACACTTGTAGTTCGTTGTTATAATGTCCTTTGTCTAAATATTTTAGAGTTTTTAAGAAAAGAATTTTTCCTCCGACGACGTTCTTATCGAATTCTTCTTTTTTCTTTTCTTCTTCTTTTTTTGTTTCCAATTCTTTTTTAGTATCTGCGAGTTCTTTTTTCAGTTCTGCTTCTGATTTTTTGTCATCGGAAGAAGATTTGTTATCGCTTCCGGATTTACTGCTACTCGAATCACTTTTAGAATCGGATTTAGAAGAACTGGATGAGCTCGAAGAGTTATTATTGTTCTTTCTTTCTTCGTCTTTTTTTACGACTTCCTTTTCTTTTTCTTTTAACTTCTGTTCTTCTTTTTTAGCGGCTTCTTTTTCTTTCTGAATTTGTTCTTTTTCTTTTTTCTTTTCTACAATTTGAGTTTTATTTTTTACGGGATCTTTATTTAACTCTTGAAGTTCTTTATCGGTTTTAGTTTCTTTATCGGAAATTTCTTTCTGCTTATTTTGATTTTCTTCTTTTCTACGTTTCAGTTCTTCTAATTCTTTTTTATTCTTTTCATTCTGAAGATCTCCGAATTTATCTTTTTCCGATTGTCCGTCTTTTTTCTTATCTAATTCCTTATTTACCTCGTCTTCCAATTCGTCCGTATGAACGTCTTTGCCCAAAACGTCTTCTACGAGAGGAATCAAAATTTGAGTTTTTCCGGGCCATTCCGAATAACGTTTGGAAATTCCTATGGATTGAGGAGTTACAAACTTAATTACAGAATTGGAATATTTCTTAGAGATATAAGATTTATCTTTTCTATGAATGGCGTTGTAATATAAAATATAAGTGGCGAGAATATCCGAATTTTTATCGTCATAGCCAAAGTTGAGTTTTACAAAACCGGCCAAAATTCTCTGGATAGAATTGATATGACCAAAATCGGAATCTTCTAAAACCGCGATCACATCCGCTCCGAATTTTTTTTCTTCAGGAGCAATTCTGGTCACACTGATTCCACCTTGTGTGTGAGTTTTATCCGGTTCTTTTTTGAGAGATTCGGCAAGTCCGGAACCTACCTTTTCATTGGTTCCTCTAACTTCTTCTCCTGCTCGCGCGGAAGATCGATTGATAAATCGAACTCTTTGAGAAGATCGAATTTCTTTTTCTCCGAGTTTAGAACTTTCCTGAGAAAATAACGATAAGGAAAAACCAAAACATAAAAATACGATCCAGATCCTGAACATTCAAAAATTCTCCTTTTTATCCATCTGAATAAAGAGAGTCGTTTGACCCGGAAATAGATTATCCTCAAGCGCTGTATTGAGACAAGGATTTTTCCCCATCTGTAGTCTTGTTTGTCGGAAGAAAGTTGATTCCCTACCTCCCTTTTGCAACCTTATCCCTTATGTATTTGTTCCAAGAAAGAATCTACAATTTTGGTGCTGGACCCGCGATGTTGCCCAATGAGGTGATGGAGATTGCAGCAGCAGAATTTTTGAACTACAAGGGTTCCGGAATGTCCGTTATGGAGGTCAGTCATAGAGAACCTCTTTTTGAAGACGTAATTACGGAAGCGGAAATACTTTTACGTAAACTTCTCAATCTTGGAGGAGATTATTCAGTCGCTTTTTTTTCGGGAGGGGCCACGTTACATTTCTCCGCTCTTCCACTCAATCTTTTGAAAGAGGGAGAAAGTTTCGACGTTGCTCATACTGGGATTTGGACTAAAAAAGCTTGGGAGGAAGGTCTTAAATTTAACGAAGTCAATGTCATTTATGACTCGACTAACAATCATTTTACGGATGTTCCTGTTCTAACAGATTCAGAGCTTTCCGGAAAAGGAAAATACCTTCATATAACTTCCAATAATACGATCTACGGGACTCAATATCCGGAGATTCCAAAAATCAAACAGATTCCACTGGTAGCCGATATGACGAGCGAACTTCTTTCTCGTAAAATCGACGTTAAAGATTTTGGAGTTATATTTGCAGGCGCTCAAAAAAACATAGGACCTTCTGGACTTAGTCTTGTAATCATTCGAAACGATTTACTCGGAATTTCAGGAAGAAAAATACCGGTCCTTTTGGATTATTCCGTCATGGTAAAAAATCGATCTCTTTACAACACTCCTTCTACATATTCTATTTATATTGCCAAACTCGTATTTGAGTGGCTTTTAAAGTTAGGCGGAATCGAAGCGATCGAAAAGGTAAATGAACAAAAAGCGAAGTTGATCTACGATTTTATCGATTCTTCTTCTTTATATGTTTGTCCGGTTCAAAAAAGAGCCCGTTCTAAAATGAACGTGGTATTTTTACTTAAGGATAAAAATTTAGATTCTAAGTTTTTAGACGAGGCGGAGAAAAGCGGCTTACACGGTTTAGGCGGTCATAGGTTGGTAGGAGGTTTTAGGGCTTCTATCTACAATTCTATGCCTCTCTCGGGAGTTCAAAAATTGGTTTCCTTTATGAAGGATTTTGAATCTAAGGTTTGATGAAACTTTTGTCCTTTAAAAAGTTTTTTCTAATTTTGATTCGAACTCTTACATTAGTCGGAATTGTATCCGGAAGTCTTGTGGCTTCGGGATTAAATTTTAACACACAACTTCCGATTAAGGAATGTTTTACGAACGAGATAACTTCTTCTGAACTTTCAAATTTATATAAATCCATTCTTCCATTAGAAGAAAAAAAAAGAATTGCAGAAATAATCGCATATAAAGAAGGAAAATCCAGATATCAGTCGATCATTTGTATTCAGAATAAAAATCTTTCGGAAGAGGATCATTCTAAACTTTTTATGGATTGGAACCGTCATATTTTTATGTATGCGGAATTGAATTCCTATTATGAAAATTATATTCTTTCGGATGAAAAAACTAGATCTCTCAACTCGATCGAATGGGAACTTCTTACAACCCATCTCAAACAAAAGAAAGAACTTTTAACCAGATTGAATGACGCTACCGGTTTTGCTCTGAACGGAGAAAAAATTTCAGAAGAAAATTTTTCAATGATCTATCTTTCGTTATTTCTGCTTCAGGTTGAATTTTGGGATGCGATGCCTAAAACGTTTCGGGATTCTATTCTTTGAATTGATTTTGTTAGATAACGTGAGTTCGACGTAATAAAATTAGGGCGAATCCGGCTTGCCACAGGCAGCCGGACCAGGCTCTTTAGCTTCGGTCAAGTTATTGTGAAACTACAGAATCAGATTCAATTTTCATAAAATACCAATAACTTGAGTTTCCAACGCGACCTGTCGAACGACCCATGGGGAGTCATAACCTTACCCACAAGTATTTAGATTTCAATATTAAATCTGTGGGAATTACGACAAATCCTCTGTAAAACTGAGTTCCCACCCTTATTTTTGGGTGGGGGCGGAGGTGGAGAAATTCGGAAGACTTTTCTCTATCAGAAAAACATGCTTTTTGCAAGTAAAAAGACTCATTCTTGTCGGAACACTTGAAAAATGTGCGTTTTTGAGCCTTCTGATTCTAAAATCCTATTCAACTTGTGGGTAAGGTTATGATGGGGAGTGAGACGCTGAGTTACTTCGAACGACCTAAAACGCGACCCTGCAGAGCGACCCTTAGGGAGTGATGCATTGAGTTTCAGGAAAGCGTTTTGCTGAGTTAACGCAACCCGAGAAGCTCAGCGAATGCCTCTCTAAGGATCGGCATTCAGGGAGCGATGCATTGAGTTTGAGGAAAGCGTTGTGCTTTAGTTCATTCATCGGTCCCTTTCGCGTTATATCGAACTCACATGATTTTAAATCATACTTTTCCGAACGAAATTTTGCAGTAGTTCCTACATTTAAAGAATCGATCTACAAAGTTCAGATCCCAACTTTTTTCAGAATTATAGTTTTCTTACATCGAATTCACGTTATTTTAAAATTTACAGAGTTTTTATCTAAGATTAATAAGATTTAGATTTTATAAAGGTTTCAAAAATACTTTATTTTTACTTAAAATGCCGAATTCTAAGATATTTTTGAGATAGTGTAAAATAAGACGTTTAATTACAAAATAAAATTCTATGAGATGTTCCTTTGAAAACTTTTCATTCAAGTTCATAAACCAAGTGCATTCAAAATTATTTGCTTGAAACCTAAATCCGGTCGGGACATAACCAATTTAGATCATGAAAAAAATCGGAATCGCCTCTGATCACGGAGGTTTTGAACTAAAGGAATTTCTCCGTAAGTCACTTGCAGGAGAATTGGAAATCGTAGACTACGGAACCAAGGACGAAAGTTCTGTGGATTATCCGATCGTTATTTCAGACGCTTGTAAAAAAGTTCTTTCCAAAGAAGTGGAAGGTTTGATCGCTCTTTGTGGAACCGGGATTGGGGCTTCCATTGCCGCTAATCGTATGAGTGGAATTCGTGCCGCACTTTGCCACGATCAATTTACCGCTGAAATGTCCAAACGTCATAATAACGCGAATGTTCTCGTTTTGGGTGGGAGGATTATCGGCAAGGAGTTGGCTCTCAACATCGTACGCACTTGGATCAATACTTCTTTTGAAGGTGGACGTCACGAAAGAAGGATCAATCAACTCGAGACTCTAAATTCTTAACAAAACTGGATGAGATCAATCTTAATTTCTAAAAAGCTGATTCTAAAACTTCAAAAGAAATCACGATTATGATTTCAAAATACTTAAAAAAACGTAGTGGTTCTCACAGCTGTGTAGCAGACTACATTTTGATATTTGTAAACCATATATTCGTTGTTAGCTGTTTTGCTTTACATCAGAATTTTGGTTTTAGTAATATTTCCTACATCCTAAAGCTTTGGAACAAAATCAAAATTACCTTTTTGCCGACGATTTTATTTTTCTTTTTTTACTCTTTTCCACTTTTTACGGAGACCAAAGTTTTTCCGTTAGACGATCTACAAAAAAACGGATTGGAACTTTCCGGAAATAATTCGGAGAACAAGGTCTTAAAACTACAAACTAGAAATCGAAGTCTAGGTTCCGAACTTTATCTGGATTTTGAATCCGGAAGTCCGTCCGATTTGAAAGATATATCAGGAAATTATAAAATTCTCATGTCTTCTTATTTGCCGGATTCGGAAAACGTTTTTCATTCTAAAAGAAGTGCACGTTTTTCGGGTAAAAGAACCGGAATCAAAATCGCACATTCCAATTCAGGCCTTTTGACTTCTAAAGATCTAACAAAAGAATTTTACATTTCTTTCAGTTTTCTTCCTGGGACTGTTGAAAAAGACGCGACTCTAATTTCTAAACTCTATGAAACGTCCGGAAATAGTTACGGTTGGGATTTAAAGATTACGGATGATCGACTCAAAGCCGGTTTTTATTCTTTTTTTGAAACAGAAGAAAAACGGTTTCTTTCTCTGCATCTGACTTCTAATACGACCCTGAAAAAAAATCAATGGAATAGGGTTCTTCTTTATTTCAACCCTAACGATCGGGAAATTGTACTTTATCTCAATGGAAAAGAATCGGCAAGAGCTGCTATTCCTGCTAGTCAAAATTTGACTCGAATCGGTTTTCATTCCGACGACACTACTTCGTTTCGAATCGCGAGTTCTTATTACGGCTGGATGGAAAATTTTTCTGTCTTTCCGGGAAAACCAAATCCTAGCTCCGAAGACACTTCCTTTCCAGGGCAGAATTTTGATCCGGAAACCCATACTTCCGAATCCAAGTTTGGAATTGGAATTTCCCCTGTTTATAAAAGTAAATATTCTAGTTCTTTTTTAGAAGAAGTTCAATTGAAGGCAGTAATTCCGACCTCTTCCGCTATGGAGCTTTATCTGAGAGTGTCTCCGGTTCCGTTTACTCCAAATTCCGAATCTCCCGCCTGGATCGGTATTGACTTAAGAAAATTAGAAAATTCTAAAATAGATTCTTTTGAACCAGATACCTATAAAATCCCTTTAAAATATTCCCTAAAAAAATTTTTGGGAATTACGGAAGATAAAACCGACCTTCTTCCGTTTCGATATTATCAATGGAGAGTTAAATTTAAATCTGATCCCAGCGGAAATAAAACTCCGGAACTAAAAAATATATCTCTGACCTTTAGAGAAACAAATCCTCCTGTACGTCCACTTGGTCTAAAAGTCGCTGAAAATGGTGTCGACGATAGCGGTCCAAGTGTGTGTCTAAATTGGAAATCCAATCCGGAAAAAGATGTCATTAACGGAGGCGGATATTTCGTTCATTACGGAATTCATCCGGATCGAATGGTTGGAATTGTTCGAGGAACTTTAGGTGAATCGGGAGAAACACCTAATAAAAAAAATCGTCCTAAACATCCGGCTTCGGATTATTTAGATCCGATTTCTGGACTTCCTGCCGGAAAAAATCATATTCATATTCAAGAATATTATAATAAACTTTCTACTTGTATCGATAATAAGATTATTTCTTTGAATTCGGAAATCCTTTTGGAAAAAAATCAGCTATTTTTAAAAAAGGGAACCACTTACTTTTTTAGGATTAGCGCTTATAATAAATTCTATCATTTCCAAAATGGAAAAGACCAGGTTTCTGCTTTAAGTGATCCCGTTGAAGTTTATTTTTTGAGCGAGTAGTATCTTGATCATTTTTTGATCCGGAAGATTTTCATCCACTGTGATAAAACCGTCCAAATCTTTTTGGATTGCGATTGATATTTCGTTCCAAATCCATTCTATGTTTCCAAACTCTTGGGAAAATTTTTGAGCCAAAGATAAATTTTCGGCTTTAAAATCCAAAATTTCCAAACAAAGACGTTTTATCTGGCTCCAGATGATTTCCTTTTGGATCGGATCTTTTTCTTTTTCCAGCAAGGGAAGGATGGAGATCGTGCCGGTATAAAATAGATGTTGTTCTTTGATCAATCTTTCGATCGATTCCACTACGATCGTTTTTAGATCGGAAGAATCTTGAACGATGATTTCTAATAAGGATTTAGAGAGATAGTATTTCATTTTAATTTTAAGTTCGAGAGAATTTTAAGAGCTTCTAATCTTTCGTAAGAATCTGATCTATATACTTCGTTTCGGAAAGATAAACGCAACATTTCTCCCGCGGATAAATTTCTTTTTTCCGCTTCTTTTTTAAGAAGTTCTAATTCTTCTTCTGTCATTAAAAGTTGAAATCGTTTATCTACTCTCGCCATCAGTTTTCTTCTCTCATTTCTTTATCGTTTTTCAGATATGCTCTAAAATAAATCTCTGCGTCTTTCAATTGACCTAGAGTTTGATAGATACACGCGATATTGTAATTCGCTTCGTTAAGTCGGAAATCGTATTTAAAAGATTTCTTAAAGATCTGAATCGCTCGGTCTTCTCTTCCCGCATACCATTCTGACATGGCCCAAAGAAAATGCCATTTACCTAAATCCGGATCTCTAGGAGTCGCTTGAGAAATATATTTTAAAACTTCTTCAAACGTTTTGGCTGCTAGTAAATAATTTGTTTTGATTTTCTTTAGTTTTTCCGTTCTGGAAAAAACGTCCTCCGAATGTTCAGGTATTTCTAAGTCGTTTCGATAGAATAAGGCTCTTGCATACCAAAGTTTAACGGTCAAATCCGCCGGATTTTTTTCCACGAATTTTTCTAGATAAGGAATCGATTCGGTTTCTTCCTGGGCTTCGCTCATCTTGAGAATTTTTTCTTTGACGGCTTTGTTCCATTCCTTTCGGTTTTCCTCGGTAGCTAAAAGTGAAGAAATATAAAATATAAAATATAAAAACCAAATTGATAATCGAACAAAATACATGATAAAATTGGAATGAACCTTAAAGATATATAAATAGGTTTTTTCCGTTTTCAGGATAAATGTCTTCTACAAAATCGTAGGAATTTCCGGTTTGATCCATTAAAGAACGAATTTGTTTTTCTAAGTTTTTTCTAGTATGTAAACCAAAAGCGCCGATTCCGATTCCGAAACATATATCTTCTGGGCCGATAATTTCGGAAATTTGAGACATCGTTTTTTTGCGAAGTGATTCTAGGGTTTTAAAATCTTTTCCATGAAATTCGATTTTAAAGGATCTGGTAAGTCCTCTTTCTCCGTCCGTGGCGATTCTCATTAAATGAACTCGGGAAGAAACTACGTCTCGCTTGTCTCTGAAGAGTTCTCCTAAAATTTTTCGATCGTATTCTTCGAACGCTGGAATTACCGGTTCCAAAGAATGAAAGATTAAATTTTCTATTTCCTGAGCGTTTTCTTTTGTCAATGGGTCTTTGAAGAATAGGAAAAATCGAAACGGAATTCCGAAATTGGATAATGGAATTGTAAGGATAGAAGTACAAATTTCAAGATCGATCGGATCAAACTTTTTTCTAAAAAAACGATCCATTTTTCTTTCGTCCGTGATTTCTATAATGGAATACGTTCCGGATTCTTTTCCTATGTATTGATCATCGTATAAAAAAATCATGTTTCCGCAAGTACGTTCCCTAAGTCCTTGGGTGACAAATGGGTTATAACTTCCGTTTCTTCTATCGTAGTAATGAATTGCAAATCCGGAAAGTTTCAGATCTAAAAATACGGATATATAGTATTTTAGAATAAACGAATATTCTGATTCTAGTCCGTAACGAAGTTCATCCAGTACTTCCAATATTTTTCTTCGTTCTCTGACCGGAAGAGTGTTTAACCATTTCATATAACCGGGACCTAACTCCGTGCGATCCGCGGAAATTGGTTCCGGTTCGATCTCCTGCTTGGCGATTGGTATATTCGGTTTTTCGCGAATAGGTTCGTTTACCTTGGAGATCAAGTCTTGCAATTCGGGAGTAAAAATTTCGGAACGTTTTTTTTCTATTTCTGGTGCTATCGGTTCGGGCTCTTTGAATTTTTCAGGATCTCTTAAAAAGGCGGGAGAAACATAACCTTCTCTTTTTAATTCGAAGGGTAAAACGAAAATGGAAGGGCCGTCTTCCTGTTTCACTTCTTTCATTGGGATCGGAACGTTTTGTAAGTCAAAATCTACTTCTTCGGAAGTTAGAGTTTGTATTTCTTCTACTTCGTTTTTTTGAGTTGATTCTATCGCTTTTTGTTTAGCGGTTTGAAGCGCGTCGATTCTTTTAGAAATCTGACCAATGATTTCTTGGATTTCTTTTCCTTCCTTATGAGTGAAAAAATTCCGTTTGATTCTTAAAATTCGAATCATAAAATCGATCAAGAACAATAGGATCAAAAACCCGGAGAGAAATAAAAAGAAAAGCCCGTCGTTTCCTGGTTTTAAAATGAGAATTCCTTTTAAAAATCCGTATGAGTTTTCGGGTGTCGCATAATAATATCCGATAAACGGAGAGGAGCCGATTTCGATTCGATTGACGGCGATTTCAGATCGACTCAACTCTTCTATCAATAGGAAAGAGATTCTTCCTTTGTTAAAACCTCCCGGCTCTGCGTATCCTCCGAATTTTAAATCCGGAATTAACATGGATTCTACACCTGAAAAAGAGATTCTAAATAAATCCTCTCTGAGTTCTGCGAGAATCAATTTCTTTTTTTCAGGATCGGGAAGACAAAACACCAAGGATGGTTTTAAGAAAAATAGACGACTGGTTCCGTCTTTTAGGGTTTCTTTAAGTAGTTTTCCTTCCGGATCTTTGCGCGAAGATAGATCGGATTCGGTTACGAATTTTAAACCGGAAACGATTGGAAATTCTAACTGTAAATTTTCTAATTCCGAAATTGAATTGATTTGTCTTAGTCCGGTTTCAAGACGGCGGAGTTCTTCGTTTAGGTTGGTAAAAGCAGAGTTCATTCTGTTTTTATAATATATTCCGTCCGGAAAATATGGCACAAATCTATAATAAAAAAAAGAAAGGACCGATAAAATTAAAATGGCGATTCTTAACTTGAGTCCGGTCATGATAAATCCCTTTTTAAAAGTTGTATGATCCTAAGAAAGACGTCCCTCATTTTGAGGACTTTTTCCTTATGATCGAATTCTTTTTCTACTATGATGGAATGTACTAAAGTGGAAGATAAGATTCCCAAACCGCAGGTTCCGAATAAGAATGATAAAAACCCAAATATGAGAATCAATTGTTTGGTTCTGGAACCTCTATCATAAGAAAGAAAAATGGTATGATTTCCGATTTTATTTTTTTCCCAAAATGGACGTTCCTTCCATCCGACAGTTGGTTTATTAAATTCTGCTAATATTTCTTCCAGGTTATCCGGATAATTTAAGGATCTTAAATCGTTGGAGCCGATTAAAGAATTCTGTCCTATTTTTTCGGATTCGAAAATCCAATAGATTTGTTTTTCTCTGATGTTAAAAGGAAGGGATACGTGTGTTCCCAAAGTAAAACCATTCATCCAGAGAAACCATTCTCCGTTTTTGCTTCGATAGATTGGAACACCCGTTGAATCGAAATTGATTCCGGAAGGCGGAATTTTCAAATCTCCTAAACGAAGGTCTTTATTAAAAACTTCTTTTGTATTTTCGCTAGAAAAAACGAGACGATAAGAAGAATCGTATATCTTGATCGATCTGAGTTCTAAATTTTTAAGTAAACTTTCTCCAAGTTCTTTGGCTTGTTTAGGTAAGGAAAAATTCCTAATCGAATATTCTATTTTGGGTCCTGCTTCAAAAAGAGGGGCCTTCTTAATATCTGACCAAACTTTTAAAAAACTTTCTCGTTTTAAAATTCCTTCGTTTCCGGCGGGGTTTAAAGAAAACCTCATAGAAGATTCTTTCCATTCTTTATTGAAAAAAGGAATGGAAATAGGAATCAACCCTAATAGAATCAGTGTTAAGGCAAAGGCGATTTTTCTGTAAAGATCGAACGTCACTGTTTTTAGTATCGGTTTTTTGGGTTCAGCCGAAAAGTAAAAACCGAACGGAATTACTGCTTGTCTTGAAACTCAGATCGTCTTTTTACAAAAAGTTAGGAAGTTTCAATTATGATCTTCTATATGTTTATCGATGGAATTGGGTTTGGTCCGGATGATCCGGAGACAAATCCTTTTTCCAGATACGCAAAGTCGTTTTTTTTACCACTCGCCGGAAAATCAATTCCGCAAAATGCACCTTTATCTTTGAAAAACACGGTCTTTTTAAAAACGGATGCGAGTATGGGAATTAAAGGTCTTCCTCAAAGCGCCACTGGTCAAACTTCTCTTTGGACAGGGATTAACGCTTGTAAGGTGCTTCAAAGACATTTGAGCGGGTTTCCTACGTTCACTCTCAAAAAGATTATCAGTAAATATTCGATCGTTCGGGTTTTAGAAGAACGCGGTTTTAAAGCAGATCTTTTAAATTGTTATACTCCTGCGTTTACGGAATACGTTAAAAAAAATCCTCGTCACGTTTCTGCTTCTACTTTGATTCAGATGGCGAGTGATAAACCTCTCAAAGGAATGGACGATCTTCGTCGGGGAAGGGGACTTTATATGGACATTACCCACGAATATCTGAAAGAATTTTCCAGAGGTTATTTGGATGAATCTGACGAATTGTTTCAAATTCGAGATCCGTATCAAACCGGAAAGTCCATTATTCGGAATTGTAAAGAGGATGATTACACTCTTTGTATCTATGAGTTTTTTCTAACGGACAAAATTGGTCATAAGATGAATTGGGAAGCGGCTGAAAAATATATAGGCGAGTTGGAATCTTTTTTGACGGGAATATTAGAAGAATTGAATCCTGAAGAAGATCAACTGATCGTTACTTCCGATCACGGAAATTTGGAAAATTTGAGCGTGGACGTTCACACTCTCAATCAGGTTCCTACGGTTCTTTATGGAAAATATACTTCTAAGATGGAACAAAAGATTCGTTCGATCGTGGATATTCCTTCCGCGATCTATGACGTTTTAGGAATCGACATTGAACTCAAAGATGAGGAATTTATCAAAAGCGAAGTGACCTAACGTAAGTTAGTTTAATAAAACCAGGGTGTCGCCGGACTGGGCTCTTTAGCTCTGGTCAATAAATTAGAGTTGTTGAAAAATTAATTCTTGATCTGTTTGTATTGGATTGAAATGGACAATTGAAGCAATTTTACGAATCTTCACTATGGAATTTTCAACAACTCTATTGTATATAGAAAACATTATACGATATATCGTCTTTAGATTCAAAACTGAATTTATATTAGGAGATTCGGTTTTGAATGGCGGCTTTATGTAAAAGTTTAATTTGAGAATCTTTGAATTTTATATTGGTATTACTTAGATTCCAACTTTTTCAGATTATGGTTTTCTTACATCGAACTCACGTTATCTTATGGTAAAAATTAACGGTTCTTGATTTTATAGAAATCAGTAAACTAAGTTTATATTATTAGGTCTGTAAAAAGTGATTCATGATCTTTCCGTTCAAGAATTTATTCAGCTTATTAAAAAAGGGAAAAAGAAATTTACGAACGTATCTGTTGAGGATTTTAATTTTACACTTAGGAACTATGATTTAGAAAGTGTGGAATTTAAAAATTGTTTTATAAATATTAGTTTAGAAAAATGTAATCTTAAAAATACTAAATTCCTTTTTTGTAATCTTAAGACCATATCTATCCAAGATTGTTATATAGAGAATTGTTATATTTCCGATTGCCAGATCGAATCAGTTACAATTACCGGAAAAAATATCAATCAAATTGTGTTTGGAACAAACTATGCATACGGTATAATGTTGAAACCTGAAAAGTGTTTGCTTTATGTACAAAACGGGATCATTAAAAATACATAAATTTGAATTTACTTTAATGTGAATTCTATATAAGAAATTTGTTTTATAAAAAATGTAGGAAACTCGGCAGCTCAAATTACAAAAAATGAATGTTTAAAAATTTGTAATGAGACAAAATCTGTAGGGACTCATCTTACGCAGAATTAACTCACGTTACTTTATATTGTCTAAATAAATTCTTGGATCTATTTAGACGATACGATACGATTTGGTTTTGGGGCGAATTCTAAAAACTTCGGAAAATTATTGGCAAACGGATCTCAATCTAATCTTTCTGTTTCCAGATCCTCTTTGCTTTTTTCCTTATCTTCTTGTTTGTAATGAAGATTATCTTCCACTTGATCTAAGGATTCTTTTTTCCAAGCGCTTGCCTTTCTGCCAACGGGAGAATCCGGATATTTATCTGTGGCCTCTTGAAATAAGGCTGCGGCCTTTTCATACTTACCACTTTTGAAGTAGATCGTACCTTTACGAAAAAGAGCCGTTTGGTCTAAAGAACCGTCTTGATTTCCTAAAACTCGATTTAGGTATTGAAGAGCGGAATCGGATTTACCGATCGCTTCGTAACTTTCTGCGATATAAAACAAAGCTTGTTCTTCCGCTTTCGAACTGACGCCCATATCAAGAGCTTTTTTAAAAGTATCAATAGCACCGTAGTATTGTTTGCGAACGTAGAGTTGTCTTGCTTTCTCTAAGATACCACTTCTAAACTCGGAACTTACTTTTTCTTTTTCGGGGTCAAAATAGAATCCGGCTTGAGCGTAATCGTCATAAACGTCGTAGGCGGACCAATCCTTACCCATTCTGCGTAAAGATTTTCCCCAACGAACCCTGGCCTTTACGTTTTCAGGATCTTCTTGAAGGGCGAGGACGTAATTTTTACGGGAAAGGTCGTAATTTCCCTTTTTCATGTAATAGTCAGCTATGGCAGATAACGCGTTCGAACGAAGTTTAGAATCTGCTGAAATTCTAAGAACTTCTTCTAAATGACCTTTTCCTTCTTCGTCTCGATTGAGTTGTAAAAGAAGATTTCCCATAGAATACGCAACTCTTGAGCGTTCGTCTCTGGAAAGACCTTCTTTTTGATTTAATTCTCTATAGATCCCGAGAGCCAAAAGGCTGTCTTGGTTTCTTTCAAGTGCTCTTCCCATATCGTACTTAACACGGAAAGAATGTTCTTCTGGGATTTCTCTCGCGGAAAGTTCGGAAAATATATCCACGGCTTTTTCTGCAGCTTTTGAATTGGTCTGTTTTAAGTATTCCTCGCCTTCTTTGATTTTTTCCAGAATGTTTTTTCGTTTGGAATCTTCGTCCTGAATCGTAGTTTGATATACCGCGGTTAAAAGCCCGGCGCAGATAAATAAAAATCCTGTAATTAAGATGATAGAGCGGTTCATGGATTTCCTCCGGAGATCCGAGACAGACAACGCTTCGACCAAAACTCAGAGCGTTCCGTATTGTAAAATTTACTATCTTTATTGATAAAATACTTAAGTGCTTCTTTGTAATTCCCTTTTTTATAGTAGGAGAGTCCAGTGAAAAATTTTGCTTTTCCTCTCATGTACACTGAATTTCCATTTTTTGCATATGGTTTCAGATCTCGGATCGTGCGGGAATATTCTTTTTTCCAATAGGTTTCTTTCAGAATTTTATCCAGTTCATCGTTATTTCCGGAAAATTCTTCTTCTTGTTTTGTATCTTTAGGGGTCTCTTCGCTTTTTTCTTGTTCCTGTTCTTGATCCGAAGAAGGTGTTTCTGTCTCTTCCTGAGTTTTTTCTTCCGTACTTTCTTCTGAATTTTCGGACTTCTTGTTTGGAGAAATTGCTATAAAAGATTCATTTTCTACAAGGTTGAATCCTTCTTTATCCTTATGTTTTACAGTGACTCCAAAATAAACTTTCGCATCCAAGGATTTCATTCGGATCTGCGCTTCGGTATCTGGGTGATTGACTTCTCCCAATTTCCGTACGTTTCCACCTAAAAACGTAGCGGTTCCGCCGCTTAGAGGTTTTAACGCTTGATAGATCGTATAAACCGTATTTGTGTCCGCTTTTTCAGGAGCCTTCCAAGAAAGTTTTACGTTTAGATCTTCTACTTCGGCGGTGAGATCTTTTACGCGCATTTCGTCTTCTGAATATTCTGGATTTGTAATATTTTCAGAGCCGCTTTTATTGGGGTTTCCTATGTAAAAATATCGGGTAAAAGATTGTCCGTTGATCAGAGGTAAAACTTCTTTGGCGCCGGAACGAACGCTGACCCCGTAGTAAATCGTCTGAGATTTATTCAAATCTTGATCCAAGAAAGTGGATTCGGGATGACTGAGTTCAGTGAGTTTTTCTGCCTTTCTCATCAAGGATAAGGAAGACATAGGTTCTGTAGAACGATAAACTGTATAGACGGTTGCGTTTGGGATCGCCTTTTCGTAAGGGGTCCAATTCAATCTAAGATATTTACCTTCTCTTTTGACCGTCAGATCGATCACCCTTGCGTCGTCTGGGATTTCCGGGATTTTGTTTTCTGTTGGAGTTAACGCGTGTTCGATGACGACTGGAATTGTAGTGAAGTTTCTTCCTGGGATCAGTTTGACTGTACCATTTTTAACTCGATGAGCCAAAATGACCGCGTAATAATAAGTTCCCGGTTTGAGGTTGTAGTCGAATATCTGAGTTACTCCACCGGCGATACCACTCGGATATTTTCCCAAAGAATCCGCAATCATACATTTTTCGGGAGTGTCGATCATAGAAGAGGAACGAGCGACTATAATTTCACCGGTTTCTTTTGGAGCCTCCCAAAAGATCCGGACTGAATTTTCATCCTTTTTTAAAATTTCTGCATGAACGGAATTTGCTATACTATAGTTTTCTATCTGGTTTTGATTGAATGTGTGGTCCTGGGCTCCCGGAAAGGAAACGAGTATCATCAAAGAAAATAATAACAATATCCGGGTGCCAATTTTCATAAGATCAACGTCTTTGGTACTTACTATCGGCAATCCAATCCTTGTTATTTAACATCAAATCGAAGTAGGTAATCATGACTGAAAACGAATTACTACTCGGATGTATGAAAAGGTAAGCTTGTCTTAAAATTTAGGGTCTCCTTCAAAAAAGCTAACAGTTCTGGATTAAACTCAATTTTTGAGAATTTTCGTATCTTTGGTAAAATTGACCGTAATTTCTAGTATTATTTTCATACGTTCGAGTAGTAAGACAACTATCATCAATAAGGGCTTAGAATTCTATTTTAGAAATTAAAGTTTCTTGTGAAGTGAATGAAACTAGTTTTAGGTTTTATCGAAGAAGGCGGATTTTTTGTTAAACTGAGGGAACTCGCATATCTTAAATTTTGCAGAAGAAGTCTAGACTTTTGTTGTAAATTGTGGGAACTACCACAATAAAAATTTCCGATTTGACATTTCTGAAAGAATAGATAGACATAATCCAATAAGAAAATGAGCGGTCTGGATTATTATGAAAACCTAGAATATCAGAATTTTCTGATTTCTAGTAAACGTAGAGAACTCACACCACCTGAGATCGTATTTAAGCACTTCAATTTGAAAGAAGTCATAAACCTAGTAGATTTTGGAATGGGACTAGGTTATTTCACCTTGGAACTCAAAAAACAACTACCAAAAGACGCTTGGCTTTGGGGAGCGGAGTATCAGCAGGATTTACTGGATGAAGTGCTTCATTGGAAAAATAGAGAAGAGATTTCAAACTTTACGCCGTTCTTCATTGAAAAGTCGGACCATCCTTTGTTACCAGAGTGGATACCTGCGCCCGATGCAGTATTTGCATCATTGGTATTATCCACGTTTCCGGATCCGGGGCTTGCAATGGACGGACTTATACGTTCCATAAAAAAAGGAGGCAAGCTGATCGTATTAGATTGGATGAAAAATGAATATTCGATCGGACCGAAAATCAACGATAAGATTTCCTTAGACAAAATGAAATTCTTAGCCGAACTTTATCATTTAGACATAGTAAAAAACGTAAGAATTTCGGAATACGTATATGGTCTTGAAGTTGTAGCGGGAAAAAATTTCGAATATAGTTTTTACGATCTCAGAGAAGAAGAAGATACAACGGAAGAATTCATTCGGTCTTAAAAACAAATTTGAGACTTTAAAATTTAGAAAACCTCCATCAAATCCAAATATAACGTCTTAAGATTTAGATTTGATCGTAAAACTCTTGTTTGGCGATCAAATGCTAAACAAAAAATGAATCTATAAAATAACTTTTCCACAATCCATTTTAAAGAACTTCCTTATTAAAAATAAAAAGCGGGCGCATGCTTTGGGCTAACTTTTACGAAAAACAAAAAAGTCGATTGGAAACGGCCAAAGCACCAGGCTCTCAGCTCCGGTCAAGTTATTGCAAAATAATCTAATCAAAATATGAAAAAACAAAAAAACCAATAACTTGACCCCGCTTCGATCCTTTGCGCGGGGATTTTCTAGAATAAAAATTACTACCGTCTGTAGAAAAGAAGATTCAAAAAAACGAATATATTGTGAGTTCGACGTAAAAAAGTGAGAAAAAATTTTTTAAAAGAATGAGTTCCTACAATTCTAGAATTTGTTCGTAAAATCGTGGTTTGCGAGAGTTCCTATATTATTTTACAAACAAACCTAGGTTTTGTGTTAGTTCCCACACTTTGAACACGGCAGATTTACTATTCGGATGCATGAAAATAATGCCAAGTTTATTAACGGCCGAATTTGCGAAAAAATAGTGGTACTTAAAAAATACCACAAATTCGGGATTTACGGCATTTTAGAGCAGGACTAAAACATTCAAATTTTTGAAACAATCTAACCCAAGTATTCTATTTATGTGTCCGAGTAGTAATTGTTATAAACTTCTATTTTTTTAGATTGTGGTAGTTCCTACATTTTTATGAAATTCAATCTCAGAGTCGTTCGAAGTCCACTCAGCAAACACTTCTCTATGAGTCGGCATTTGGATTTTGGGAAGAGAACTAAAGAGTTTTGCCTTTATTGGCGTTCGGAATAATTCAAGTATATAAAATTTAAAGAATATATAATATTATAAAAAATAAATGTTAAGATTTATTTTATTCTTTGGGAACTTTTTTTAAACATTCGGAAAAGTTAATGAATCCCCACTTGCCTCGAATTTTAACCCTTACCATTTGATTAGAAGAAATAGAACCCGCTTCTTCAAATTGGGGTTTGATAACGATGGAATATTTTCGATCCATATAACCCCATTTTTTTTCTATTAAAATCGGAATCAGATCTTTAGAAAAAGAAAAAAAATCTTTAAATTGAGGAGTTGTCGTTTGGTTACCATTCTTATCAATATAAAAATCGATTCTATTTTTGGTTACTGCCGCAATACCATCCGAAAAGGAGGCGGGAAATTGAAACTGAGGTTTAATTACGATTTGTCCTGATCTGTTTATAAAACCCCATCGATCTATAATTCTTACTGAAGCTAAACCTTCCGAAAAATCGGATGCAGATTCAAACTGAGGCTGAATCACCATTGATCCGGTTTTGTCGATATATCCGAATTTTGCTCCGGATTTAACAAAAGCCAAACCTTCCGAAAAAAAACCGGAATGTTCAAACTGAGTTTGGATCACAAGATTACCATTTCGATTAATATATCCGTTTGAACCTTGAATTTTAACAAGAGCCAGGCCTTCCGAAAAAGAATACGCTTCGCCAAACTGCGGTTTGATGACAAGTTTTCCTGATTTATCGATATAACCGTATTTTCCTTCTAGTTTTATAAGGGCAAGTCCGTCTACAAAAGAATCAGCTTCTTCAAATTGGACTGCGATTGTGGAAAGTTTCGGATTGGTAGATTTAAGATCAACAAAGGAGAATCCGTTTTTTGAAATTTGATTGAATTTAAAGTTCGCGGCGCAGGGATGAACGTCTGCAAATAAGGATTTGAAAAATCCGAAAATAAAGAACAAAACGAAAAAAATTTTAAACATAAATTTTATCATATTAGAGTTGTTGAAAAATTCCATAGTGAAGATTCGTAAAATTGCTTCAATTGTCCATTTCAATCCAATACAAACAGATCAAGAATTAATTTTTCAACAACTCTATTCTTTTTACAATAGAATGGAAGGATCAAGTTGGAATTTTTAGAAGGATTCATTTTCAATTGAGCTTATTTTAAAATGTGCCAAAAATTATTTTGAATAGGGTCATAACCGAAGTAGTTTCCGTATGGATCTGATATTTCAATGATTTGAGAATGTTCACTATCGCTTTCTACAAAATTTACGCTTTCCCAAATCGGAAACCAACCTTCTCGAATTTTAAGATCCACGTTCGCAGTACAACTACGGCGGATGACGAATAACGTTTTAGGGTATTTCCCTATCGGGTACTCGGTGATTTTATCTATGTTACATCTGGGATCTTCGGCTTCTCCTAATTCGTTTAAAATGAAAATGAAGGAAAAATAAAAAAGGCCCAACATAGTCAAACAAATTATTACCAACTTGGATAATTTCCCAAAAACCTTTCCAACTTGAAATACAATATATGAGAATAAAATAATATTTATTACGAATAGAAAATGGTTAATCCATGTGAAAAAATTCTTCCAAGATGGGATGAAATGTAAAAAACGCAACATTATCATTAGAAAAAGAAAGAATAAGGTCAAAATGATGATTATCTTCATTTTATGATCTTTCATACATACCTCAAAGGAAGGAAGAATTCATTTGGTCTTAATAATACAAAGTCGCTTAACAACGCCGGGGAATTGCCGGCGTCTTGACCGGATTATTTTAATTGAAAGAGAGTATTGAGCCCATTTCCCAAATACGTATCGGGATATTTACCGTTCCATTTCTACCATCATCGGAGTGATCTGTTGTGATTTTAGTCTTAACGTTTCTGCTTCCGCTCGTGCGTTTACGATCTGTTGTTCCGCCTCGATCTTAACCCTTTCCAATTCGTTTTTAGCTCTAAGCGCGTCTTGTTCCGCTTTTTGTTTTAGCTCGATCGATTCGGAGAACGTTTTGGAAAATTCAAAATCCTTCATAGGCACTTCGTCCACGAGAATATAAAATTTACTGAGTTTCATATTTAACAAATCGTGAATTTTCATGGAAACGAGCAATTGAATTAGTTTTGTTAAACGCCACTATGGAATTTTTCAACAACTCTGTTATATAGAGGCGTTCTTTTTATAATTATTTTTATGAACGAAAAGTCTGATTCAGTTTCCAATTCAGACCCTCAATGATAAATTCTTCAGTTGATTTTGCGATCTCTTGAAATTTCAGAAAAGTTTTCCAATTAGAAATTCCTAATATAACAAATGTTTTTCTGTGATCCAAAATCACGGTGATACAAGCCGCAAACGAGACAAGTCTCCATAACAGTCTAAAAACCAACTTTGTCAAAACGTTTCTGACTCGAATTCTAAAAAAATCGCCGTGAAATCTAAGATGTTTTTCTTCGTCTTTTACAATTTCAAGTAAGGCGGATTTTATAAATCCGTTTGGAATTTTTTCAGAAAGTTTTTTATAAAAGCAGATTCCTACAACTTCCGCGGCAAGCAGAACCATTAACTTCAAACGGATTCCGAGCAATCTTCTACCAAAATGGAATAACTTTTCCGTCCAATTGGATTGGAGCAATTCTCCTTTGAGAGCTCGAATACATTCGCCTAAAATTCTGGCGTGCCTACCTTCTTCTTTTACAAAAAGTTTTAACGCTTCTCTGTAAAAATCGTCAATTCCGAAAAGAATTGTTTTGTCTATTTCTTTTGCAATTCTACCTTCTCCAGATTCACCTAACTGAAATATGGCGAGCGAGTAGGCGATTGATCGCATTTCATTCGAATTAAGTTCTAAAGTTTCAAAATCGATTTTAGGCAAGGTGCGATTTTCGTTTTTTTTAAAATGATTTCTCCAATGTTTCCATTGAATTTTGTTTTTTCTAGTTTTAAGTTTTGATTTGAGTTTTTCCCGAATTCTATTTTTACCAAATAGATTCATCAAGAAAGTCAATAGAATTATATAAATATTAAGATTAGAATTTTTTAATTTTATGTAAGAGCGATCGAAACAAAAAGAAACACGCGCTCCCATGCCGGAATACAACTGCGAAAGTCCTGTGATACCTGGAGGAATGGACCAACGCATTTCGTGAAATTTTCCGTTCCAATTTAAACGATCTACGTCAAATTGTGTAAGTGGTCTTGGGCCAAGGATTCCCATATCTCCGATTAAGATGTTCCAAATTTGAGGGAGTTCATCAATGCCGGTTTTTCTCAACCAATAACCTAGGTTCGTAACTCTTCCATCTTTCATAGTTCTAAATTTTAAAATTCGAAATGGTCGTTTCAAAAGGCCGAGTCGTTCCTGAAAAAAGAAAACCGGAAGGCCATTGATTAAAAGAATTAAAAAACTTACTCCGATCAAAATTGGAGAGAATAAAATTAAAGCAAGGGTGGATAAAACGATTTCAATGATTCTTTTCATATTTGAGAATATATAAAAATTTTTGAAAGAATACATCCTCTCGTGTGCAAATTCTAAAGCACTCAAGTGCTTGACACAGTTTAGTAAAAAAACATAAAATCTGGTCTTTCATCTATGAAAGAAAAAGTATTAAATCTATTGATCGTAGAAGACAACGAAAGGTTACGAAAGTCTCTCATAAAAGGTCTGAAAGAATTTACACAACTGAAAATTTCCTACGATTGTGCAAAAGGGGAAGACGCGATAGAATTTGCATTAAAAAACGAGTTCGACGTATTGCTTGCAGATGTAAGGTTAGCCGGAACGTTAAGCGGAATTGAAACCATAGTTGCGATTCGAAAAGAATATCCTAGAAAACCTGTAGTCATCTATTCAATACAAGACAGCGATGAATATTTTCGTGCCTTTCGCAAAGCCGGAATTTTAAGTCATTATGCATACGTCCGAAAGTCGAATTATCTTTTACCTCAGATGATAGTTCCATTGATCAAACTTGCCTACGAAGGTAAAAGTTTTATCGATCCTGAAATAGAAACCAGGATCGTGGAAGTGAAAGATCAGGATGAAAATTCTCCAATGGCAATTTTAGAACCAAATGAAAAGATCGTAGCAAAAATGTTAGGCGAAGGATTAAACAACGAACAAATCGCCGCTCGTTTGGGTTTTAAAGATAAAAGAACGATTAGTAGAATCAACGGACAAATCTACGCGGCTTGGGATTTAAACGAATCTAGTTCCGATGAAAAAGTGGCGAGAACAAGAGCCGCGTTGATCGTAAGAGAAAACCGTTTTCTTCAGTGGGAGGAAGACGGGAATGTATATTACAGAAATGGGTCCGGGGAGTGGATTCGGTGGGAATCAAATATTGAACTTTAATTTGGAAATTTTAATTTGCTCCGTATTTTTCTATTTATCTTCAATTCTTTTTTGGCTTGCGTCTACTACCATAGTCAATTTGGAAAAAAGAAATTGGCCAGCGACTTTTACGATTACGATCTTGATCGTAGTATCTGTGTTATTCGGATTTTTTTCTTGGATCGGAGAATCTGGAATTTTAAAGATTTTGAATTATCCTGCAATATATTTTTTTCCAGGAATTTTCGGATTGATTCTGATTCCTTTCGGCTGGTTTTTTATAGTCGTTTGGTTCTTGGGTTTTTTAAAAGCAGAAGAAAATCACGACATATCTCAAAATTTTCCGATCGGTTTTTGGAAAACGAATGTATTGGATTTATTTTTTACGGATTTGAACGATCGAAGTATAAAAGCTTATTTTGCTAGGATAGGTTATTATAAACTTTTCATTTTACTTCTATTGTCTTCTCAGATATTTGCGATCATTTTCTTTTTAAACTGGAGTCGGAAGTTTTCGATTGATATATCTATATTCAATTTTTGGAATGCAGTGCCTTTTTCTTTTCGTCTTTCTTATCTTTTTTATATACTAATTTGTATTTCCGTTCCGGTTATAGGTCTTTTTTCTTTTCAGACTTCAAAAAAAATTCTACCTGAAATTGCTAAAAACAAAGCAGTTCCTTATCTTAAAACGATTTCCTTGCTTCTTTTGGGAGTTGTTGTACTTGTGTTTTTTCTATTTTTAGGCGGAGGAATTGGAATTATAGAAGATCCGATTCTTAAATTATTTCTAGATCCAATTCCTTTTTATGTTTTTTTAATCGGGATACAATTTTTAGTTTCGGTTTCTGTTTTAACTTTGGGACAGGCTTTGATTTCCTATGAAATATTTACGGGAAGAATTTTACCTAAAATCGGTTTAAGACAAGAATGGAGAAGAACCAATTTAGGATTTTTATTGATTACTCTTTTATATTTTATAATTTCAAGTTTAGGTTTTTCTAAAATAGAAATTTTTTTAATCGGATCTTATGTTTACAACGTTTCCAGAACTTTTCTACTGAAAAAAAATAAAGAACTTAGACTTGCGAAAAGTTCTATTCTAAACTCTATTATTACGACTGAAAATGTAATTTCAAGTCCGAAGGAAAAGTTTCAAAAACCTTTTGAAATGCTTTGTTCGGATATTTTAGAAACTTCTTCTGCTTTGTTTATCAGCGAGAGTAGAATTCCTTTTGTTGCGGATATGATTTTAACTTATCCGATAGCTCTGGAAAAAACTAAAAATATAGATTATAATATATTCAAAAAACAAAATATATTTTTTGAAAAAGAAAACATAACTTATTTAGAGGAAAATAACGTTTCTGATTTTGTTCTGTGTCTCAAAGTATTAAACGATCACTCTGGAGAAGGGTTTTTATTTTTAGGCCGAAAAGAAAATGGAGGTTTATATGCGGAAGAAGAAATCGAAATTGCAAAAGCAGCGATTTCTTGGATACTTGCTTCACTTTTTGTTGAAAGTAATTCTCTTACTTTAAGTTCCTTACAAAAGAAATATATAGAAGAGCAAAGAATTTCCGACTATAAAACAAGACAAATTCTTCATGATGAAATTCTTCCGGAAATCCATTCTTCTATTTTGATACTTTCTCAATTAAAGAAAGATGGAATATTTTCGGAACAAATTCGACTTCTTACAAATTTACACAAACGGGTTTCTAATTTTTTGAGAGAACTTCCGGATACGGGTATGGAGATTCAAAGGCTCGGTTTGATAGAATCTTTAATTCGTTTAACTGGTTCGGAATTTGAAACGTCTTGGTTCTATTGGGACTTTGATCCTGACTTGAAACATAGATTTCCAATTACTAAACCGGATGTTTTGGAAATATTATTTTATGCTTGTAGAGAATCCATTAGAAACGCTGTAAAATATTCGGATGAATCAACGTATAAAAAAATTTCAGTCGTATTCCTAAAAAATGAAGAAGACAAAAAAGGAATTGTAATCCGTATCAAAAATAAGATCGAAACAAGCGGAACGCAGGTTTTGGAATCGGCGGGACAAGGGCTTAGAATTCACAGCGCTTTGCTAAAAATTTTTGGAGGTTATCTTACTTTAGAATTTTTGAATACAGATGAGGCGCTTGTAGAGATATTTCTGCCCGAAGATAAGATCGATTGAAATTGGGCTCCTTTAGAATTTTTATTTTTATAATTCTTGTATTGAATCCAATATTTATCCATTACTTTACGATTAGACCGATGATTTCGAAGAAGTTAATTTCTTAAGTTGTTTCAGATAGTTCTGATTGTCTTCTTCCAGGATAAAATACAAAAATGTGTTCCCAAGAAACTTATACCAAAGTATTTCTTTTTCTTCAAAGGTTTCAGTCACTATACTAAAAAAAGAAATGTAGTCTTCAATCCAATTAGGAAAGGTTTTAGTTTTTTCAAATTTGAAGAACCTGTTAAATCAAATAACAAATCCCTTAATTTTAGATATTTGGACTAAATCTTTAAACTTAGCTTCATTTTCTAGAATTGGTTTAAAGTCAGAAAGTTTCATTTAACCTCAACAAATCTTATTCTAGGATTAAACATATTCTAGAAATAATTGTATTTTTGAATATTCAAAAAGTAAAACTATAAAGAAGTTATTGTATTGAGTTTCACTTCGCCAAGATTTTATTACGTGGAACTCACGTTATTTTAAGACTGAATCATATTCCAAGGATGACGTAGTATAAACCAAAGCAAAAATTCGAAAATGACGACGAAAATAAAAAATATAAACTTCAAACGCAACGCTTTCTCCTTCCAAAAACCTTCCGTAAATAAAGCGAACAAAGCAAATCCACTACCAATAGGACCAAAAAAAATCGTGTTCAATGGAAGCCCGGATTTATCTCGTATTTCTCCGTAATAAAACGTCGATCCCCAATACATCTCAGTCCAGGGCAAAATCGCGGCTACAATGATAAAGGCTTGCAACGTAAACTTTGGAAAATTCATACGATTTTTTATGGCAATTAAAATCGGTATGAAAATCGAAACTACGACGCTCAACCAGAACAACACAAGAATACCCAAGTTCTGAAAATAGATTGAAAATGGATCATTCCAATCGTTTTCTTTCCAATATCGCGCTATCCATAAAAACACAGAGGCAAAAATCAAAAAAAGACTAAGAGAGAGCTATTGTAATAGGATGAGATTTAGCCATGTTCTCGTAGATAAAAAGTCTTTTGGAAATTGCACGCAATAAAATAAGAGTTATACTAATTTACGGCGCGTTCCAGAACCTTATTTTACTTTTCAAAAAAATCAAGCTGTAAGGTTCCTCATCACTTAGTGAGGGCTTGCAGTGTTAAAAATGATGAGGACAGGTTCTTATAGTAAATATTCCAATCTAACGAAACACACGTCCGAAAAACGTTCCCTCTTTGTCCGCTTCGGGTTCGTACTGAATAAGTTCCACGTTCAAGAATTGACCTACTTTGAGTAGTTTCAGTTCGGCTTCGTTCAGTTTTACTTTTAGATAGTTGTCAGTTACAGCCATTCCGCCTTGTTCTAAAATTGCTTCCCGTACTTGTCCGATTGCAGACAAAGAATAATTTTTATGAAGTTCTCTGGATAAAACATTCAGAGAACGAACCCTTTTCTTTTTGATTTCTTTACTAATCGAATCCTTAAATGTTTCGGCTAACGTATTTCTTCTCACTGAGAAAGGAAATGTATGGATTTTAGCAAAACCTAGATCTTGAACCATTTTTACCGAATCTAAAAACATTTCTTCGGTTTCGCCAGGAAAACCTACAATTACGTCTGTTCCTAAAAATAAATTTGGAATTTTTTCTTTGGTAATTTCCACACGTTTTCGAAAAGTTTCCGGAGTATAAGTGCGTTTCATCTTCTTTAGAATTTCGGCGTTTCCACTTTGTAGCGGAATATGAAGAAACGGAGTAAAACGAGGGTGAGTCATCAACTCTGCGAGTTCACTGCTGACGTCGGGAGGTTCAATAGAAGAAATTCGAATTCTTGAATATTCTAAAATACTTAATATTTCTCCAAGAATTTTATTGAATGCCTTTTTGTTTTCGGAATCCCGATACCAACCTAGATTGACGCCAGTCAAAATAATTTCACCGACTCCGTTATCCTGTAGAAATCGAACCTGATCTAAAACGTCTTGATAACTCCGGCTGACTCCGAGTCCACGTGCCTGAGGAATTTTACAATAAGAACATTTACGATTACAACCGTCTTGGATTTTTAGATAAGCACGTGTATGACCGTTAGGTAAAACGTCCGAGTAGGAAAAACGATCATAAGAAATGTGAATCAATTCTTCCGAAGTGACCAGACCTTTTTTTTCTAAAATCATCGCTGGGAGTTTGGACTTTTCCGTATTTCCTACAACTCCGGCTACACCTGGAATTGCTTCGATGGATTCTCGATCGGTTTCCGCGTAACAACCGGTGACCCAGATTTGAGAGCCTGGAAATTTTTTAATAGCGTTTCGAATTGTATTTCTATTTTTAGAATCTGCTTTATTGGTTACCGTACACGTATTGATGATTACCACTTCAGGATGTTCTTCCAATTTTGCGGAGCGATAGCCGTGTTTAGAAAGAGAGGCGAACAAACCGTCAGACTCAAAAAAATTGAGTCTACAGCCTAAAGTATTAAATAGAATTGTTTGTTCAGCTATTGGAGAGTGCATTGAGTTTGGCTTCGATTCTTCTTAAGTTATCTTTAAAATGAGAATTCTCAGGTTCTAATTTTAAGGCAGATTCAATCTGTTCTTTTGCGGAATTCAAAAAATTCTTTGCGTTTCCATATTTGCCTTTTTTATTTTCTTGATTAGATGCCTTCTCATAAACCAGAGCTAGATTGTTCAACACGTTTGCGTTATTTGGAACAAGAGAGTTAGCCCATTTCAAACTGACTTCTGCTTTTTCTATATTTCCGAGGTAATAATAAATCTGACCTTCCAAAACCAAAGGACGATAGTCGTTGGAATCCTCAGCCTTTAATTTTTCGGTAATGTTCAAAGCGTCTCTTGCTTTACCATTATAAAGAAGAGCCGTTCCAAAAAGAAGACGTATGTCTTTATTTCTCGGATTGAGTTCGTACGCGCGAGCGATTACTAATAAACCGTCGTCTTCTCTTCCGTTGTTTAGAAGAAATCTGGAATAGTCCAGACTGACCGCCGGATCTCCAGGTTTTATTGAAAGTGCTTCGGACCAATGTGAACCCGCAGACTTAGTCCTTCCCAAAGCAAAATGACAATGTCCTGCGAGGTAGTGCGTTTCGTAAGAACGTTTTCCTTGTTCATGCAGAACTCGAATGATCTCCAGAGATTTCTCGTAGTTTTTGGCTTCGAATTCCTTGAGAGCTATAGAATAATCTTCGTTTGTTTGAGCCAATAGAAGGGGAGAATGGGTTAAAATCAATATGCTCAATAAAAGAAATAAGCATTGATTCCTAAAGGAACGAAAAATATCGCCTTTTATATCTGCCATTTTGTTTCCGATGAATCGTTTTGTAGATTTTAATAGTGAAGATGAAAATCGAAACGCGCGGTTATGGAACCGGTTTTCACGGTCTAATATCATTGATAAAAAGTTTGTCCAAAATTCAGAGAAATGTGGGAACTCACACAAAAACTTCGGGGCGAAGAAAGCGCTTAAAACCGTAAAACGGAGATTAGGAGACTGAATCCGTGGGAACTTCTGCAAATTTCCTTTTCGATTTTGGTGCGGATTTAAGGTTCGGATATGTTGTAAAAATCGAAACTTACAAATTGACATTCTATTACTCTTCTAAAAATTTTAGGCGGTCATACTCATGGACTTCGCATTAATACAATCAATAAGAGAATGAAACGGTTCCACAGGATCAATATAAACAATGATACTCGGATACTTTTGCATCAGAAAATGCTCAATCTGTTCTTCGGAAAGAACGATCTGATCTTCCATTTCAAGAACAGGAAGACCATCTGCATTTCGATAGATAGAATATTCTTCCTGACCGATAAAATCAGTCAAAAGCATATATCCGGAGCCGTAATAAACTCCGCCTTGAAAGTAATACTTATAAAAGACTCGTACTTCGGGAAGAAATAAATCAGGATAAAAAACGCAGAGAGAAATTTTCTCGATCCCTGCAATGGTTCTGATCTTCCTAAGATGAAACCAAATCTTCCGAATCAGAAGATAGGAAATCAGAATCAATACAGGGATGAGTATAGGCATCCTTAGACTAAGGCAATTTCTTCCGACCTTTCAGGATTGCCGGAAGAATTGTCGTTCCCTCCGGTCTTAGGATCAACCGGTTTATAGTCAGTCCACGGAGTTTCTATAAATTCAAGTTTACCTTCTTTAAAATCGATTTCGATTTTAGTAGGTTCCTTATAAGACCCTTTGAGCGTTTGGACTGCCATGTGGTCTTCGAGTTCTCTTTGGAAAACTCTTCTAAGAGGTCTCGCTCCAAATTTCTCGTCGTAGCCAATATCCATGATATGATCTTTTGCTGCTTGAGTAATGGAAACTTGAATCGTTTTTTCAAGAAACCTTTTGTTCGTATCGGTCACCATAATGTCTATGATGGACATTATATTTTCTTTGGTGAGAGATCCGAAGTAAATGACTTCGTCTACACGGTTTAAGAACTCTGGATTGAAATACTTTTTTAGTTGATCTCTGGTTTGATCGGACTTGTATTTCAACGCTTCGTCTTTACGATCCTCAAATCCAAGCCTTCCACCGGCTTGAATTTCTTTTGCACCGATATTGGAAGTCATGATGATGATCGTATCTCTGAAATTGACTTTTCGTCCTTTTGTGTCGGTTAAGTTTCCTTCTTCCATAATTTGAAGTAGAATATTGAAAATATCGTGATGAGCTTTTTCAATTTCATCCAAAAGGATGATGGAGTAAGGTCTTTTTCTAACAAACTCGGTCAATTGACCTCCGTCGTCATAACCTACATAACCGGGAGGAGCTCCGATTAAACGACTTACCGCGTGAGGTTCCATGTATTCGGACATATCTACACGAAGCATTGCGTCGTCGTTGCCGAATAAAAAGTTTGCGAGAGCTTTTGCTAGTTCCGTCTTACCAACTCCAGTAGGTCCTAGGAAAATAAAAGATCCGGTAGGGCGTCTTTCACTTTTGAAACCGGTTCTAGCACGACGTACCGCTTTCGCAATTTTTTCAATCGCTTCTGTTTGACCTACGACTCGTTTTTTCAACTCTTCTTCTAAACGAAGAAGTTTATCTGACTCGGATTCTTCCATTTTTTCCAAAGGAATACCGGTCCATAAAGAAATTACGGAGAGAATGTCGTCTTCCTCGATGTTGACCGCAAAGTCTTCCATCTTCTCTTGCCAAGAACGAAGTTTTTCTTCCATAGCTTGTTTTTTACGATTCACTTCGTCTCGAACTCCGGCGGCTTTCTCATATTCTTGAGCGCGAACTAGTTCTTCTTTTTTATAAGCAAGAGATTTGATTTCTTCTTCCAGATCTTTGATCGTTTGTGGACGAGCACAATTCGCCAAACGCGCTTTAGCTCCTGCTTCATCGATAATATCGATCGCTTTGTCAGGTAGGTAACGATCGTTGATATATCTATGAGAAAGTTTTACAGATTGTTCCAGAGCCTTATCAGAATATCTCACCTTATGATGAGTTTCGTACGCTTTTTTGAGTCCTTGTAAAATTTGGATCGCGTCGTCTACGGAAGGTTCCGCCACTTTCACGACTTGGAATCTTCTTTCTAATGCGGAATCTTTTTCGATGTATTTTCTATATTCAGAGCTTGTAGTGGCTCCGATACATTGTAATTCTCCTCTTGCTAAAGCAGGTTTGAGAATATTAGCAGCATCTACAGCTCCTTCCGCCGCACCGGCTCCGATCAAAGTATGAAGCTCGTCTATAAAGATGATAATGTTCGTGGAAGAAGTGATTTCTTTCATGATCTTTTTCAGACGTTCTTCAAATTCTCCTCTGTATTTAGTCCCAGCAATCAAAGACGCAAGATCTAAAGAAAGAACTCTTTTTTCGAATAAAAGATCGGGAACACTTTTTTCTACAATTGCAAGAGCCAAACCTTCTACGATTGCGGTTTTACCAACTCCGGATTCTCCTACAAGAACAGGGTTGTTTTTAGTTTTTCTGGAAAGAATCTGAATCACTCTTTGGATTTCAGTAGCTCTTCCTACAACTGGGTCTAACTTTTTGTCTCTGGCAAGTTGAGTTAAATCTCGAGCAAATTCGTCTAGGATAGGAGTTTTGGTTTTTTCCTGACGAGGCTGAGGTCCTGGTTGTGTGGTGGAACTTACGCCTACGGAACTCGTAGGAGGGGCTCCGAGCAAACGCAAGATTTCGCTTTTTATAACATTATAATTTACGCTAAAAGAATAAAGAGCTCCACCTGCAATGTTGTTATTATCTCTAAGTAACGCAAGAAGGATGTGTTCCGTTCCTACGTAGTTGTGTTTGAGACGTTTAGCCTCTTCTTTGGAGAGTTCGATGATTTTTTGGTAACGATCTTGACCACCGGCTACGTCCATGAGTAGGGCTCCGGAAGCTTCCCGTGTTCTTCTTTCTACCTCTTTACGCAATTCATTGAGGTTAATGTTGAGGTTGTTCAGGATTTTGATAGCGACCGAATCTTCTTCTTTCAGAAGACCAAGCAGAATGTGCTCTGGTCCGATATAGTCGCTACCAAGACGCTTCGCCTCATCCTGAGCAATCTCGTTGATGACTCTTTTAGCTCTTTTTGTAAATTCCAGCATATCAGCGCCTTTGTATTTTGATTTTTAATGATTAGACTGAATTCGCTTTGAAATTCCCACCTAAGGGAACCGGATCATTGATTTTAATTTAAGTATCGGAACGTTTTCAAAAAAGAAGCGGAAGTTAGTTTAAATTCCGGGCTTAAGCCGGTTCCACCTGTAAGGCTAAATAATAAACTAAATTTAAAAAGGAATTTTTTTGAGAAAGAGTAAAATTTTTCAGATAAAAAACGACAAATTCGGATGAATTTTCGAGATAAAATTCTAAAAAACCGGGTATTTTAAAAGAAGCATTTTTTCGATTTTCCCAAGACTTTGTAGAGAGTTTAAAACTGATTTTAATTCCAGTGCCTGCGTTCGTAGGACAGGACGTGACATAACCTAATTCAGGATCATAGTCAAAATCATTTTGATTTTCTAACTTTTCTAAAGGAGAATTTTCAATTTGTCGGAATAGTTCGGAAACGGTAGAAGTTAGGATTTCCCAACGAATATGTTCTTCATCTCCGAAAAAAAAACTTCCCTCTCCCCAAGGAATTCTCTGAGTCAATTCTTTGGTTTTCAGAAAACTGGGATCTACGTGTTGAGTTAAAAATTCTTTGAGAATTTGGGTCGGAACTTCGGCGACAATCGGGTAAATTCTGCCGGAAAAATTTCGACCGATTCTTAATCTGTAAGTAAACGGAGGAGAGATTTTATCTATTTCAAGAATTTTTTCTGATTCGGAAAGAGATTCAAATCGAAGAAAATTCTCGAGTTCTTGGCCTTGTAAAAATCGAGGAGAAATCATAAAGTCTTTTTGTCTCATGTGAGTTTGGTATTCTTTTCGAAATAATTTGAGACAATGGATACAACCGATCTTTCCTTTTTGATTCCAGATGGTTCGGTTGGTTCCGCAATAGATGCAGGTTTCGGAAGACATGAATGTTTTTTCAAAAAAATTCTACTGCCTTTTTATATCCAATCTTTCTTGTTCAATCGATTATTTTGTTTTACTTATTAACACTATCAACTTTGAGATATGATTCGGCTAATACTATGTTGAAATTGTTTAAAAATTTAGAATGTAGGAATTTATACTATAAATTCCAACGAAAGTATTAGAGTTGTTGAAAAATTAATTCTTGATCTGTTTATATTGGATTGAATGGACAATTGAAGCAATTTTACGAATCTTCACTATGGAATTTTTCAACAACTCTATTATTGAAAGTGAATTTGTTATAAGGATTTATGATTCGTTTTTCTGTAAAAGTTGGAATCTGAATTTTGCAGATCGATTCCTAAAATGTGGGAACTACCATGAATTACGGTTTTAAGAACAAATTCTAAAATTGTAGGAACTACTACTTTTAGAAAATTCTTTCTGATTTTTTTTGCGCCAAATTCACGTTAAATTATATTTACATCGCGTAGATGAAAACGTTCTTTAGGCCGTTTAGTTATCTCTCAACTTGTATAAGGACTCTAACTTTTGTAGTAGTTCCTACTTTTTCAAATCGAAAAGGTTCTTATCTTATAGACTTTTTAAGTCTTCTAACTCTCGAAATGCAATAGTTCCTACAATCAGAAGACTTAAAAACGAATCACGAATTTCTAATGCTGAGCTACTACTCGGACATATCAAAACAATACTATCGTGAACTTGTTTTAAAAGTTAGAATGTGGGATCTATCACAAAAAAGCCAAAATCTGGTTAGGCGTAGTTTTTTGAGAACCTTTGCATCTTTGGTAAAATTACCCGTTAATTTTTAGTATTATTTTCATGAGTCCGAGTAGTAAAAATTCATAAAGAGACGTAATTTGTGAAAACTAATCCACATTGTGACTAAAACTGTAGGGATACTTTTATAAAGTTGCAACTAAACGGTGATTTCATCCGGAGACCTGACGAGGCGACAGTTTGCTTTGAATTTGTAGATGGTTTTTCAAAAAAATTAATTAGATTTTTAAAGAAAATTATAAGTTTATTATAAAAAGAAAATTGAAAGTTATTTTTTGATTTTTAATATTCCGAAATAGAATATTTAATGTTTTTTGAATATTCATAAAATTTGTTATATGGTTGGGAATATTTTTCTTGATTTAGTTAAAAAAGATTTTATTATCTTTGTTTTTGGGGAATATATGAAAAACCTAAAGGGAACTTTTATAAATAGATCTTTTATTTTATGATAATCACAAAGCGGTGATTTCATTCAGTAATTTGATAAGAAGATTGTTGGGTTTTATAGAGATTCCTTAAATTGAAACAGGAGAGGTTCTTATTTATGAATCTGAGAAAAACGAATCCGGAAAATGAAGAATATAAAAATATACTTACAGATTTAGAAATAAGAAGTTTGATGAATACAAACAGAGATAAACCTGATCATTTTGTTAGGATTCGATTTTTGATTATGTTTGGACTAAAACCGGAAGAACTGATTTCTATACGTTGTGGAGACGTTGATTTAGAAAATCAATTATTGATGGTTCGAGGGCGAAAAAATAGATATCTAAAGATTTCTTCTTTTTTACTTAGAGATTTTTACGGAACGGTTCGATATAAAAATCCAGAAGAATATCTATTTCCTGGAAGAAATGGGAAGTTACATCCTAAAACGATTCAAAAATTTTTCGAAAAATTAGAACGTAAAACTGGGATTCAAGTGAGTTGCTCTAAAATTCGAGAGACGATTGCAGTTCAATTGAGTTCTAAAGGTTTTTCGATTCAATTTATTGCGGGCTTTCTTGGATTAAAAACAAGACGAGCCGTTTACCAATTGATTGGGAAAAAATCGGAGTTGAAAGCGGTAGAAAAATTTTCTTTAGATGAAATTCTGGATATTGAACTTAAAAATGAGTTGTAAACGCGTTTCGAAAACTTAAGTTAGTCCTAATACTCCAAAAGGAAGCCATCTTTGGAAATCAAAACGAAAAAGATCGGTAAACATACTCTGGTAGCGCTCAACGGCAGGCTGGATATTGGACATTCAGACGAAGTAGAAGCGAAGTTACTAGATGATGTTCAATCCGGGCAGGGTGATATTTTAATCAACCTGGAAAATATTTCTTACATTTCATCTTCTGGGATTCGTATCTTTGTAGGTATGGTAAGAGAATTGGAAAAACAGGGAAGGAAATTGAAACTTTGTTGTATCACTCCCCCTGTAAAAAAGTATTTGATGTGGTCGAATTGCTGGATCTGTTCGAAGTTTACGAAACAGAAAGTTCCGCTCTCGATTCGCTTGCCTAAAATCCGGGTTTGCCCCGGATTCTCTCCTTGGGTTTTATGTCCCGTTTTCTTTCCACCAAGACAATCATTTGGTTTGTTTTGGCTGTTTTAATCTTTTTTTTCCTATGGATTTCGTACAACGATCGACTTGAGTTTCCTCCCGTTTGGCCGGACGAGGTATTGTTTTTTTCTCCTTCTCAAGATTTTGCAGAGTTTGGAACTATTCGAACTCAGGTTTTAGAAGGATTGATTCCTGGAATGGAAGAAACAACTTTGTGGATGCCTCCCCTGTATTTTTTTTCAGGCGGTCTTTGGATGAAGTATGTGTTTCCAGGAATTGTAGGGCTTAGGCTATATACGCTTGTACTCGCGGCGGTTTGTATTTTTATATTTTGTGGGATCTTATTTAGAATCGGATTCTCTTCTTTATCCGTTTTGTTTTCCTGTTTGTTACTTGTTACAGATCTTTTATTTTTGAGAGTAGGCACGATGGCAAGGATGGAAACTCTTTGTTTGTTCTTTGCGTTAACAAGTTTATTTTGTATAGTCCGAACCGCCTTGGATAAAATTCCAAAACCTGTTGGGAAAATAGAATCTTTGTTCTCCGGAATTTTTTTAGGACTTTCCTTTTTATCTCATCCATTCGGTTCCGTGTTTGGAATTCCGTCTTTGTATCTTCTTTGGAGAAGGAAATCATTATTTTCTACTTTGTTTTGGATCGGAGGAATGATTCCGATCTCGGTTTGGATTGTTTGGTTATTACCTCATTGGGATTCGTTTCTATTTCAGTTTGGATTGCAATTTGGCAGAAAAAAGGAACTTTTTTCTGTCTTTTCAATTTTGACTAAGATCAAAATTTTAATCGGAGGATACGAAAATCCAGGAATCAGAATATTATTTTATATTTTTCTTTTAGCGGGAATCGGAATTAATCAAAGATTACTCAAAGAAAAGAAGGAGCAATTTTTATTTCTATTGATTTGGATTTTAGGAACGGTTGTGTTCTTATTTTTATCAACGGAATTCTATTATGTAATGTATCTTACTCTTCCACTTTCTGCGTTAGGCGGAATACTTTTGGAGGAACCCGATCGAAAGAGGGTAATCTATATAGGTTCCGGATTATTATTTTGTAACCTCATTGTGTTGTTTTTAGCGTATCGGAAAGTTGGTTTTATCAATCCTGAATTCGATCTAGGAAAAAAGTTTTCAGAAGAAATCGTCGCGGAGTTGAAGTATTCTAAAAAAGTTTATCTTCAAGCGATCCCTGATCCGTATTTCTATTTAAAAGAAAAATACCCCAATCAAAAAATTTTAGAGTTTATTCCGGGGGAACTACCAGTTCCTTCAGAAATGTTCGTGAACACTTTGGATACTATTGATACTTTTGTTTTTAGCGAAGGAACTAAACGGAACGAAAGTGTCGAAAATTATCTGAAAGAAAACGCATCTTCTTTTTATAAGAGGAACGTATCGGTTTCACCTTCTACTACCAGAAAACTAGTACGTGCTCAGGCGGAAATTTATCTTCGGAAGAAAAAATGAAATCTTATCTTTGTAGTAAAATTTTTAAATTTCATAATATTCTATTTTTCTTATTGATTTCTTGTGTGGGAAAAGAAGGCGAACAACATGGACTTTCTTCTTTATTGCCTTTGGTCGGCCCTCTTTTGAAGGTAGGAATTATAGGAGATTCTTTGTCTCAGAGATCGGATGGATTCGGTCTGAGAGAAAAATTGGGATCTAGATTTACCGTCACGGATTATTCCGTTTCGGGAATGGACGTTCCTGGTTGCACTCATATGATTGGATCCGTTTTAACGGAACGCCAAGATTTATTGATCTTAGAATTGGGGACAAACGATGCGATTCCTGGTTCCATCGATCAGTTTCCTGAAAATTACGAAAATCTTCTTAGTTCTATTCAAGCTCGTAGTAATTCTATAATCTTAGTAACGATTCTACCGCCTACGATCAATCCAGGTTATCGAGAGAATATTTTTCGGATCAATTCTTATCTAAAAAGTTTAGGTTCCAGATATCCGATCACGGATATGGAATCGGCTTTTTTAGAAAAGGAAAAATCCGTTTCTTTGTATTCACAAACGGACCCAGTTCATCCAAATCCGGTCGGATATGATTTAATGGGGACCGCTTATACAGATACGATTCTTAAATTTTATTTTAAATAAACGTAAGTTCGACATATAAAGATTTTCTATAAGTACTAAACTTTCGTTTTGCATTCGAGACACGTTCTTCTTAAATTTTAAAGTTTTTGAATATATTAAATTTTTTAAAAAATTAATTCTCCATTTACTTTCATTGTATTGAAATGGATAATTGAAGCAGTTTTGCGAATCTTCGCTATGGCATTTTTCAACAACTCTAATCTAACGTGAGTTCAGTATAACGCGAAAGGGATCGATGAATGAACTAAAGCACAACACTCTCTATGAATCGCGTTGGAAACTAAAGCACAACGCTTTCCTGAAACTCAGCGTCTCGCTCCCTGAACTCAGCAAAACGCTTTTTACTAAAGCGTTCTAGGTCGTTCGACAGGTCGCGTTGGAAACTCAACACAACGCTTTCCTAAGGGTCGCGTTGTGGAGTCAAGTTATTGAAATTAAAGAAATTGAATGTATAACTATTGCACACAATAACTTGACTGGAGCTAAGAGCCCGGTCCCGCCTGTTCTCGTTTAATCTTTCTCTTTATAGACCATTGGCGGGATTCGCCCGGGTTTTTACGTTGAATTCACGTTATAATAGAGTCCTAATATTTTGTAATTACGATTAAAATTCGCGATACTCAATTGGATAGAGATCAATAAAAAGTTCATAAATTATACAATGACTGTTTTTGTGGATTCAAAGATGATTGAAGTTCTGAGATAAACTCAAAACTAAAATTTACTATTTCAATCGGAATTATTATATTCACAATTTAGAATATATGGATTGAATACTTGACCTATATACAATCTTCCTTCGAAAGGTATTGCGGTACTTCCGGCTGAAATTAAGTCTCCTGGATTAGCAAACACTTCTTGAAAGGTTCCGTCCGAAGAAATTCGAAATATTATAGTCGGTGATAAATAGTCTGGATTGCCTATATGTCTTAAAAATTGATACCCAGAGCCGTGAGTGACCGCAAAAATTCTACCTTTTGAATCTATTTCTAGGTTGTCAGGTCCAAAATGAATTAGGATCTTTTTCGGTTCTCCAAGTATCGGTTTTCCCTGTTCTTTGCGGATTTGAAATTGAAATACACTTTGATCCATATAACCGGACCGATATAGAAATTCGTTTCCTTGGGAATCTTTTGTATATAAAATTCCATTTCCGAAAGAAAGAGGATTTCCGAGATTTGACCAGGTTTTACCGTCGTAGTAGGAAATTTCTGAGCGTTTGATTTGAAACAGATCATCCCAGAGATACCTTGGGACGTTTCCCTTTCCATGATCATTGGAAAGATAAATTTCATTTTCGGATACTACTGAAAGATCATTCGGACTTGTTAGTAATGGGTCTGTAAGAGTTCCTACATGGGACCATTCTTTTCCCTTTCGTTCAAAGATTTCGATTGTATGAATCTTGAAAGGTTGTGGGTGAGAAATTACGTAGAGTCTGTAAGTATTTTTGGTTTTAAGAAGACTCATTCCGTGGGGTCGAAATTCAGAAGGATATTTTACTGGGATTTCTTCAGGAGTCGCAGATGGATTTTTCAAATCGATCCTAAAAATTTTTCCAGTTTGGTTTTTAGTTCTTCTTTCGTGACTTGAAATATATAAAATTCTTTCTTCTCGATCGATCGCTAAATCTTCGGGACCCGGAAGTCCTTCGATTCTTTTACAGTCCATTTGAGAAGGGCCAATTGGTTTGATTTCTACTCCGCAATTGAAAAGCCCCCAGATGACAAATAAAGTCATTCCCAAAAAAGAAAGTAAGTAATTCTCACTTTTTTCTGTCTGTTTTAACAATGTGCATTATCCTATCTTTTTTAAATTCTTTGAACTACTAAAAAATAGAGATAGGTAAGAAAAAAAGGAAAAAAGTATTGCCATTTTTATGCACTGCACAAAAATGGAGAACGAGATCCTCGAAAGCAAACTGAGAGGTAGTTGTATATGGAAAATAAAAAATTAAATGACATAATCAACGTAGGGATCGGAGCCGTTCAGACTTCTCGCGAGATTTTTGATAAACTCGTAGATGAATTGAATGAAGGCAAAGAGAAGATCGAAGCAAGATTTGATCAATTAAAAACACAGGGGGAAAAAGATATGAGTGATAACGCCCTGAAGTTAAAAGTCAATTTAGCTTGGGGGCTGGTTCGTTTCGAAGAGATTCGAGATAATATCCTCAACCATTTTATCAAAAAATAGGATTTTTGCTAAACCAAAGAATTTTGTTTTTTGCTCTCTGAATTTTAAGGAAATACGTTCCGAATAAATTCGCCGTTCTTGAGAGCCTTCTTCCCGAATTTTCGGGAGGAAGGAATTTCTTAAATAAAGTTTCACATATTCTAATATTGAGATTGTTCCAAAACCTCAGAAGGTATCAACAATAAACCCTTTAGAAATTTCTAATAAAATGCAGTAGTTCCCACAAGTTACGTCGCATCTGGACTAAATCATTTGCAATCCAACAAGTCTTTTTATTTTAACGTGAACTCGATGTAAGGAGCTCATGATTCTGAAAAAAGTTGAAAGCTGGCCTCTACAGATTGATTCTTTAAATGTGGGAACTACCACAATTATCCAAAAGGATATAGATTCTAAGGGGACGTAATCCGTGAGATGTACTACGTTTTATTAAGACTTGCAAAAAGAATTTCTATCAGAGTTTGTGTCGGACAATTTTTGAAACCTGTAAAAGCGGATATTGTATATGATGAAGGTCGCAAACGTGAATTTTATACAAAAAACTGATTGTACAATCCATTTATTTTAGATTTTAAAAGAAGTTATTTTTAAGAGTAATGACGGAATGTTTACGAATAGATTTGTATATGAAAAAATATTATAAAATCAATCTATTTTTATATAAAAAATAAACTTAAGAAAATAATAAATCGCTTATATTCAAGGAGGATGAGGAGATGAAAATTTTTATAACAGGGGCGTCCGGTTTTGTAGGAGAGGCAGCAACCCGGATTTTATCAAAAAAACATACCATATTAGCGATGTCTCGATCCGAAAAAACGGATTTAGTAGTATCCAAAGCGGGGGGAAAACCGGTTCGATGCGAACTCAATTCGGTGGATCCCAGTTTCTTACAAGGAATCGACGTAGTTATTCACAGTGCGGCTTATGTGGAACAATGGGGGCCTTTCCAAGATTTTTGGAAAGTAAACGTGGAAGGAACTGCTCAACTTTTAGAGGCATCCCGACAAGCAGGTGTTAAACGATTTATTTTTATCGGAACCGAAGCGGCGCTTTTTTACGGACAACCGATGATCGATATAGACGAATCTTATCCTTATCCGAAAAATTCCCCTTTTCCTTATTCTAAAACCAAAGCCGAAGCAGAAAAATTAGTACTAAAGTCCAATTCTTCTGAGATGCAGACGCTTTCAATTCGTCCTCGTTTGATTTGGGGGCCGGGAGATAAAACGGTTCTACCAATTCTTTTAAAAATGATTGCGGAAGGAAAATTTTCTTGGATCGACGACGGAAAGGCTCTCACCAGTACAACTCATATTTATAATTTAGTACATGCCATCGAACTGGCTCTTACCAAAGGCCAAGGAGGAAGGGCGTATTTCGTAACGGACGATGAAATATTCAACTTTCGTAATTTTCTAGAATCTCTACTGACAACTCAAAAAGTAACGGCGCCAAATCGTTCAATTCCGGGATGGCTCGCACGTTTTTTAGCGAGAATTGTCGAAGCGGTTTGGAAATTATTCGGGATTAAAAATGAACCTCCTTTGACCCGTTTTAGCGCTAGTATCATGTCCAGAGATTGTACGATTAAAATAGATAACGCTAAAAAAGACTTAGGTTATTCTCCCTTATTGACGGTTAGTCAAGGGCTCGAAGAGATGCCGATTCTAAGGTCATGACATTCAAAAGTTAGAATATAGAATTTACTTCGTAAAAATTTATAAATTTCAGAATAATCTTGATTTATAATATTTCTACGTCTTTGTAAAATACATAACTTATTTTTGAAAGTAGATATGGGTTTTCTAAAAACTTTATTAGAGTTATTGAAAAATTAATTCTATATCTGTTTCTATTTCATGGAAACGATCGATTGAATTAGTTTTGTTAATTGAACTTTTAAAAACTTTATTATCTTTGAATTTTATAAAGGTATCTTAAAAAAATAAAACTACTCAATATCATTTTTTGGAATTTATCCAAAGAATTCGTTTTTCTTTATAGACGAAAAAGAAATTCTTAAATCATTCATTTCGAAAAAATCTGCGGAATTTTGTTGTATAAGGAAAACTTTTCCTTTATACTCTCCAAGAACCGAAAAAGAATAAGGATTTTATTATGATTCGAAAAAGGTTTTTAATTCTGTTGTTATCTGGTTTTTTCGTCTGGAATACGTTAGACGCTCAAGCCACAACTACTACGATCTCGTCAAAGTCGAATTCTAAAACGACTAAGGAAGAGATTTCAATCCGAAGAAAAATGTTGGATTTTCATCAACTTGCAGGTTTTATCACATTAGGACTTTGGTTGGTTACGAATTTGGAAGGTGAAAAGGCAAAAGATAGTTTATATAGAAAATCGGATGAATATTCTAAGATTTTGCTTCTTACACATCCGGAATATTCAAACAATGATCCGCTTTATTCGATTTCTTTGTTTCAAGGTTTAGACCAGAATAGTATTGCCGCCACGTATTTTCTTTTCAAAGATCCCGCTAATAATTTTCCTTTGTATTTTGTATTAAAATCTAACGAAGAATGGGAAGCGAAACATTCTGGAAGTTTCCATAAACAATTAGCATATTCTACTTTTGGAATGTATCTTTTGACTGCGGGTTTAGCTTTTTTTGCTCCTAAGAGAGTTGTAGATTCGGAAGATTCGGACGTAAATGTTTATAGCCCCATTTTCGCTCACAAGGCTTTGATTCCTTTACATTTAGCGGCGATGTTGATTTTACCTTCTTTGGGACAAAGGATCGAGAAACACGGACCCGAAGCGGCGAGAGATATGCAACAAGTAGGATGGGCTGGTTTTGGAGCCTTTACTTTGTCTTTGTTCGTAATTACATTTTAAGGAATTTTAATATATGAAACATTTTAACCAATTCTTTTTGTCGTTTTTGATTTTTTTTACATCTCAAAGTTATGCGTCTGAGATCCTTAAAAAAGAAATCACTTTTCTGGCGATCCATCCTATGAAAGAAGTTCACGGGGTTTGTAAGGAGATACAAATCGATTCTCCTCAAATTCAAACAAACGGAACCGTTTATAAATTGAATTCTCCTTTTGGAATTAAAATTCCGATTTTGAAAATTCATTCGGGGGATGAAAACAGAGATTCTCATATCATGGAAATTTTAGGTTATCCTGATATTCCGGAAATTATAGTCGTAGTGGAATCCGCCGACTCCGTAGGTGAAACGTATTTGATTCGTGGTAAACTTACGATTCACGGAATTACTCGCGACTTTCAATCTTCTGGAAAAGTTGAGCCAAAGGGAGTGGGGCAGATCCGTATATTTGGAAAAGTAAATATTCAATTTTCCGATTTTAGTCTAGAAAAACCGTCTCTTTTATTTATAAAGGCAAAGGAAGAAATTGAAATCGGATATGACTTTTTGATTAAGATATAAAAACATTTCGTATTCTAAATTCTTGAATCAAGAAATAAGTTTCCGTTTAAATAACGGAAACCTCTTCTAAAATTTGTTCTCCTAGCTGGATAGTAAGAATTTTTTCTTTTAATTTCAAAAGTAAGTTCTGATCTTCCAGCTTACAACCGTTAGACGTTTGAAGATAAAAAGAATCATACGCGTAATCGGCACTCGTAGAAACTCTCAAGTAACAAACCTTAAGATCTAAATAAAGAATGATTTGAAGGATTCTATAAACCAGACCCACAACATCCGGCATTCTAACTTCCATAATTGTTACGTCTGGAAGGTCCTCGTTATAAAATTGAACGGAACGATTGACGATACTTTCTGGTGCAGGTTTTCTAGGATTCCAATCCGTTCTCTGGAACGCGATACTTTCACGTTTTAAATTTCCGGACGATATGGATTTGAGTTTGTTTTCGACTCGATCCAGTTTACTTTGTGGGATATTTCCTCCTCCGGTTGAATCGGTCAATTGAACCGTCGTGATCCAATATTCTCCAAGAGTATAACTTTTCATTCCTAAAAGACTGAGTCCTTCGGAAGAAATGGTGCAGGATAGATCCAAAAGAATTTCCGGTTGATTTGACGTAACTACGTCAATGGTAACAAACGCCGGATCTTGTTCCGTTTCAAAGATTGTTCTAAGAACGGGGTTTTGTGCGAGTATTCCGATCGATTTAAAATTTCTTAATATTTTGCGATTAGATACCGTGTTTAGATAAGAGGGTGGAATAACTTGGTCGGCGAACTCTACGATGGATTTAGAAATTTCTTTGTTTAAATTTTCTTTGTCGATTAGATAATTTTTTAGATTTTCTAATTGAATCTCTCGAGTAGGTCCCGTTTGTTCGAAGTTATCTTTGGAGTCTCCTGCAAGATAGGGAATTGTATTTTGATAGAGTGTGTTTAATATTGCACTTTTCCAATTGGTAAGTACTCCAGTCCCGACGGACTTAGTATCTATTACGGTCAGAATATAAAGTTTTCTTAATCTTTCTCTGCTTCCTACAATTCTTGCAAAGTCAAGGATCAATTTCGGATCGCCTATATCCCTTTTAGAACTCAACTCCGACATGACGGTATGTTTTTCAACTAAAAAACGACACAAGTCCGTATCTTCTTCATCAAGTCCTAATCTGTCTCCTAAAGATACAACTAGTTCCGCTCCGTATTCGGAATGGTCCCCTTCTTTTACTTTGCCAGCGTCGTGTAATAAAATTGCAAGCGCCAGAAGTTCGATTTTGGAACACTCGTTGTAGGCTTTTTGAACTTCCTCGTCTTGAAATTCTCCTCGATCTAAAAGATCAAGTTCATGCAAAATCAATAATGTATGTTCGTCTACCGTGTATTCGTGGTGATAACTGAACAGTGGAAAGTTGGTGCAAGCGCCGAATTCGGGTAAAATCGCTCCTAAAACTCCGGATTCGTGCATTAACTTCAAAATTCTTCCTCTTTGAGAAGGAGTTCTCAGAATTTTTAAAAATTCCTCATTCACTTCGGATGAATACTTAAAATCGTCGTCCAAAAAATTTGACGCGAACCTAAATTCGTTTAATAAAGTTCCGGAAACTTGTAGATTCTTTTCCTGAATCATTCTAAAAGAACGCATAACGTCTCTGTAAACCGTATGTGGATTTGTAAATAACGTTCCGATTGTAGGAGGAAAAACGGTATCTCCTATTTTAAAAAAATTAAGATCTTCGTAGGAAAAACTTTCTCCTTTTGAACTTCTTCTTTTTTCGAGAATGGAATCTAAGTAAGTACGGATAATAAAGTAGATATTTTTTTGATGACGATATAATACGTGCATAAATTTTTCAACGGAAGAGAGTTCTTCTTTTTTGCCGTAACCTAAATACTCCGCAACTTCCTGTTGAAGGTTTAGATCCAATCGATCCGTTTTCCTGGAAGTGATCGTGTGCATTGCGATTCTTACGCGTAGAATAAAATCGTAAGCTTCCTGTAGCAGTTGAATTTCTCCTCTTTGAAAGGCGGGAAGTATGGATAATCCGCTTAAGGACGGAAGATTGCGGAACGGTTTTTCCATCCAGAACATATATTGTATGTCTCGAAGTCCGCAAAGATCCGTTTTTAGATTTGGTTCGCTTAACAAAATCGGACGTTCTTCGTTGAGAAACCGAGATGTTAAAATCTCTTCCTTGATTTCATTATAACGTTTTGTTAATTTTATCGGAAGTTTTTCCAGAAAATTCGTTTTAAACTTTTCGAATAGAGATTTTGATCCGGCAAGAAAACGAGCATCTAAAAAAGCGTGATAAGTGGACATATCATCTAGGTAGCGAAAACATTCTTTGATCGTTCTACAAGAATGTCCGACTTCTTTTCCGGAATCGTATAGATAAGTGTTGATCTTGGAAATGATCGTTTCTAATCTTTCCTCTTTGATTCCGTTATGTAGATACAAAAGGTCAATGTCGGAATGAGGTGCCATTTCCATTCTTCCATATCCGCCCATTGCAATGATAGAGAGTTCGTCTCCGGACTTTAATCCGATTTTTGAACTTTCAAATTTGGAAAGTATAAAAGAATCCACGATATGTGTAAGTTGTCTCGAAACGAGTCGCCCGTCTACGTTCTTACTTTTTTCTAAGAGTCTTTGAAAACTGTAGGTTATATCTAATTGTAAAGGCATATGATGAATGAGTTCCAGAGGGATTGTCTTATTGTTTTGTTTTCCGGAATGGAATATTCTGATTTCAATTAAAACATACAATCCGAATTTTCATTTTTTAGCGGTCTTATTTTGAATTTGTTTCAGAACTAAAGTTTACCCGATTGAAAGTTAAGTTGCAAGAATCTCTTATATTGAACTTACATTAAAATTAAAGTCTTGCGACAGAAATACTATACTACTAGGACTTTTTGAAAAGAGATTGTGCAGAGAATGTTTTTCACTCTATTCAATATAAATTGTAAATCCGGGAGTTACATTCTAAATTACGCATATAAATTTGTCTCAGTACAAAAGGGTAGATTGTGTAAGTCGGAATAAAATTTCAGATAAGCCGTTTATTTCAATCGGTCTCCCGGTTTAGCGTCCTTGTGAGGTATAAATAAACTCAAAGATTCGCCTTCGCCGGAAGCGAGTAACATCGCTTCGGAAATTCCGAACTTCATCTTTCTAGGTTTGAGATTGGCGACGACCACAACCTTTAGACCTTTTAAATTTTCTGGTTGATAAGCGACTTTAATTCCCGCAAAAACGTTTTTGATTCCTAATTCACCTAAATCCACTTTTACGTTTACGAGTTTATCGGCGCCATCGACCGGACCGGCTTCCACAATTTGACCCACTCTCAATTCTACTTTAGAAAGATCGTCTATAGAAATTTCAAGTCGTTCTTCTTGAACTGGATTTCCGGAAGTTTCTACTTTTTTAGAATGTTCCGATTGTTTATTTTCTTCTAACATAACTTTGATCGCCTTTTCATCCACTCGTTTGGAAATCATTTCGTACGGTAATACTTTGATATTTTCTAATATTCTGTTTTTGTCTAAATCTTTAAACGAAGGAGAACCTTGTAGATTCAGTAATTTATAAATCTGTTCTGAAATTTTAGGAACTACGGGATAAAGATAAATCGCAAGAAAACGACTCGCGTTTAAGGTTACAGTCACGACCTCTCTTGCTTTTTCCGGATTTTCTTTGATGAGTTTCCACGGAGCATTATCGTTGACATAACGATTTACCCTATCTCCAAGACGTGTTATTTCTCTCAAAACTTTAGCATAATTTCTCTGTTCGTATGCGTATTTTATAATATTCTGAATCGACTCCTCACCGGGACCGGATTTTACGGTTTGATATAGAATTTCCTCGATTAGGGCAATGCCCTCTTTGGAAACAACTCCTAACTTTCTATCTAATACGTCTAAAATCGTAGTAGAAACCCTGGAAACTGAATTGATCAAGTTTCCTACAAGATCCGAATTTATTTTATTCACAAAGTCTTCAAAAGAAAGATCGATGTCGTCCATTCCCGGACCTAATTTAGCGGCTAAATAAAAACGAAGATGTTCAGGGTCTAGATGTTTTATAAACGTTTCCGCTTTTATAAACGTCCCTCTGGATTTGGACATTTTTTCTCCGTTGACACCTATAAAACCGTGGACGTGAACTTTAGAAGGGGCTCTATAGTCGCTGCCTTCTAACATAGCTGGCCAAAATAAAGTATGAAAGTATAATATATCCTTACCGATAAAGTGAACGATCTCTGAGTTTTTATCTTTCCAAAAAGAGTCAAACTTGTCCGGTTCGTTTGGAAAATTCTTTTCAAAAAAGTTTTTGGAAGAAGCCATATAACCCACGGGGGCGTCTAACCAAACATAAAAATATTTATTCGTTTCTCCTGGAATTTCAAAACCAAAATAAGGACCGTCTCTGGAAATATCCCAGTCTTGTAGTCCTGCATCAAACCATTCTTTCAGTTTCTTTTTAACACCTTCTGATTCGGAAACGACTCCACTCGTTTCAATCCAGGATTGTAAATCGAAATCAGTTTTTAAATGGGTGATGGTTTCTGATGAAGTCGATTTTTCGGCTTTTTTATGGAAATCTCCCAATTTAAAAAATATATGATCTGAGTTCTTAGCCACCGGAGAAGTTCCGCATAAAGAACAGTGAGAATCGATCAGATCTTTAGGGTTATAAGTGGCGCCACAAACTTCGCAATTATCTCCGTATTGATCTTTGGATTTACAATTGGGGCAAGTGCCTTTGATAAAACGATCTGGAAGAAACATTTTATCTGTTTCGCAGTAGGACTGTTCTATACTTCTTCTTGAAATATGACCTTTCGATTTTAGTTTCAGATAAATATCTTTGGAAATTTCTTGATTCGCTTTAGAATGTGTGGAATCATAATGATCATATTCAATTCCGAAAGAAGTTAAATCTCTATAATGTTCTTGTCCTACTCTTTCGATAAGTTGTTCGGGAGTGATTCCTTCTTTACGCGCCGCTAACATTACAGGGGTTCCGTGCGTGTCGTCTGCACAAAAAAAATAACATTCGTTTCCAATTGCCTTTTGAAATCGAACCCAAATGTCTGTTTGAATTCCTTCTAATACATGGCCTAAATGAATCGGACCGTTCGCATAAGGAAGAGCTGAAGTAACTAGTATCTTTCTATGAGACGAAGAAGAGTTCACAAAAGTCAGGTTCTTAAAATTTAGGTCAAAATCAACGTCTTTCTTTTCGGATTTTCATTGCAAAATCAATGGTTCGGATAGAATTTTCTGAAAACCTGGAGGAACCACCGATGCCAATGGAGAATCTTTCATCTCTTGCAAGTAAAGTTCTGCCGGGGCATGAATTCTATGAGAAGTTCAGAGAAGAAATGAACCCTGAGCAGGAGATATTCCATTTAAAGATGAACTATACAAAGGTTCTAGTCAGCATCTGGTCTTATTCCTGTATGGCCGACGGAATCTTTCATCAAAAAGAAGGAAGTCTTGTCGGACAGATGGTAAAAGCACTTTTCGAGGAAGGTTGTATCTTCTTTGATCATCAAAGCGAAAAAACTTCTATCATCGGAGAGTTGTCGGAAGTGTTTGAAAATCCTCTTCCAGTAAAAACGGTCCGTAATTTTTCGGAAGGAAATCCGATTATGGCGGCCGGTTTTTATGAAGACGCGTGTGTAATCGTTTCTATGGATGGGGCTCTTACTAAGAAGGAAAGAGAATTTTTAGACGACCTTGCAAAGGAACTCGAGATTTCTTCTATGGATAAGAAGAATATCGAAAATAGAATTCTTGAGAAAAAGAAGTAAACGTCTCGATTGAAAAACGATCCTTTTTTCTTTTCGGTGGTTTCCTTTAAAACCGACAATTTTCCCATTCATAAAGAGTGCGTAACGCTCCTTCCGTTTGGTGCGGCCTTCCCATGGGTAAAGTTTTTATGAATTGGATGGGGGAGGTGATATTTTATCTTTTAATTATATATGCCAGTCTTCAGTTTTTGGTATCTGGTCCTGTATTACAACTTCTGATTAATTTTTTTTCCTTCCGACATTTTAAATTCAAATGGATCTCTTCTGGAATACTGTTGCCTATCTTTTACGTAATTTCTAAAAATTGTACCATCGAATTTCCGGGAATATTAAAAACGGATCAAGTTTATGCAAGGATTTCTTTTTTAAATCTAAAGATCGACTTTTTCTCGCTTTTCAAAGGTAAATTGAGGATCCCTTTCTCTATATTCAAAAATTTTCATATGGATTACACGAACATAATAAGTCCACAGAAAAAAATAGGACTAATGCCTAAACGTGGGAAAATCGTATTCCAAAATATGAAAATAGAAAATGGATCGATTTCCATAGTGGATAAAACCTTAACCCCTACCTATTCAATTCAATTGCACGATATATCGATCGAAGGCGGATATATGGATTCCGGCTCTCCTCTCGAAATTCTTTTCAGGACTAAAAGTGGATTTTGTAGACTTGGAAAAAGAGGGACGCTCAAGATTGGAGTTTTAGGCGGGGAAACGAGGGGTTTTTTATCGTTAAACGACATCACTTGGTCTGAACTTGCTGGACTGCAGGTAATTCCTCTTCCGTTTCTTAAAAATAGGGTTCGGATTTACGTGGAGTTTAAACATATCAATCAGGATGAAACGATTGTAGAAGGAACCCTGATTCATTTCGCCCCCAATTCTCAGAATAAGCCGGAACAGAATTATCCGTTTCATTTTACAATTTTATGGAATAATTATAATCTACCTTTTGATCTTGCGCTTAGAGAGCTCGTTTTGGAATTATTTCTTAAAATTAAACTGAAAGGAGTGATGACTAGAATGCTCCAAACGGTGGCGAAAGGTTTATATACGATTATAGGAAGAAATCGCCCTCATTCATAAGATTTACATTGAAGTTGTATATAAAGATTTAGCAACGTAATATGATATTTCGTTTTAAATTAACGTGAGCAGGGCGTAACAAATGCGAAAGCGATTATTATGCTGCGATCCATAGAAAGCCATAACCAATCCCACAAGTATTTAGATTTCAATATAGATCTGTCGGAATTACGACAAATCCTTTGTAAAACTGAGTTCCCATCCTACAACGCGATCCGTAGAGAGCCATAACCTTACCCACAAGTATATTAAATCTGTGGGAATTACGACAAATCCTCTGTAAAACTGAGTTCCCGCCCTTATTTTTGGGTGGGGCAACTCAATGAATTGCTTCCCATGGGTCGCAATTCAGGTGGAGAAATTCGGAAGACTTTTCTCTATCAGAAAAACATGCTTTTTGCAAGTAAAAAGACTCATTCTTGTCGGAACACTTGAAAAATGTGCGTTTTTGAGCCTTCTGATTCTAAAATCCTATTCAACTTGTGGGTAAGGTTATGGTAGAAAGCGTTTTGCTTTAGTTCAATTCTGATTCTAAAATCTTCTTTCAACTTGTGGTAAGGTTATGGTAGAGAGCAGCACCTGAGTTTATTATTTGCCCCAATTTTCTTACGCCGAACTCACGTTAGATTACAATTTAGAACGCGATCTGTCGAGCGACCGTAGAAGCGAGACGCTTTAGTTTGAGGAAAGCGTTTTGCTAAAGTTTCTTCGAGCGGTCATAGAAACGAGACGATTTAGTTTCACAAAAATGTGGGAACTCTTACAATTTTAAATATTCTGGAAATTTATAAATCGTCTTAAAAAGTTTAAATTTGTGGGAACTACTTAGTTTTAGTTCAAACTACAGATCGATTCGGACACAAATGTTTAGATCGAATGAGAATATCTAGGATCCAAATTTTCCATTTCATCTTCCTTACTTTTATAATTGGGAAGGTTCTCTTCTCTGAAGGCTTTCGGAGATTTTTTGGTTTCTTTCAAAAATGCTCTGTGGAATGCAGAAGAAGAACTAAAACCTACGGCCATTCCTATGGAAAGAATAGAACGATCCGGTTCCTCTAACAACATAACCTTTGCTTCCTTTACCCGGTGATGGTTAATAAAGGTATTAAAATTCATTCCCATATGTTCATTTAAAAAAGCGGAAAGATGATGTACGGAGAGGCCCATTTCCGATGCTAGGGAAGGAAGTCTAAGTTCTTCATCTAGATGAACCTTTTCATTCTGCATCAGTTCTGCGAGTTTAGTTTCTACTTTTTCAATATTAAGGTCTTCTAAAAGAGATCTTTTTTCCTGAATGGAATCTCTTTGGGAATCCATTTCGTTTTTTATGGAATCGTCTAACAGAAATTTGCTTTGGGTTTTTTGAATATCTGAAGAGATCATCGAAATACATTCACTCAGTATGATCGGAGAAAGGATTAAGAAATAATAATGGAATGTATGAATCGGCTCCATGATTTTAGAACCTTCGAAGTAACGAAATACTTCCGTAAGTTTAATGACGAGCAATAGGCTGATAGATGGAAGAATTTTTAACAAGGTATCCTTGTTTTTAGAAGAATATAAAAGAATTAAGGTTTGGAATAAAAGATAGACGAAAAATAGGAGAATTCCCAGAGAAACTATTTCAGAAATATTAGGAATTTTGAATTCATCAAGTAAGTCCCAAATGACTACGATCGCAGCGGTGGAGGCAAAACTGCGAAGAAGAAGTTTTCGAAGTGTGGTAAAATCGGAATAAACATACGGTAAATTATTTTTTTTCGTATTGATCACGAAATTCATGAAAAAGAAAGCAATCGCCATCGAAAAAAAGGCGTAAAAATATTGAGCTAACTTCTTTGCGAAAATGTTTTCCGAGATAAAAACCGTGGCCGTAAAAGACCAAAAAACGCAGGCCATTAAAAAAAACAACACCGAGGTACCGATATTTTTTTGTTTGTTTCTTTTCAAAATCCCAAATGCAGCAATCATAAAATACAATGTTGCCGCTAAAGAATAATATTCAACTTCTTGCACATCCAATTCCTTTTGTTGTTTTTACTCCTATTTTCCCCAAAAACTTTTTATTTATAATGAAGAAGTATTTGTAGAGAGGTCTGCAAATACTTCCTTTGAACACACCCCTTTATGTTTGTTTCAGAGTGTTGTTTTCTCCTATATCCGTTATAACAAAACATTTCCGGGCTTTTGCCCGTTTTTTATTTTTTGAAAATTATAATTTGTAATTCCTGAAAAAATTTACGATTTTGGAAGTTCGTAAATTTGGTCTTTTGCTAAAATTAAGTTGTGTATAGAAATTTTAACTTTCTCCTGAATTATAGAAAAATCTATGTTCGTGGGAAATGCAAAAATTCTAAAGTCCTTTTAAAAATAACTTTTAAATCTTTATAAACAAATCCGAACACCACCTAACGTGCAAATTCCAAAAGTTTCTAAGGCCTAATTTTTGAAACTAAAGAAACATATTTTTGAGTATTTTTTAACGTATTTTAGAAATTAGGTAAAGACTTATTACTAATTCTAAGGAGAACCTTCTTTGAAAAAATCTTTATTCGGTTTTATAACCAAACAATCAAAATACGGAAATATTTCTTGAATTTTGATCGGGGAAGTTCTGATAAAATTATAAACGTTTCAAAAATTTAAATTAGAGTTCTTGAAAAGTTCCATAGTTCAATTAACAAAACTGCTTCCATGAAATAGAAAAAGATGGAGAATTGATTTTTCAACAACTCTATTGTCTTTGAGGATCGGCATAAAACGTTACTCATAACTATATAATAAAGTACCTAATACTTTACATAGAATCAGGGTTTTGTAATAGAATTAACGGTACTCAATTTTATAGAGATCAGTAAGATCTATTTTTTAAAAAATTTATTTGAAGTCTCAATTGTTTTTTATAAATTAACATGAGTTCGACGTAAGAAAATAAAAAAGAATTTTCTAAAAGTATGAGTTCCTACAATTTTAGGATTTGTTCGTGAAATCGTGATTTGTGTAGTTCCCACATTTTAAGAATTGATCTGTAAAGTTCAGATTCCAACTTTTTTCAGAAAAATGAACCCTGGATTCTTTATGCTGAACCCAAGTACTTAGAACTATGTAATAGAGTGTCTAATAAAGAAGTTTGTCCCAAAACCTCATAATGTGGGAACTACTACGAAAATTTAATGAGATTAGAACTGCTTGAAAGTTCGCAAATTGCCAGATGAGACCTAATTTGTAGAAACTACTACATTTTATTAAAAATTTCTAAGAAATTATCGCGTAAAATTCTTTGAGGTTTTGGGACAAGTTCTTAAGACTATTTAGGAAATTTGTCGATTTAGATTTGCAAAAACTTTTCCCTAAAAATTATAATAGGACTTCAATATGCAAAAGTTAAATAGAAAAGAATTTTTAAGTTCTTCCTTAAAGTTTTTCGTTTTCATTGGTGCGGGAACGAGTGTTACTGGGTGCAATTCCGAACCTAAGGGAGTTGTTAACAAAAACCTGTCCTTTGTTTCTCTCTCTCAAGTGTTAAATCAACTTGAAATATTCAAAAAGTTGAATTCGATTCAGGGATATGGAACCTGGGACGCTGGAAAAGTATTTCTTCACTGTGCACAATCGATCGAATATTCAATCCAAGGTTATCCGGAAAATAAAAGCAAACTTTTTCAGAATACGATTGGAAGGCTCGTTTTCTTAAAGTTCGCGTTTTCTCAAAAAATGTCCCATGATTTAGAAGCTCCAATTCCAGGAGCTACGGAAATTCGAATCGATACTTCTTGGAAAGAAAGTATTTCAATTTTACAGGAAACGATTCTTAAGTTTCAGTCTTACGAAGGAGGATTAAAACCTCATTTTGCATATGGAACGTTGACCAAAGAGGAATATGATTTGGCTCACTCGATTCATATTGCTAATCATTTTAGTTTTTTGACTTTTCAATCTTAAAACAATCAGTCTCTGAATTTTAAAAAACTATAAATTCAGAAATCGATGTAATCTATAAGAGTTCCTACATTTTCGCAAAAATCTATCGTTTATCTTCGTTATCATTTTTATGCGTTGAAAATCGTGGATACTTTTGTTTATACAGTTCTGAGTTAGGTGTAAAATAACTATCAGATTTCAATATAAAACGTTGATTTAGTGATTATTATCAAATTAAGAACTCACGTTAAAATTAGGATATAAAAATGAATCTTCTTTACGAATTCAAAGGAAAACAAATTCTGGAAAACAAACCTGTAAAGGGGGATTAGCTCAGCTGGTTAGAGCGCTACCTTGACATGGTAGAGGTCACTGGTTCGATCCCAGTATCTCCCACCACTTACAAAGTTTGTCTTTTTCTAAAAGAAATTGAATTTCTTTTTTATTCCGAAATCAATAAGTAAAATCTTATATAATGTGAGTTCGTCGGAAGAATTTTCCAAAAATAGGAACTACTACAATTGTAAAATTTGTTCGTAAAATCGTTGTTCTGCGATCTTTAATCATTTCATAAAAAATTCATTTTGTGGAATTTCCCAAAAATAAAAGTCCTCAAGTGAGGACATTGGTTTGGTTTTTTATTTTTGGATTTATTCTATAAAATCCAGTTTTATGGAAGCAAAAAGTTTAAATAAAATCTGCTTTTATAAGAATCGTTTCAAAATTAAATTTTTTACTATTCCGCAAAGATTACGGAAATTGTAGGTAGTTTAAAACCTAAAACGGACGCCAAATCTTTACGGATCTGATCTCTGACGTTTTGTTTATCCTCTACCAAAAGGGCTTGACGAAGATAAAATTCTGCAGCTTTTAAATCCACTTCTCCTAAAGCCATCGAAGTACGATAACGAACCGAAGGATTCTCGCTTTTCAACATATCGCAGAGACTATAAAAACTTTTATCAGCGACTTTCATAATATTAACAATCGCGTTTAAAAGTGCAGCTTTGGTAAATTCGTTCTTTTCTTTTTCTAAAGTGGAAACTAAGAAGTTTACTGTTTCCTTTCGATTCATGTACTTCAATCCGTCCGCGGCGGAGGCACGGATATAATAGTTTGTATGACCTAATGCGTTCACCAAAACTTCTTCGGATTCTTTCATATAAGGATAACTTCCGATTGTTCTTAAAATTTCACCAGCGGCAATTACCATCGTATAATCTTCTCTTGAAGTGAAGTAAGGTTCATCCTTTTCTTGGATGGTGGGTTCCAATTTTTTATATTCTTCTATAGTTGGTTTGATCGCATCCACGTGATCGATTACTGCGAGTGCCTGTGCGACGGTAAATTTGAGATAAGGATGATTTTCGAGAGACTTAGGAATTTTAGGATTTCCGCGAAGTGCGTTGATCAAAGGCCGGACCGCGAGTTTGTTATTTACGAATTTGAGATAATCGGCTGCGTCTACTTTTTCTTCGTAAGAACCGGATTCAAGTTTACGGATTTGCTCGAAATAGGCTCTATCTGCATATTCTATCGCCTTATCGGAGGAGAATAAAGGCAAAATACTAATAGAAAACAAAATGATAGAGATCGAAATATTCTTAAACATGGAATTCCCTCTCTTATTATATCGGTATTCGGAATCTTCGGCTTAAAGTTTCAGCCATCCTTTTCTTTTACGCTTTTTACGCTTTTTGCGATTTTGCGGATTTTTTCGGATAAATCTTCCAAGGGTAGATCGGTTTCTGTTGACTCTTCCAGTTCTTTACCGATTTTTTTAAGGTCTTCTTGAATCCTAAGTTTGTTTTCGGATGCTCTGTTTGCTAAACGAGTTAATAGATCGTCTCTGTATTCGGTGGCGGTCTCGAGTTTGAGTTCGCCTAATGCGATCATGGATTGTAGAATTTTTTCCAGACGATCTCGAGTCAGATAATTGGCTCCAATTCCACCTAACACCAATCTGCCGAACAAAGAACTTATGTCTTTTCCGGTCTCGCGGATTAAAGAAGAAAGCATAAAATTTGAAAATTCTTCGTTTCTTTGGCCGAGAGAAACTTTTAAAAAAGTTTGCCCTAAAATTTTAGGAGTAATATCGGAGCCGGACATATTGTCGATCACGCGAATTTCTTCTCCTTTGATAATCATCTCCGCTACGTCTTCGAGAGTGATTGTTTTACTCGTCTCAGGATCGTAGAGTCTTCGATTCGCGTATCGTTTTAGAAGTTTCATTTTAATTGGTTGCGTCTTTTGCGCATCGCACAATTCTAGAATTCGCTAAAAAAGTCTTCGGTCAAGCAAAATACCCATGGTAAGCCTACTGTTCGATTGTATCTTCTTAAATGGACTTTCAAAAAAGGAAGAGAAACTTTTATTTTCACTTTTAGATTGGAAAGAATTGTCAGTGCAAGAGTGGACAAGTGGAGAAAGATTTCCAGAGTCTGTTCCTGGGCAAATTGTAGTTCGCAAAAATATAGAGACCGATTCTTTACAAACTGCGATTGATTGGTCTAAACGTCCTATACTAATCGGAAGAATAGAAACTTCTTTTTTAAGAAAACTATTTCAGCAAGGTCTAAACTACTTTTTAGATCTTCAAACTTCTCAAGTCGTCGATATACCGTTGGAAAATTTGACTCAAAAAAAAGGATTAAATTCGATCGTAATTGGACCCGATCCGCTTTTGTTTCAAAGGATACGCGCTCATCTTAAGATATTAGGATGGGAAACACTTCCCTGCAGAGAGTTAACCACACTTACGGAAAAATTTAAAGAATATGAACCCGGTTTATTATTTGTAGATTGGGAAAGATTAAACGTAAAAGATACGGTGGAGCGATTGAGAAATTTACCTCAAAGGGCAACTTTTCCTCCTGTGATCGGTATCAGAGACGTAAAAAGGGAAAATCTTTTTCAGGATCTTTCCGCTGGAATCAGGGATTTTTGTCAGGAATTATATTCTGAAAAACAAATATTAGGTATATTGAATCATTCTATCATTGATTTGGAAGGGGAGGGTTATATTTCAGAAAATTATAAAAGAATAATATTCGAATTTAGGACCGGGGTTCGGCCTACCGGAATGCGAATCGAAAAAAACGCACAGGTTCGGTTTTTAGGATCGGATTTGGAAAAGATTAAATTGAAAAAAACTCTCGATTGGATGAATGAATTCCTTTAAATTTGAAGACTACGTTTTTATTACTCGAACGAATATTATGTTGAGCTTATTTCAAAATTTAGAATCCTTCAAAAAACAACAATAGAGTTGTTGAAAAATTAATTCTCCATCTGTTTTCTATTTCATGGAAACGGTCGATTGAAGTAGTTTTGTTAATTGAACTATGGAATTTTTCAACAACTGTAATTTTAATTCACGTTAATTTATTTGTAACAAACTCATATTCAATTTTATGAACTTTCAGAATTCCTAAAATACTGGAATGGGATTTAACCTGTGGGAACTACCACGTGAACGTTAGTATGGAAAACCTGCTTTAAACTTCAATACGGCCAATGAGACTTAATCTGTGGGAACTACTGCAGCAAATTTGGATTTTGCGGTAAAATTTTCAAAATATGGAAGCTCTTTTAGAAAAATTTTCTATTTTCTCTTATGTCGAACTCACGTTTTTTAGGGTCGGAGAGAATTTTTAATAAGAATGTTGTCCAGATGGAGACTTTTAACGTTAAAAAGGAATAGTGGGGATTTACGGACATTTACATTTTTAAGTAGCGGGAATCGCCTTATTTTGAATTAGCTTTTCTGCGAGTTCGATTTCCATCGGATGAGAATAATAATATCCTTGTCCGAAATCACAATTGAGTTCTTTCAAAAGATTGTGTTGTGTTTCGTTTTCCACTCCTTCTACGATGATTGATTTACCCATCGCTTGCACTAAGTTTACCATAGAAGTAATTACTGCTCGTGTGGAAGTTTGAAAGTAATTAAATAAAAACATCTTATCCAGTTTGATGTAATCAATTGGAAGATGGATTAGTCTTCCCAAGGAAGAATATCCCTTTCCGAAATCGTCGATTGCAAATTTAAATCCATAATCTTTGAGAGAGGTGATTACTTTGCTGATTTGGGATTTTCTAAAGTCGAAGGAATCTTCCACGATTTCTAAGATGATATTACTGGGTTGAATTTTGTAATAATCACTCGCTTCTTTGAGAAGAGGAAATATATTTTTATCCCCTAATTGTTTTGGAGATATGTTTAGAGAAAGAGAAATATTCTCGGATCTTAATATTGAATTTTCGTAATATTGAAACGTTTCCCAGATCATCCATTCTCCGATGGTTTTGATAAAACTAGAACTCTCCGCAATCGAAATAAAACTACCGGGTAAAAGTTTGCCTTTTTCGGGGTGATTCCAGCGTACCAAGGTTTCCATGGAAAAAAAGCGGTTTTCTTTAAGGTCGATAATTGGTTGAAAGTGTATTTCCAGTTCATTTCGGTTTAACACTTTTCTAAGATCGATTTCTATTTTAGCTTTTTCGTAAGTGGTTGTGATTGCATTTTGATCATAATAAAATAGAGAATTAGGACCGCTCAAACATGAACGATGAAGTGCTTCTTTTAAAATTCCAAGTGCATTCATGTCCGAGCCTGATTTCGAATTGAATTTCGTATAACCTATATTAACGTTAAGATGAAATTCTCTTTCTTCGTAAGTAAAAGGAAAATCGAAAAGCATTCGAATACATTCCGCGAACCATTCCGCCTTGGTTTCCGAATCTACTTGTAAGGATGAAATTAAAAATTTGTCACTTTCAATTCTAAATAAATGGTCGTTTCGATTGAGGTGTTTCTTCAGTCGATCGGCTACTTTTACGTAAATAGATTCAAAATAGGAGTTTTTTTCTTGGGATATAATTGCGTCTGGATTGGATATCGAAATCAAAAAAGAAAAATGTTCTTCTAGAAAATTTGCTTCTTCAGAGATTTGATTTCCGAAATGATTTAAAAAATATTTTTGATTGGGAAGACTGGTATTTCGATCCCAATGGCCGGTTTCGTATTCTATTTTAGGTTGAGCATTCGGTTGAGGTTTAAATCGAATCATATAAGAATCTTCGAAATCATGAACGCTGAGTTGGAGTTGAAAATTTGTTTCGTCTAAAAATGAATCTTTTGAGTCTTCAATCTCTTGAAGAAGATTAGATATGCTTGTATCGTTTTCTAAACGCTTGGATTTAAGAAGTGGAATAATTTTTTCGTAAAGAACTTGGAAGTTAGGAAAGGACCAAAAGTTTTGAAACTTATGATTAGCATATACGGTCTTCCATTCTCGATCTAAAACAACAATTCCTTCTGTAGATTGATCTGAAAAATACAATAACGATTTTTGTAAAGACGGAGATAGGTTTTGTATTCCCATATATTGTATCTTAACATGTCAAACCGTAACCATGAAGTTCGTTCTATAATTCAGAAAGTATGTTATTATAATCTTGTATAGAAATGAATTTTTTATAAATGGTTTGGTTCAGAAAATAATTTTAATTTTTTATGGATTTGATAGATAAATTGAATCCATAAGATTTTTTTTCCGAATGGAAAAACCTTTTCTTTCGAAATGTTAAAATAGATTACGTTCGTTTATCGGAAGCTTGAATTTACTTTACAGTTAATTTTTAAGTCTAAGAGAAAAAAGAGCTACGATTTAAAGATTTTTTCAGTGAAATCGTAGATAGGATCCAATCGTCTTTTTAAAAAAGAATCGATTTCGAATTTATTTTTGAAGCCATATATAAATTCCGAACATAAAACAAATTAATCACTTGGCCTGAGAAAGAATATTCTTCTTTCTGGATTTATCTTCCAGTTTATTTCTTACGAGTTGTAGAAAAAGATTTTATAGATTAGGAACGAAGATTTTGAATATAGAGTTCTATAAGGTTCAATATGCAGAAATTCAGAAACTGCTGAACGATATTGAAAAAAGATTGCTTGGGGAAATTTCCGAAGACATGGACGAACTTCTCCATGAACTTGCAAGTTTTTCTGCGAGATTAAAGCTTCATCTGAATTTAGAGGAGAATTGGATCTATCCTGAGATCAAAAATTTACAACTGGAAAATAATCTTTCTCTTGCTGAAGGTTTTAAAAGTCGTACGGTTGATTTGAAAAATTCATTTAAAAATTACTATTTTAATTGGCTGCTTCCTTCTTCTATTCTCAGAAATGAAAGCCAGTTCCGAGAAGAAACGGAAAAATTAATTTTTAGTTTGAGAGATAGAATTCGTAAGGAAGAAAACGAGGTTTACATTCTATTTTAAAAATTTATTTTAAAGGAATTTTGATAAAATCAAAATTATAATATTCCAATTTCATTTTTACATAAAACCACTGTTTGGTGACCATCGTAAAAATTCATTTTACACTCAATCATTATAAACCTTTTTTAAAAAATTAGAATCTGGAACTTTCAATTTTTTAAAGCGAGTCTTTAAGTAAGGGAAACTGTATAATAAAGTATCTAACGTGTTTCCATCCAAGAGATGCAGTTTTTTAAAAGATCCAGCATGATTTTCTGTTCCTTGTTTACTGGATAACCGTGTCCTGGTAAAACCCATTCGAAAGAATAATTTTTCAATTTTTTCATAGAGTTTATTTGTTCTTGCCAAGAATACCAACATACGTTTTTGAACGCGATCAGACGATCTTTTAGAGGATCGTAAGCGAGGTGATCTCCAGTAAATAGAAATTGGTCTTTATAAAGAAGAACTGAGTGTCCTTGGGTATGTCCTGGCACTGGAATCATTTTTACTTCGTTATCTAATTCAAAAACGTTTTCCCCTTTTAAGACGATTTCGGCAGAAGGTACCGATCTTAAATCGTTTTCATGAATGATTCGATCGCATCCGAATTTTTCCTTAAATTTTTGATGATCGGCCACGTCATCTTGATGGGTTAAAAAATGATAACGGATTCCTCCTAGAGACTCAATTTTGTCGGCTAAAGAAGAAACAAATCGGGGAGAGTCTACGAGTATATTTCCATTCTCTCTTAGAATGAGATATGAAAATGCTCCGAAGGAATCTTTAGAATGATAACCGCAGTAATATACGTTTTCTTCTATCTTGGAAGGAAAAGTTTCTTTTGCTTCTTTTAAATCTGTTCTGTTTATCGTTCCGATGGAGGTGGTAGGGCAGGCTATTAGGGCGCGGAGTGCGGCCATTTTATCGGATTCTATTTCCGGTTGTTTCCAAACATAAGAACCTCCGTTTTTTTCGGCGAATGTTTTCGGGGCAATGATTCTACACGTTTCACAATCGATACAAGTGGAATCTACATAGAAATTCCCTTCTTGATTTTCTGGCCGTTTTTTAAGTTGGTTTGCCATCGATTCTTAGACTTACTACTCGGACATATAAAATAATAACTCATTCTGAACTCTACTTAAATCAAGAATTATCACTCTCAGAATTGGTTTTACATTTAAGAATCTGCATCTGTGAAATGCTCTTAAATCCAGAGATGTTTAATTTTCAAATTGTGGTAGAAGTGGATTTGTTTTGATTCGGTAAAAATAAATTTGAAAACTAAAAATTGTAATAGTTCCCACATTTTTAGTTTTACGGATGAATTTCTAACTCAGGAAAAATGTAAATCTGCCGAAATATAAAAGTACAGAGGGTTATGTCCGATATGATCACAGCACGCAAAACCTTTCTCCCGTTCGCTCTACCTTGTATTTCCGAAAGAGCCATCGAAGAAGTATCTTCCGTACTACGTTCCGGATGGATCACTTCGGGGCCCAAGGTAAAAGAATTTGAAGAGGAATTTGCTCGTTATACCGGAGCCGATTACGCACTCGCTCTCAACTCGGCTACGGCCGGACTTCACTTGGCCCTTGAGGCGATCGGAATGAGCCGTGAAGACGCGGCCATTTGTCCTGCGGTTACATTTACGGCTACCGCAGAAGTGATCTGCTATTTCGACGCGGAACCAATTCTCACGGACGTGGACCCGATCTTCAATCTTATGACTCCCGAAACCCTCCGTGCTACGATCGAAAAGGAATGTATTTATCTGAACGGAACTCTCTTTCACAAAACAACAGGAAAGACCGTAAGGGCGATCTTACCGGTTCATCTCGCCGGAGTCGTCTGCGATATGGAAGGTATATTAGAAATTGCTAAAGAATATAATCTCTACGTGATAGAGGATGCGGCCCATGCTTTTCCTGCGGTTCACAATGGAAAAAAGATCGGAACTTTTGGGGATTTTACCGTTTTCAGTTTTTATGCCACTAAGGGAATTACTACCGGAGAAGGTGGAATGGTTACGACTAAACATTCTCACTTTGCCGAAAGAATCAAATTGATGCGTTTGCATGGAATCAATCGAGACGCTTACGATAGACCCGGTTGGTATTACGAAGTTGTATCACCCGGTTTTAAATACAATATGACTGACGTGGCTGCGGCTCTTGGAATTGTCCAACTTTCAGAAGCAGACGAACTTTGGAAACGGAGAATTTCAATCGCCGAAATTTATAAAAGTGAATTTGCCGATTTACCATTTTTGCATCTTCCTCTTTCTGCTCCAAACGGTGAACATTCTTGGCATTTGTTCCGTGTAGAAGTGGATTGTGCTTCTTGCAAAATGGATAGGGACATTTTTGCATCTGAATTAAAAAAACGGAATATAGGTTCAAGTCTTCATTTTATACCACTTTATGAACATCCGTTTTACGGTTCTCGTTTCAGATTTAAAAGAGAACATTTCCCTAATGCGAACGCGATGTATACAAGGTCTCTTTCTATTCCTCTTTTTCCAGGGATGAAGGATGAAGACGTTCAAGACGTGATCAGAGCGGTTAAAGAAATTTTTAGCACGCTTTAAAATTTACAGCATTTCCACATTCCGTTATATAGTTCTAAGTAAAAGATGAGATGTGTGAGGTAGTTCCTACATTTCAATTGTTCGGTAAATTTTTATTTCTGTTAAAAAGTTGAATTCTAAATTTTATGGTAGAACCTAAATTTGTGGGAACTACCACAAAACTTAGAGTTGTCTGTAAAATGATGTGAGAACTACTGCAAATCCACGATTTGCGAGAGTTCCCGCAAATTAAGTCGCATTACAAAATTTTAAACATTTAATTTTTATATAAATTAACGAACTCTAATAAATCAATCACAGATAGAAACTACATCCAATTCTAATCTAAATAACGATTAATTTCCAAACAAAGTTCATCTGATTTTTCCATGTGAATCGCGTGTTTTGCACCTGGAATGAAAACGAGTTTACTTCTCTTTAAATAAGAATGAAGTTTTTTAATCATTGTAGTGTCTGTAATAGGATCTTCTTTACCGGAAAGGATTAAAGCGGGAATTTGAATTGCACCTAACTTTTTCCCAAGGAAAATTTCTTCTTCTCGTTCTATAGTATTTACAGTTAAAAATTGATTTGGAAGTTCATTCCAAGATTGAATGAGAGCTTTTCTGGCAATTTTTCCAGGCAGAGTCGGAGTTTCGTAATACAACGCTTCGATGAGTTTTAAAAGATCTTCTTCGTTTTTAGGAAATAGAAGCTCTTTCATTTCGTCCCGTTTCGGATGCGGAATTCCACCGGGAGCCATCAAAACAAGTTTGGAAATTCTTTTTTCACGGTCTCTAAGGGAGATATGCATAGAGATCAAAGCTCCCATCGAATGGCCACCTAACACTGTATTAGTGAGATTTAATTTTCGAATCGATTCGTAAATCAAATCCGCAAAAACGTCTATTTGATACAAATATTTGAGATTGGGAAGTTTACTTTTTCCAAAACCGGGAATATCAGGAATCAAAACACGATAGTCCTGCCTGATTTTAGGAGCCACTTTTCTAAGACCGGTTGCGGAATCCAAAAGGCCATGAATCAAAAGAATCGAATTCTTTTTTTCTGGATTTTTTTCCAAAAAATAAATTGAATGCCCTCCGATTTCCACTTTTAAATCCCGAAATCCAAGGATTTCTTTCATGTATTTTTTCTTTTTCCAGTGGTAGTAGTTCAGAAATAGTTCATATATCAATTTCATAAATGTAGATTTTTTATTTTGTTTGGAATATTCATCTTTTATAAAGTTAATTTTAAAAAACCTCTATCAAATGAATTTTTAATTGGAATCTATCTCAAAAATAATAGAGTTGTTAAAAAATTCTATAGTGGAGATTCGCAAAATTGCTTCCATTGTCCATCTCAATGTAACGGAAACAGATGGAGAATTCATTTTTCAACAACTCTATTTTATCTTTGCTCAAAATCCAGAATTCTAAGATGTTTTCTATGTGATAATCGCAAAACAAAGATTTGATGTAGAAATTTGATTGGATAATTATTCTTTTTGGATTTTATGGCTAATAACTGACGTGTTTTCAAATTTGAGAAAGTAAACTTAGATATCATATTCTCACCTTTGATAATTTGTCCCCGAGTTATAGCCACTCAAAATGTGTAAATGGCTATAAAACTTTAGGGTATGAATTGAATTAAGAGACAAAATTCCTGACATTTCTATTACATAGTTCTGAATCAGTTGGATTTTAAAAATAAATTCTATAAATCAATTAAGATTGGTAACCTTGAAAAAATACTGCAACTGATCTGCTAAAAAATTATTTTTATACTTTTTATTGTCACTCAATAAGGAATGTCAAAATCAATCCCTCTGTGAAAGAACGCTGTAAGTTTTGGGCAGATTCTAAATCCAAATTGTACAATTTTTAGCACAATGTGGTGGGGTTTTGGAATTTTAACAAATCGACCTAAAAAATCCTTATAAGGAATCTGAATCTATCACAGAAAGTTCATTCATCGACAGACTTTTGATTTAGTATGTTTTCCGGAATTAGTTCTTGCAAAGAATCGAAAGTAAGTCGAGACTCACTTCAGGTTATACTGGAATCAGGATGCCAGATTCATTACTTTCCGTGTTTTATTCTTTTTTCCATCCTACTCAGGAAGGAATTCTCGCCTTAGATACAGAGACGGAAACCATTCTTTATTTAAATCCAGCTCTTGAAAACATCTTGGGTTATTCCTCGGAAGAACTCCAAGGAAAATCACTCGATTTTATCTTATCTAGTTCGACACATCCTAAAGAAACTCTAACGATCAAACACAATGAACCCTTAAGAGTTTATTGGCAACTCAAACATAAAAGTGGAGAAGACAAACTCGTCAATTTTACGGTAAATAGCACTCGCTTTGAAGGAAGAGGATTGTTGTTATTTTATTTCACCGATCAGTCCGAAATTCAACAGACAGAATTGAGACTTTATTATATGCAAAGTATCTTAAGAACTTTGAGGCTTTTAAGACAAAACTTAAGATATTTAACTTCTGAGAGTTCCATCTTTCAAAAACTCTGCGATACTCTTAAGGAAAATCCACATTACTTTTTAGTCTGGGCCTTTTTTTTTTAAGGAAGGAGAAGGAGAGTTACAGATTCTAGGACAAAAGGGTATGGATCCAGAAGTAAAACATAAAATTTATTCATTCATTTCTTCTAATATTCCATTCCCAATGAGGAATTTGATAGATACAAAAGATAATTTTGTCATACACGAATTCGGTAACGGAAAGTATCCGGAATGGGAATCTATTTTTACGGATCGTAAATTCCGAAGAAGTCTTTCTCTTGGAATCCGAGAAAAGGAAAATCTTTTAGGAGGGATCGAAATTCTATCTTTAGAGGAAATGGCATTTGATTCCGGCGAAAATTTTCTATATGAGGAAATTCTTTCGGACATACATAGTTCGTTACAAAACGCTAAGACGGAACGCACCAGGATCGAAAATTCCAAAAAATTACAATTCCAAGGGGCGCTTCTTAATTCTATAGAAGTTCCCCTTATTTCCACCGACGACGAAGGTTATATTACATACGGAAATAGAAGTTTAGAAAGAATATTAGGAATTTATAAAGAAGATTTCATCGACCTTCCGATCGGCGAATTTTTAAATTTACCTCCAGCCGTTTTGGATAGACTTTCCAAAGAAGAATTCAGAACCGAAATCAAAATGAAAATTTTTCCGGATATGGAAGTGCCGATGCTCCTTGCCTCTTCTAGAATTAGGGACGAGTATGGAAATCCTATCGGAACGATTCTGTTACTTCTAGATATTACGGAACAAAAGAAAAACGAGGAACTGATCCGTTCTTCCGAAATCAAACTGAGAAATTTATTCTCCGCTATGAACAACGGAATCGTAATTCTTACTTCGGAAGGAATCGTTTTAGAAGTAGCTCCGATTCTCAAATTTCTTTTATTCCAAATGTTGAATGTAGTTCCCGGTGAAAATTTCTTTTCGCTCTTTTCCCAAAAGGTAGCGGAAGAACTTAAAAGCGGAGTCAAAAACTGTCTCGATTCTAAGAGAGCCGTATTTTTAGACCTTTTGATTCCGTTCATCAGAGAGCAGGAAAATTTCTTTTCGATCAAAATTCTTCCTCTAAAAAAATATAGGGAAAACGGAGGTGAGGCAGCGATGTTGATCTTTTCGGATGTCACTCAGACCAAACTTCTGGACAAACAACTTTACGAGACGGCAAGATTCGCTTCCATAGGAGAACTTGCTGCCGGGATTGCACACGAGGTAAATAATCCTCTTCAGGCGAGTTTACTTTATCTAGAAGAATTAATAGAAACCGAAGAATCTGATCCTGCGGAAAGATTAAAGATTTATAAAAGAATTGAAGCCGCAAGTGTTCGAATCCGAGATCTTATCAAGTCTTTACTGGATTTAGGAAGAACCGTAGCAAGAGAAAAAGAACTTGTGTCTCCTTATTACATTCTTCTTAGAGCTTGCGAGTTGATTGAAGTTTCCTGTAAAAAAAACGGGATCGAATTAAAACGAATTGCAGATCCGGATCTTCCTAAAATTCGAGCTGCTTGGCAAGAAATCGAGCAGGTTCTAATCAATTGTTTGGTAAATGCGATCAACGCGATTGCCGAAATGGAAATAAAACCTTCTTTACCTAATATTTCGATCACGGTTCAGAAAGAATTTCATTTGAATCGAGACTCGATTCTTTTTACAATTTCGGATAACGGTCCAGGAATGACAAAAGAAGTTTTAGAAAAAGCGTTTCTTCCTCTTTATACTACTCGAAGAGGAAAACAAGGAACCGGTTTGGGACTTTCCATTTCCCAAAGAATCATTTCCGAACACAATGGAACCATCTCTTTGGAGTCTTCCATCGGAAACGGAACTAGGGTTTTGATTCGCCTTCCTATATAAGGACTTTTTTTTGGTAAAATAGAGTTTAGTGTAAGAGTTTATGCAATCAAAGTTTACATCGGTACTTGTAGTCGACGATGAGTTTGAAATTCGTACCGTTTTGGAAAGAGTTATTTCCAAAGAAGGTTATCAAGTACTATCCGCAAAGGATTCCGATTCCGCTCTCGAAATCATCCGGAACCAAAAAGTGGACGTGGTGATTTCGGATATCGTAATGAACGGTAAAAATGGAATCGAAGTTGTAAAAGAAATCCGTAAAATTAACGAAAACATTCCAGTCATTTTAATGACCGGAAACCCCGATCTCAACACTGCTGAAGAAGCCGTCCGCAATCGGGCATTCGATTACATATCTAAACCGATCCGTCGCAGAAACATTTTAGAGATATTAGAAAGAGCTAAAATAGAAAAAGAAACCAGAGACAAACGTGCAGAAAATCTGATTAAATCGGAAACGGAAAATACCAAACTCGCACAAAGGGCCAAGGACTTATATTTACAAAATTATAATATTCTTAATGCCACTAGTGATTGTGTAATTACTTTGGATCGGGAACTGAAATTTTCGGGTTTAAACCAAGCCGCATTATACGCTTTCGGATACGCCGAGGAAGAAATTGTAGGAAAACATTTCGAAGTTCTGATACCTGTGGGGAAAGAAAAACTTTATATGGAGCGGTTGAATCGGCTCTTAAAAAGAAAAAATAAAAGACAAATTTCAAGAATCAGTCGAGCCGATCTAAAAAGTAAAAATGGGGAAGTAAAAGCTTATGAAATTTCGATATGCTACTACGATATAGAAGGTCAGACTTATTATACCGGAATTGCAAGAGATATAACGAGTAAACTTTTAATTTCTGAAAAACTTATAGATGCAGAACGTAGGGCGTTTCTTTCGATTCTTGCTTCTAGTATAGGACACGAGATTAATAATTCTTTGACCGCGATTCAAGGTCATATAGAGATCGCAAAACTTCCGGATGCAACAGATCCGATTCGTCAAAAGGCGATTCAGATCACTTGGAGTCAGTTGGTTAAACTGAAGACTCTTACAAACAATCTTTTACAGTTAGGTAAACCAGGAGAGAATTTCAAAAGGGCTTCGGAACCGATCGATCTAAATGAATGTGTGGAAAGTGTAATCGACGTTTTTCAGAAAACTTCCAGACTTAAAAATTGTAAGATCCATTTTAAACCCGAACCGATACCCTTGATTGTGGAATCGAACCAGGATCAACTTTCTCTTTTACTTTCCAATATCGTATTAAATTCCGCGGACGCGACCGGTAATCAAGGGAATATTCAAATTTCTGTATATATTAAAAACCATCATCCCGTGGTATCCGTTTTGGACGACGGAGTTGGAATGGACGAAGAAGTGATTCAAAAAATTTACCAACCGTATTTTACTACAAAAGGAATTGGAAAAGGAACTGGACTCGGGATGTTTGTAGCTAAGGAAATTGCGGACCAACACAAAATTAAGATCGAAATCGAATCGGAGCCGAACTTCGGAACCGAATTCCGTTTAATTTTTCCGAACAAGGTATAATATAATGAACGTTTCAATTCCTCTTACTGATCCAGAGTTGAAGTTTTTGGAATTCTCTGGAAAACTTCCTCAAAAAATTACTCCGATCGTTTTTGAAGCCTCTGATCGAAAATACTTTCGTATCGTTTATCCGGATCGAACCTTAATCCTTTGCAAAGACATTCGTTTTCAACACGACTTTGTAGAGATTGCGGATTTTTTAAGTCATGAACAATTTTTAGTTCCGGAAATTCTAAAGAAAGATCTGATCCATTTTTTAATTCTTATGACTGACGGAGGAGAAAAAGATCTGACTTCGATCGAGGACGATTTGGAATATAGGGATTGGCTCATAAAATCGATAGAAATACTTGTCAAATTACAGAAGACAAATCCGATTCCTCCGGTTAGTTCAAGAGATTTTGATTTAGAAAAACTTGATTTCGAAAGTAATTTTACATATTCCAATTATCTAAAGTTCAAAAAAGAATTTCAGCTCAAAACTCAATTAAGAAGTGAAACTAAAATTTTTATCGAAGAATGTTCAGCTTTTCTTGCAGAATACCCGGTAAAAGTTTTTTGTCACAGGGACTTTCATGGAAGGAACCTATTGATCAATTCCCAAAATCAAATTTGTATGATAGATTTTCAGGACGCGCGAATGGGGACTCCATTTTACGATCTTGCCAGTATTCTTTACGACGCATATAGACCGATACCATTTGGGATGAGACAGGGGTTATATCAGATTTTTCTAAATCTTAGTGAACAAAATTTTCCGAAGTCCAAAGAATGTTATTACATCCAATGTCTTCAACGTTCTTACAAGGCCCTCGGTTCTTATTTCTATTTGATCGCGGACAAAAAGATGGATAAGTATAAGAAAAGTGTTTTGAATGCGCTTGATAATCTATTGGAAATTGTTCAAGTGGGTTTGTTTCCGGATCAACTTTACGTATTTTTTCATCTATTAAAAGAAGAACTCTTATCCAATTCTAACTTTATGAAAGGGATCGAGTGAAATTTTTTATTCCTGCAGCTGGTTTTGGAACGAGGATGAAGGAACTTACCAAAAACGTTCCTAAGCCGCTACTTACCGTAAACGGAATTCCTATTATCTATTATTCTTTATTTCAAGCTTGGAAACAAAATGCAGAAGTTGTAATAATCAACATTCATTATCTAGGAGAGAAGATTCGTAAAGAACTGGAAACATTTTCACTTTTTCCATTGGTTTTCTCGGAGGAAAAAAAAGAAATTTTGGGAACAGCCGGAGGAATTAGAACCGGATTGGAAAGGGCGGGATGGATGGGAGAAACGATCGGGATTATCAATCCAGATTTTCTTTACTTACCGGAAAATCTTTTTCAAATGCCGAATACTCTTTCGAAAGAAGATTGTCTTTTGTATTTATTGCCTCAGCCAAAGACAGCGAGTTATACCGGACTTGAATTGAAAAATGAAAAAGTCATTTTCGGAAAAGGAAATTTGTACTACGTAGGAATTTCCGTGTTGAATAGTAGTATTCTGAATGAAATCCAAACGGAAACTTTCTTTGATCTTTCTCAAATCTTTCAAGAACTTTCCGTTAAACAAAGATTAGGTGGAAAAATTTTTCCAGGAAATGTGTTTGATTTGGGAGAAAAAGAATATTATATTTCTCTAAAGGACAATGATTTTTCCGAACGTTTAGGTTCTCGTTGGAAAGAATTTTTGGAACTTTGTAGGCTTTCAGATTATAAATAACGTGGATTCGAGTAAGGAAATCTGGGCGAATCCGGCTGAGAAAAAATTTTCTAAAAGTACAAGTTCTTACAATTTTAGAATGCCTAACTCACGTTAAATAAGAGGAAAGACACCAGGCACAAATTCCGTTTCCGGATCGAACTGGTTCCGGAATTTCTTTAACCGGAATATCTTCTGGAATTTTTGAGAAAAAAATACGATCGTCTACGGTTCTACCACAATAACTGCAGCGGCTCGTTTTCCAAGGAAGTTCCGGTTCTTGACTTTCGTTTGTAAAAAGAGAAGATTTTAGAATTTGTTTACGAATACTTTTATATTCTTCTCCGAACGGAACTTCTAATCTGGAAATATGAACGTCTTTTCCGGAGCTGATTCGAAGCAATTCCGGTTTTAAGCCGGTTTCACGAAGTATCAAAATTGAAAACGCAAGTCCAAGATTTCTGCCTTCCTTATCCTCCGGATAAGAATCATAATAATCCATTAAGTTTTTATATTCCATTGCCGAAGCAAGGTATTTTCTCAGACGTTCTTCTATAAATGGAATTGATTTAGAATTATTGAATACTTCTGCGGCCAGCCCGGTATGGTTGTGACGAATGATTACTTTTAAAAATAAATTCTTTGACTTTAAAGAATTTCTTACCGCTTTAGGGTCTAAAGTATTTAAGAATTTTCTAAATTGTTCTTCACTAGAATCGAAAGAATTTTGATCAAAAAAATCGATTTTGTTTTCCTGGCAAAAATATTCTCTCAGGTTAGAAATGGTCGCTTGTAAAAGCATTTCTTGAATTACGGAATAAACCACTGGAGTCAGATCGTTTTTGTTATAATTTTCTAGACAGAGTTTTACAAACTTTTCTAAATTCGATCTAAAGGAATCGTTGAGTATATATCCGCCGAGTTCGATTTTTGTTCCCGTTTCGATTGCTCTAAGAAGACGGGTCCATCTTTTAAATTCTTGGTCCATTTTTACTTCAGTGGAAAATTTCCGGGAAAAACTATCTGAGTTTTCTGGAAAGAAAACCCATTTTTAATTCAATTAAGAGCTTGTTCCAAAACCGTCCAACGTGGGAACTACTGCGAAAATTTAACGACATTATAACTTGTTCGCAAATTGCCAAATGTGACAATCTGCAGGAACTACTACATAATATTAAAAATTTCTAAAGAATTATAGCGTAAAATTCTTTGAGGTTTTAGAACAAGCTCTTAATTTTGGAAACAGAGGGAATATGAGAATTTTAACAATCGCTGATATTTAGCGTGAATTTGTGGAGAAAATGAGAAAGAATTTTCTAAAAGTATGAGTTCCCGTAATTTTAGAATTTGTTCGTAAAAACGTGGTAGTTCCCACATTTTAGGAATCGATCTGTAAAGTTCAGATTCCAACTTTTTTCAGAAAAATGAATGTTTAAAAATTTGTAATGTGACTTAATCTGCGGGAACTCTCACAAAATCTATATTTTAACGTGAGTTCGGAAGTAAGTGATTCGTTTTATAAGACCTGATTTTTCCATAAAAAAATAAATCTAGAAACTTCCATAAAAAGGCCAGCAATTCCAAGTTGGTAAAAAATATGCCAATCCCAATCCTAAGAGTGGAATGCCCGAAGAATAGGGATTGGCAAAACTTGGAGATCCGTAAGTTGCAAACAGTAAAACAAGAATTCAATCCAAATAAAAAGAAGGATTCATACTTAAAAAAACTACGTTAGGTATAACAAACACGACTAAAAGAGGACAATAAGACATATTCACCCCGTAAAGTGCAAAACTAAAAGATTAAATTTTCGTTATACTAGGGAAGGAGGAGGTAAATTCAGTAGATTGAGAGTTTGGATGTTACAGAAATGGAATTGGAACCTATCCTGGAGGGAAGTAACTTTGCTTTTAAATACGAATAAAGTATCTTTATGAGTCAAAGAGTGGAAACTGAGTAGGAATTCGAATTCCTCTTCTAATTGAACCGGCTCTTTGTATTCGGATTCGACCCCGTCTATGGTTTGTTTGTGGGGATGCAACTTCCCAGGAAGATTGCTAGAAGAGGGAAACGAAATGGATACAAACAAAAACGCTAAAACGCAGGCGCCAATTTTGTTTCCGTACCTCTTCATAGAATTATCCAGTTATTGATTTTAAAAAGATGTCAAGCAGTAAAATGAAATTTTACTATAATCTTATATTCTTGTCGTTGAGTGTTACTCTTTCAAAAAATTCTATCAAATTGGAGATGTGAAGGATTAGGGTTTTTCGCTCCTTGAAATTCTTTTGCGAAGTATTTCTCCTTCTTTTTCAAAACCTGGTTTATTCAAAAGAGCGAACATATTCTTTTTATACGCTTCTACTCCCGGTTGATCAAATGGGTTCACTCCCAAAGAGTAACCTGAAATTGCGCAGGAATATTCAAAAAAATACATCAATTCTCCCAAGGATTGGGGAGATATATCCGGAAATACAAGCTCTAAGCAAGGAACTCCGCCATCTGCATGAGCAAGTAGAGTTCCTAGTCTTGCTTGTTCGTTTACGTATCCGAGAGAATTTCCAGAAAGAAAATTCAAAGAATCTAAATTATCTTGAGTTGTTTTTAAGGTCAGATTTGAACAAACTTCGGAAGGGCTTAAGACCGTTTCAAATAAAATTCGTTTTCCTTCTTGGATGTATTGCCCTAGAGAATGTAGATCGGTGGTAAAGTCCATAGAAGCCGGAAAAATTCCTTTGTTTTCTTTTCCTTCGCTTTCGCCAAACAATTGTTTCCACCATTCCGAAACGTATCGGAGAGAAGGATTAAAATTTGCTAATACTTCTACATATCTTCCTTCTGATAAAAAATAATTCCTTAACGCGGAATAATAAGTAGCGGGATTGCGCTTTGGATCGGCGACCAGATGAAGATCATTTAGAATATTTTGAAATCCTAATATAAATTTACTGATCGGAATTCCGGCGACTACAAGGGGAAATAAACCTACTGGAGTTAAGACGGAATATCTTCCACCTACGTTATCCGGAATTGTAAATGTGTCGAGTTTTTCCGAATCCGCGAATTTTTTTAGAACTCCTTTGGATGAATCCGTGGTAGCGACCACTCTGGAAGATGCGGAAGTTCCGTATTTTTTACGGAGAAGCTCCCAAAGAAGACGAAACGCGATGGCAGGTTCCGTGGTTGTTCCTGACTTAGAGATGACGTTGATCGAAAAATCTTTATCTTCGAGGTATTTTATTAGTTCGGAAAAATATCTGGATTCTAGATGATGTCCTGCAAAAATAATTTCTGGATTTCCGACGGAAGGTTTTTTGAAAAATGGAAGTGTGGCTTCCAATACGGCCCGTGATCCTAAATAAGAACCTCCGATTCCTATCACTACGATTACTTCGGAAGAATTTCTTAAACGTTCGGCGACTTGAGTCATTCTTTCGATTTCTGAATTTTTCAATTCTTTAGGAAGATAAAGCCATCCTAGATATTCGTTTCCTTTTCCTTGAAAAGAATGAAGTGTAAGTCGGGCCGATTCTGCTTTTTCCAAAAAAGGTTCAAATTTAGAAGATTGTATAAAAGAGGAAGTGAATCTGGTTTCTAGTCGAATCATAAAAAAAGAACGCTTGAACAGTTTTAAAAAATGAAATCGATCGGCAAGAAAAATCCAGTTTGCGGACTTATTGAAAACTAAGAATACGTTCTGAAAGAAAGTTCAGAGTCTTTCTTGTTTAGAATTACTCAATAGATATTTTCTGTGTAAAAACAGATTGTATAAATTTTTGGAAGAGAATCGATTTTGAGAATAAGTTATAGAAATTTCAGATCAAATTTTGACGAAAAATCCAAAAAGATCATATTCATTTACTGAGAGTTTGTTCTAAAATCTTACAATCAATCATTTTTGAATCTTCAAAAGTGTGAGTTCCCACAAAAACCGTGTATGATTTACGACTCTTTAGTATTATGGTTTCTGTATGAGTTTTACTACGCTTCAATCGCTTTTGCCGAATTTACCTGAAACGGCACTTTGTGATAAACATTAGTTTACACTATGAAAATGATACTATTCTTAAGCCTGTTTCAAAACTTAAAATGTGGGATCTCACACAAAAAAGTCAACGATTTCAAGTTACTCATAACTATATAATAAAGTACCTAATATTTTACATAGAATCAGTGTTTTGTGATAGAATTAACGGTACTCAATTTTATAGAGATCAGTAATAGAATTTTTGAGAATTTCCACGTCTTTGTAAAATCGTCCATTCATTTTCTGATACTACTTTATACTTCCGAGTAGTAATTTGATATTTAACTCTACAAAAAGATTGAAACCTTCGCCTAACGATTTCGATTTTGTTAAGTTGTCGGAGGACTTCGTTAGAAACATAAATTCGAAGTAAGGTCTAGGATTTGTTTTTCTAGAAAAAGCTAAGATCTGAATTTTGCAGATCGATTTTTTGAATGTGGGAACTCTCACAAATCAGGATTTTACGAATAAATTCTAAAATTTGTAGGAACTCATACTTTTAAAAAAATCTTTCTCGTTTTCTAACGTTAGATAGCGCGCAGAGATTTCTTTTCCCAATGACAAAACTTTTTGCGAAAAAAAATGGGAGTTCCCACAATTTAGTAAATCGGAATATTTCGCATATCAAACTATAGAAATTGAATAACAAAAAAGAAAACTAATTTAAAAATTAGTCAGTTCAAGAAACGTAATCTGTGGGAACTACTGCATTTTATGATAAATTTGTAAGTGAATTTCTATTAAAATTTTAGAATAATCTCTAAAAGCCATTTTTAAAATTTCAATCAAAAGTAGCAGTTCCCACAATTTAGTAAATCGGAATATTCCGTATATCAAACCATAAAAATTGAATAATGAAAGACGCAGAGAAAGATTGACTAGAATCAAAGCTTCTGACAATGTTTCAAATCTTAAATCAAAGAGTAAATGATGAATCCGGAAGACTTGGCAGAAAATCTAAAAAGAGAATTTCCAACAAACGAAGAGAAAATTCGATTTTTTACCGCTCCTGGAAGAATTAATATCATAGGCGAACACGTGGATTATGCGGGAGGAATTGTTCTACCGGCCGCGATCGATTTTTCAATTCGAATTGCGATCCGTAAAAATCAAACTCGAAAATTCAGAATTTATTCCGTTTCTTCCAAAGAAAAAATCGAAGCAGAATTCATCGTTTATGATTCCAAGCATACCTGGGTAAATTACGTTTATGGAATCATTGAGGAATTTAGAAAACTGGATTTCGTTTCCGATTTTTTCGATTTAGTAGTTTGGGGAAATATTCCTCAGGGTGCAGGACTATCTTCTTCTGCCGCTTTTGAAGTTGTAGTAGCATTCGCACTTTCTGAAATTCATAATTGGAATCTATCCAAAGAAGAGATTGCATTGTTAAGCCAAAGAGCAGAGAACCACTTTGTCGGAGTCAACTGTGGAATTATGGATCAGTTTATTATTTCTACCGCGAGGAAAGAATACTGTATCGCTCTTGATACGGAAAGTTTAGAATACGATTTTCATAAGATGGACTTAGAAGGTTGCGAATTTTATCTGATCGATTCAAAAATAAAACATTCTCTAAAAGATAGTGCTTACAACGAACGCAGAAAGGAAGTAGAATCTGCGTTTCAAAAAATCAAGAAATACAAATCATCTGTAAAAACGCTTTATCAGGTGGAACTGGAGGATTTAGAGAATGTTTCTTTTGGTTTGAGTGAAATCGAAAAAAAACGAGCAAAACACGTGATCGGAGAAAGATTAAGAACTTCTAAAACAATTGAAAACTTAAAAAACGGCAACGTACAAGAATTAGGTGAAATACTTTTTGAATGTCATTCTTCACTTTCTAAAGATTACGAAGTTTCGTGTAAAGAAACTGATTTTATAGTTCATGAACTTAGAATGGAAGAAGCCCTGGGAGCAAGAATGATCGGAGGAGGTTTTGGAGGTTGTGTTTTGGTACTGGACAAAGTGGGTAGGAAAAATATTTTGTTTGAAACAATAAAAACCCGTTACTTTGATAAATTTCAAAAAGAACTAAAATTATATTCATTTAAAATCTCTGACGGGGTCAGGGAAATTTGAAAACTGGGGGAAATGGTATGGGATCAGAAGATTCATTTAACCTCAAAGACGAAGAAGTGGATTTTTCGATCAATGAATTGGACGTAACCCTACAAAAAGAAGATCTCCCCGAAAATTTTCCAAAAAACGCTGTAATTTTAAAAATAAGCGGAGAAATCAATCTTTACTCCGCATACGCACTTAAGGAAAAATTTTTCGATTTAATTGATCGAGGATTTATATTCATTTTTGTGAATATGGAAAAAACTAGATATATTGATTCTTCCGGGTTGGCCGTATTTGTAAATACACATACAAAATTTGTAGAAAAAGGAAAAGGTGGAATGGCAATATTTTCTCCTTCTTCCCACGTAAAAAAAATTTTAGAACTTACGAAATTAAAATCCACTATTCGGGTTGTGGATTCATTGGCGGAATCGGTTAAGATTCTTTTAAATTAGATTTTTCTTTAGAATGAAAAGTAGGAAATTAGAATATTCAAATCATATAGAACGTCTCTTGAGTTGTAGAAAATGTCCTAATATGCAAGGGAATCCCGTACATGGATGTATTCCCGTTTCAAAAATTATTAGTTTGGGTCAGGCTCCCGGAATTCACGAAGAAAGATTTGGTAGGCCATTTGCCTATACTGCTGGAAAAACCCTTTTTGGTTGGTTTAAAAAAATCGGCATTGAAGAGGAGCATTTTCGAAGTAAGGTAAATATGTCTGCCGTTTGTAGATGTTTTCCCGGCAAAGCAAAAAGTGGAGATCGTAAACCGGATTCGGTGGAAGTAAAGAACTGTTCCCAATTTTTAGAATTTGAAGTTCGTTTTCATAAACCGGAACTTTTGATTCCGATTGGTAAACTTGCGATCGATCAATTGTTTGAATTTGGAAAATACAAACTTGAAGACGTGGTCGGTAAGAGTTTTTCCCGTGAATTTTATGGAGTTCAATTAGACTGGATTCCATTGCCACATCCTTCTGGACTTAACGTATGGAATCAAACTGAAACCGGTAAACAATTGATCCAAAAAGCATTGGAATTGTTAAAAGATCATCCTGTGATTCAACAAGAATTTTTCCATTGATCCGAATTTGTGAGAGTTCTTACAAAAGAATCGCTTTCGTATTGGATTATACCGAACTTATGTGAAGCGGCATTTTGGGATAAACATTTAGGTATTTAATTTTATAGAAATGGGTAAGTCTTGTATATGACAGAATATCATAAATTTGATGTAGATCCTTTATTTAGACACAAGGCCTGGGATACTGATTTAAAGTATTTTTAAAAACAGAGAATTTACTCTATACACTTTTATTTTTTGTAGAAAAATAAATTTTGAAAACTAAAAGATAACGATTTAACTTCTATTCGAAATTACCGTTTTGAGATTATGATCAAATTAAAAATTCATTTTATGAAATTTCCCAAAATGTAAGATCTTTTAAGAATAGATAAAAAATAAATTTTAGAATCTACCTCTAACATCATTTAGGTTGAATATAAAAATTGAAATACTTTTTCTGAAATTAAAAAATTCCGATAAAACATTCAAATACAGAAAAAATAGATTCAAATAATCTGTTTTACTTATAAATCCGCCTAACATAAGCAATTCTTTGTACGATTACTCAATTTGCCTTATATTTAAGCTATTTATTTAGATGATATAGTTTTGTATTTTCAAGTTATAAAATAATCTAAATTCTTTTCTTTTTTCTTTTTGAAAAATGGAAAAGAATTTTTAAATGAAATTAAACCTATGTACTTATTATCATTTTTTTATAATAAAGTGTTCACATTAGTGATTTTGACAGAATCATTAGTCCTAAATGAGTAGATACTTTGGATCCCAAAGTTTATCGTTCATGTTATAACTCAAAGAGATAAAGACTGATTATATATGCTATTATACCGATATACGTTCGTCGCAATAAATAGAAAGCTCGGAGTATGTTGGAGGTTCGATATGCAGAGAATTATAAAAACCATTTTATTGGTTCTATTTTTCATTTGGGGAATCAATTGTATTAACGGAAGTAAAAATTCCCTGCCTTTCTTTGCTTACTTGGATTTGAGTACAAAAGGAGGAAATTCTTTTGCGATTGCACAAATCACTCCAGGTTCAGGTGTATCTGATATTCCTCTAAATACTTCAATCCAAGCGACTTTTAATAGTGCTTTTGATTCTTCGAGCGTCACTTCTTCTACTTTTTTTCTTAAAAAAGGTGGAGATCCGATCTTAGCGACTTTACGTTTAGATAAAAATACTGCTGTTCTCACTCCTAACTCTGCCTTATCTGCTTCAACAACTTACAGCGTAACAATTTCCAAAGAAATTAAATCTGAGGAAGGAATTTCTTTAAAAGAAGATCTTACCTGGAATTTTACTACGGCTACTATAATAGATGCAGTGGCTCCTGCTTTATCTTTAAGAATACCTGCCGCTGGTGCTGCTCTTATTTCCAATACAACATCTGTACAAGTGGCTTTTACGGAAACAATGGATTGTACTACTATTGATAATGTTTCCCTTATACTTAAAAACAATGCTACAAATCTAGTAGAACTTTCCGGTGTAAATTGTTTGGGTTCCAGTGCCACCTTAAGTCCGAATAACCCTTTAACGCCAAATACTACTTATCGCGTTGAAGTTTCCGCTTCCATGAAGGATCTTGCCAATAATCCGCTTCCAGGTCCACAGAACTGGACTTTTACTACAGGGGCTGGTCCAGATAACACTCCTCCTGCACTTTCATTCGCATCTCCAAGTCCTGGTGAAACGGGTATATCAGTGAATTCTGCTATTGGAGTCGCTTTTGATGAACCGATTCATTGTGGTTCGGTTCCTGGAAATTTTGTTCTAGAAGAAACGCTTGTTCCGGGAAATAATGTAGGTGTAACTCTAACCTGTTCGGGTGCAACTGCTTCTATAACTCCAGTTGCAGCTGCAGGTTTGGACTTCAATAAATCGTATAAAGCTATTCTCACTGCAGGAATTACAGATTTATCATCCAATCCAATTACACCACGTACTTGGACTTTTACTACGGGAGCTGCGCCAGACTTAACACAACCTACTGTTACATTTACGTTTCCTGCTGTGAATGCTACCGGAGTAGGTGTGAATATCAATCCTACTGTAGTTTTTAGCGAACCGATGGCGTGTGGTACTGTAAATGCTGCTTCTTTTAGATTGAAACAGCAGGCAACAGGAGTGTATTTAGTTGGAAATGTTGCTTGCTTTGGAACCTCTGCAACCTGGACGCCAGACCCAGTTAATCCTTTCGCATTTAATACAACATACACGGTGGAAATTAATGCGGGAGCTCGCGATAGCGCCAATCTCCCAGCTATTCCATTCTCTTGGAATTTTACAACTGGACCTGGACCGGACTTGACCGCACCGAGTGTAGCTTTTGTAACTCCTACAAATGGATCTACAGGATTACCTATCAATTCTGGTGGAAGTATTGCTTTTGATGAAACGATGAATTGTGGAACAGTTTTGGGAAGTATCAGTATGGATGATGATATTACTACTCCACTTTCTACAGTACCTTTAAACATTAACTGTAACGGAAATACTGCTACTTTTGCTCCGACAGGACCCTTGGCATTTAACACGACATATACGGTAACGGTTGCTCCTACTGCAACGGACGCATCGGGTAACCTGATCGGGACTTATAGTTGGAGTTTTACAACAGGAGCGGCACCGGATGTAACTCCTCCTCAAATTTCTTTAGTAAGTCCTTTACCTGGAGCAACCGGAATATCTACAAATTCTAATATTACGGTTTCCTTTAATGAAACGATTAATTGTTCTACGTTGAATCTTACGGTCAATAATGGAATTTCTTTAACAAAGAATTGTTCCGGAGCATCTGCAACTTTTACTCCTACTGTACCAACTCCTTTTAACGCTGGTACTAATTATGCTGTTACTTTGGCAACTGTAAAAGATCTACAAGGAAATACGATTCTTCCTGACCCTAGTTTGACTTGGAATTTTACAACTGGATTAGCTCCGGATGTTACACCGCCTACAGTTGCAATTCAAAATTTAAGAACCAATAGTACGATAGAATCTGGGTTTGTGATCGGAACTGCGGCTGACGCACGTGGAATTGCAAGTATTGAAATTTCAATCGATGGTGGAGGTTTTACAGGTGCAGGTATAATCGGAACTACTTCCTGGAAATACCCTTTACCTACGGGAGCTGCAACTTGGAGGTCAAACTCTCAACATACAATTCAAGTAAAGGCTACTGATACTTCTAACAATGTTACTACATCAGCTATGATTACTGTGAGAAAAGGAACTAACAAAGATATTAACGGGGACGGTTATTCGGACTTAGTAACTGCGGAATATGGACAAGGACTAGTCTATATTTTCCATTCATCTGGAACTGCGGGTATTACAACTACAAGTGCTCCTTTTGCAAGTCGCACAATTGTAGGAAATGCCGCAATCCGATTTGGAAAAACCGTCGCTACTGGAGACGTTAATGGAGATGGATTTGCAGACGTAATTGTAGGCGCTCCGACTGATGTTGTGGGCGGTGCTCCGGTCGGTCGAGTTTATATTTTCCATTCCTCCGGAACAAATGGCGTGATAGCTTCGTTTTCGGGTTTTGCAAACAATACTCTCACTGGTAACCTTAATGCAGATCGATTTGGTGATGCACTTGCAACGGGAGATATCAACGGAGACGGATATACAGATGTGATCGTCGGTGCTCCTGGTTATAATACGTCCACGGGAAGGATTTATGTTTTTCATTCTACCGGAGGAGCCGGTATTACAACTGTAACCGTAAATGGGGCCGGGGCTGGAGCTAGTTCCTTTAAAACTGGAAGTGCTACTGGTGATAGATTCGGTTATTTCATCTCTACCGGAAATATGAATGGAAATACGGGTGGAGGATTTTCCGATGACATTGCAGTTGGTGCACCTGGTTTCAATAATGGATCTGGAGATGATTGGGGTAGGGTTTATATCTATTATGGTTCTACTCCCGGTGGATTGACTGCAGCTGCACCTAATACAATTACGAATAATACTGTACTTACAGTAGGATTTCCGGGCGGACCAGCTCTATTTGGAGCCTCTGTCTCGGTTGCCGATATTAATGGAGATGGTTTTTGTGATGTAGTCATAGGGGCGCCGCTCTTCTCACAGGCGATCGCTCTCCCACTCAGCCCGTTACAGGGTAGAGTTGCTATTTTTCTTGCAGGTGCTGGGACTGGTGGGATAGCGAGTACAACTGTAGGTGCAGCGGATCGTGTTATTAACGGAATTGTCGACGGACAAACGATTGGTATGTCCCTTACTGTCAAAGACTTGGATTCTGACGGTAGAGCCGATATAATACTTACCTCCGTAAATCCAAATGCCGTTCAGGTATTTATGACTCCAACTGTAGGTGGTATTGGACCTGTTAGCGCTGATACTAACACTGCAAGCGTGACTATAGCAGGAGTTCCCGGTTTAGGATTTTCCGGAAGTTTTGCCGGGGCTCCTGGCGTTCCAAGTCCTAGTAGTTCTCTTTCCAACGGTGATATTAATGGAGACGGTTTGATAGATCTGATCATTGGTGGAACGAACAATGCGGTTCGTGTTTTTCATTCTGTAGGCGGTGCCACTCCTGTTACCAACAATCCTGCGGCAGCGTCGAGCATCATTTTGGATTCCGGTTTGGTAGGCGGAATTGGTGGGGTTGGCGCGAATTCCAATGAGTTTGGAGCCGGCCTCTATTGAGGCAGTTCGTATCTTTCACTTTGTAGATGGAGCTACACCGATAACGAAGATCCTACAACTCCATCGAGTCTTATGGGTGGAATTTGGGGACTGCTTTGAATTCAAACGAATTCGGAGCTGTTATGTATTGAAATCAAAAAGGGTTCACACTGGGAGATTTTCTTTCGATGTGAACCCTTTAAATTTTTATGAAATAACTTTGTTTACTAAACTTACAGAACCCCAAGAAAGTTCGCAATGTCCAGATGCGAAGGTTTCTGTGGTAACTTCCGCATTTTATTAAAAACTTCTAAAGGATTATCGTTTATGTCTTTAGAGACAATTTCAAAAAATTGGTCTTAAAAAATCAAGACTCTGATCGTAGCAGATTCTGAAGCGCAGTTTCTAATTCTGGATATAAAAAAGAAAATCCGGACTTTTGTAGTTTTTCCGGCGCAACTTTCTGGCCTTTTAAAATTACGTTTGCACCTTCTTCAAAAAGAATTTTTAAAACTGTTGCTGGAACTTTAAAAACCGCAGGACGTTTTAAAATCCCAGCGAGTGTTTTCGAAAAAACTTTATTATTTACCGAATTCGGTGCTACTAAATTGAACGGTCCGGAAAAATTAGGATTTTCTAATAAATGAATGATCGCGTTAACTGCGTCTTCGATGTGAATCCAACTAAGAATTTGATTTCCAGAACCCAAAGGGCCGCCCAAACCCAAACGAAAAGAAGGGAGCATACTTTTCAAAGCTCCTCCTTGAGGACTTAAGACGACTCCTGTTCTAACTTGAACGAGTCTGATTCCAAGTTTTGAAATAGGTTCGGCGGCTGTTTCCCAATCCACACATAAGGACGCCAGGAAGTCTTTACCATAAGAAGAATGTTCTGAAAAATTTTCTGTGTTATCATCATAAGAACCATAATAGCCGATCGCAGATCCTTGAATCAAAACCTTAGGTAGAGTGTCTGCAATTTTAGAGATAGAGGAAACTAAACTTTCCGTATAATCCACTCTAGACGAACGAATTTCTTCTTTCACTTTTTTTGTCCATCTAACTCCGGCGATAGGCGATCCGGCTAAATTTATGATTGCATCTAAATGTTTTAAACTTTCTGGTCTTGGAAAACTTTCTCCTATAACTTCTAAATTTTTTTTACCTTGAAGAAGTTCAGGAATATTAGAGAATCTACTTAGAATTCTTACGGAGTATCCTATTTCTAATAAACGAAATGTAAGATTTCTGCCGATCAGTCCGGTTCCACCTACAATACCTATTTTCATACTTAATTACCTTTTGTCGTAGTTCAAAATCCTGATTGCCCATTGTGGTAGTTCCCACACTTTTGATTTTATGATTCCTAAAAGTCTATTACCAAAAGTTTTAGTTTTTATTTTTCCGGTTACGATCATTTTGGGGAATCTTTATCTGTTTTATAATACAAAGAATAAAATCGAAGCATTTACGATTCAACCTCCATTTTTAGCTTTTGATTTTACGAATTCTTATCTTTCTAATAGAAGTTCCAGAATTCGCAATCTTCTAGATCGAAATCCTTCTACAATGTGGTTTAAGCTTCGTAATTCGGTTCAGAAAGAAGACTTTTTAGTTGAGTTGCGACAAACACATCATCTTAAAAATCAAAAACCTGAAATTTCAAATTGGAAAACCCTTCATGTTGTAGGCTGCAAAGAAACCGTAAAAATATTGAAGCTCGGTATCATTTTACGTGAATCGATTGATATGGATACTGAACTTAGGTTGCCTAAGGACAGGGTTATAGGAGAAAAATTTTTGAATTTTTCCGAGTCTAAACATTTTAAAATTCCTTTAGATTTGTATTACAAACCTGAAATGAGTGAGAAGTTCCCACAAGATATGTTTATCTGGACGATTCATGGAACTTGGATTGCAAAAGATTCTGATTTTTCAAAAGAATTTTGTTTAGAGGACGTTTGGTTGAGCGAAGACTAAAGCAAGAATTACCGGTTTGTTATTTCTTTAAAATTAGATTAACGCGAGTTCGGCATAATCCAATGCGAAAGGGATCAATGTGAGGGAACTCAGCTCCGGTTAAGTTATTGTGAAATTCCAAACCAGATTAAATTTTTATAAAATACCAATAACTTAACCTACAACGCGCCTCATAGGAAGCCATAACCTTACCCACAAGTTGAATAGGATTTTAGAATCAGAAGGCTCAAAAACGCACATTTTTCAAGTGTTCCGACAAGAATGAGTCTTTTTACTTGCAAAAAGCATGTTTTTCTGATAGAGAAAAGTCTTCCGAATTTCTCCACCTCCGCCCCCACCCAAAAATAAGGGTGGGAACTCAGTTTTACAGAGGATTTGTCGTAATTCCCACAGATTTAATATTGAAATCTAAATACTTGTGGGTAAGGTTATGATAGGAAGCGTTGTGCTTTAGTTCATTCATCCATCCCTTTCGCGTTACGCCCTGCTCACGTTAATACGAATTTTTAAACACCCATTTTTTGAGATTGTAGTTTGCGAGAGATCCTACATTTTTTTTACAGAAAAATTAAATTTCATAAAATAAAAATCTTACATCAAACTCACGTTAAATTTAAAACCTTAAAGATTTGATAATGAATAACTACCGAGAAGTTTATAAATGTTTAGATGTGATGTTTTTTTATGTGGGAACTACCACGTTATAAAAAACTTGCGATTGGCTGATTTTTTTAGGACAGATTTTTTAGTAGGAGTTTCTACAAAACTGGGGAGAACGACGGGAATCGAACCCGCGACGGCCAGTACCACAAACTGGAGCTCTACCAACTGAGCTACGTTCTCCGTTTCTTGCTGATCCTGGTGACCCGAGAGGGATTCGAACCCCCGACCCACTGCTTAGAAGGCAGTTGCTCTATCCAACTGAGCTACCGAGTCTTGGGAGGATCGGACAATCGGGATGATAGGATTTGAACCTACGACCCTCTGCTCCCAAGGCAGATGCGCTACCCCTGCGCTACATCCCGTTTCCGACTCCATGTTTTAAAAAATAATCGCACTGTCAAGTAGAGTCTTCCGCTTTTTCAATGTGCCATAATATCTCAGGATGTGTAGGAGATTTTAAGAGAGCTTTTTTAAAAGCTAAAACGGCTTCTTCTTTTTTACCACTTTTGAAAAGAAGAACACCGAAAGAATCCAAATAAGCTGGATTATCAGGTTCATTTTTTAAAACGGATTTTAAACAATCAGTGGCCAACTTCCATTCTTCCGGGTTAGGGTTCCTTTGATTTAACAATAAATAACCCAGAGAATTTAAACTGTTTTTATAATCGGGACGTAATCTAAGAATTCTCTTATGAATTTCTATCGCGTCCTCTATCTTACCAGATTTTTCTAGAGCGAATGCCTTCATAGAAAGAATTTTTAGATCGTCCACTTGAAACTTGAGACGTTCTTCACATCTATCTAACGCCTTTGAATATTCTTTATTTTGAATTAACGCATAAACGATCATCAAAATAGAATTTTCTCGCTCGCCGAATCTAGGAAATTTTTCAAGAAGTTCTTCTAAAATAGAAACGCATTTTCTATAATTATCGGTTCTTACGCAACATATTGCAAAATTGTAATATAATTCTGGATCTTCATTTCCAGAAGAAATTTCTCGATCGATTAAAGTTAGTGCAAAAAGAAAATTTTCCTTATTGATTTCCTGAAGAATTCTTTTTTTAGCGGAAGATTTTTTTTTATTTTTATCCTTGTCGGACATTTTATATTTTACCTAACAATAATTATTTTAAATGGATCTCAAAACGTTGCCGAATGGATTGATCTATATTTTTATCTTCTTTAAAAGTTTTACTCTAAGGATTTTATAAAATCACCGTTTTGCAATTGTCATTCAATAAAAAATTGGTTTTATAAAAGTTATCGATTTCTATCTTTGAACAATAAACAATTAAACCGCTTTGCCGAGTTTGAACGCGATCCATAAAAAGTAGCATTGAGTTTTTTTATTCGTCTAGATTTTTTTACAACGGATTTACGTTAAGAGATATTCCTACTTAAGGAATCTGCAAGTTCCGTTAAGTTAGAAAAATCAGTTTGATCTAGGGATAAGGGAGTTAAGGAAATTTTCCCCGAGAAGAATGCAGTAAAATCCGTTCCTTCTTCGGTGGAATGTCCTAGTTCTGAACCACCTAAGTAGAAATCAGAGATTCCTCCGATAATATTTTTTTGGGAGTAAGTATCTTCGTAAGTGCGTTTGCCTAACTTTGTAACTCTTAAATTCTCTGCTGAAGATGTAAAATCAGATGGAAGATTCATGTTATAGACGATTCCTATTTTTAACTGGGAAGAGTATTCGTTGATAAACTTTCGAACGAATTCAGCTTCTCTAATATAATCATAATCTTTAGTGATATTTCCAGAACTGACCGCCAAAGAAAGTCTCTTATGTATAGCACCATGCCTGGCCGCTCCGACGGTTCCAGAATAATGAACGTCGTGACCCATGTTTACTCCTCGATTGATTCCGGATAAAACTAGATCAATTTTCGGAAAAATTTCTCCGTGCAAACCTATATTCACGCAGTCCGCTGGATAACCGTCTACGATATAATGATTGTCGTTGATTCTTTCTACTCTCATAGAATCGTAAATCGACAAGGCCATGGAAGTGGCGGATCTTTCCCGCAAAGGGGCGATTAAATAAGTATTGTGCTCTTTCTGAAGGATCGTTTCTAACGCTTTAATACCAGAAGAAGCAATACCGTCGTCGTTTGTAATTAAAATATTCATAAAATCAAATGTAGTATGGAACCTGAAATATAAAAATAAAATATAAAAGGAAATGCGCCGGAAAAAAACACCGCTGTTAAGGAAAAACGAAACGCATCCGTAGTTTTTAAATCGTAAATAAATTGGATTCCTTTTGAAAGGATTGTTACATAGTATCCGATTAGAAAGAATAGAATTAAGAAATAACCGATTCCTCCAGTCATACCCGTTTCACGTAACAGAATGGCAATCGGTGTAAAAAAAGCAAAGATCGCCATCCCGAAACGACATAGATTGTACGAAAAATGCACGTTACCCGTTCTTTGCTTTTTTTGCGCGTGAAAATCAATCACCGCTCCTAAGATCATGGGAAGAATGGAAATCATAGATAAATTTGCAAGAAACGATAATCCGATCATCCCTAAGGAATTCCCAGTGTAAGGAGGGGAAATATAAGTTGCACCAACGGAAATACTTAAAGCGCTTGGAATCAAAACGATCCAAGAATACAAATTTAGATTTCTTTCGGAAATATTTGCAAGTGCTGTTTCTAACCGAATCGGTTCGTAGATAGAAGCTTCCAATAATCCGAGTATTGTATTGAATAATTCTTTCAAAAGAATCCTACCTGATCGCCTGAGGAAGAATTATGAGCACAGGGGAATTTTTGAATTCTTTAAAGAAGATCCTTTCGCCAGAAAAAGAATTCATCTTAGATCCTAACATCATAAACAATCTATCGAATGGAGATTCATCTTCCTCATATAAAGGTATTTCTCCATCATATTGGCAGAGTCTGGATAATTCTTCCAGGGCCTCTTTTCTTCCGCCGATTTCATCCACGAGTTTATTTCTAAATGCGTCTTGTCCCGAATAGATTTTTCCTTCCGCAAGATTTTGAACTGACTTTACGGTTTGATTTCTTCCTTTTGCTACGTCTTGAATGAATTCGTTATAAGTATCGGATAACATTTTTTGAATCATCTCATCTTCTTCAGGAGTGGAATCTCGAAATAAGGATAAGGAATCCTTATACTTTCCTTCTTTATAAGTTCTCATTTTGACTCCATAACGATCTAAAAGTCCTTTGATATTTGGTGCCATCGCAATGACTCCGATCGATCCTGTGATCGTTCCAGATAAAGCAAATATCTTATCCGCGGCAGAGGCGATGTAGTAACCGCCCGATGCCGCCATGTCTTTCATGGATACTACGATCTTTCTTGTTTTTCTAAGTCGCATTAATTCGTTATAAACTTCCTGAGAGGCGCCAACCGTTCCACCGGGAGAATTGATTTCGATTAAGATTCCTTTAATATTCGGATTTTGTTCTATATCTCTCAGTTTTTGTAATATGCTTTCTGAGCCGGTCGATTCAAAGGTAGAATGTCCCGAATGAATCTCGCCTTCTATCTTAATCAGAGCGGCGCCAATAGGAGCCGTACTAAAAAATGTTCCTCCCGTGGTTCGAGAGTATTTCGAAGTTGTAGTCGCCAGAGAGATATTCACAAGTCCGATCAATATGGACAAAGTGGTCAATACGAATGTGATTGCTAATGCTAGACGGTTTCTTTCCACACTTGAAATCAGATTCTTCCCCGCAATGGTGTCAAATGAGATTTTGTCTGAGTTCTCACATTTTAAGAATTCCTGAGGCTAAAGAAAATAGAATTTGTATTGAAGTTTGTGGGATGAGAAGCCGAAAATTTTATCTTTTTGTTATTACTCAGAAATTCTATAGCAGAGAATCAGATATTTTTCACTCAAACAGAATCTTGTAATTAAAATTTACGATATTTATTTTTGTAAGGATGAGTAGTCAGATGGATCCATTTTGAAATTGGCTCGGCTTCAGAATACGGGTAAATTTCGATTCGCTCGTTCTAAATAGAGAACGGAAGAGGTAGGAGTCTTTTTTCAGGATATTAAAGATGGTAATTATATTTTGTTTTCCTAATGTATCTTTCATTGATTGCTTTTTCTATTTTCTAAACGGGGGAAGAATCTCCCCTCGCTGCATCCCTAGGTTGCATTTTTTCTAAATTAGAAATTTTGCATTTTTGAATCCTTTTCGGGCAATTCTTAAGTTTTTAAAAGGCTCGGACCAACACCACGTTCAGACGAATTTGCTTTCCTTATTTCTGTCCTCTGAATTCACATTTTCCAGTTTGACAGTAGATCAGGGCATTCCAGAAACTGATCTGTCAGTCAAAAATAAATATGAAATCACTTATAGAATCCTTTATTCAAAATCGACTTTTTATGTATTTAGGGATGATTTTCATCTTTTTATCCGGAGTTGTTTCGCTGATCGGATTACGAAGAGATGCATTCCCCAATGTGGACTTAAAACAGATGGTGATCTCTACAAAATTTCCAGGAGCGTCCCCTGCAGATGTAGAACTCAGAGTCACTTATCCTATAGAAGAAAAACTCAAAGAAATAGATGGAATCGACGAGATCCGTTCTTTTTCTAGAAATTCCGTTTCGGATATAGACGTCCGAGTCAGTCTGGAGGAAAAAGATCCGGAAAAAGTTTTAAATGAAATTCGAAGAGCCGTAGACAACGCGATGGCCGAGCTACCGGCTCAAGTTACCGAAAAGCCGAAAATGACGGAGCGCAAATCAGGGTCTTTTCCGATTATTGAATTTTCCATTTTTGGAGGAAAAGACGAAATCGAACTACATACCACAGCCGAATTTGTAGAACGGGAACTTGAAAAAATCCAAGGTGTGGCTAGGGTGGACGTTTTCGGTAAAAGAGATAGAGAATGGCATATTTTAGTAAATGCTAATAAACTAAAGCAGTATTCTCTGGACTTAAATGATATTGTAAATACGATTCGGAATAGAAACATCAATCTTCCCGCCGGTTCCGTGGATTCGGAGGCTGCATTCGATTTGAGAATTGACGGAGAATTTAAAAATCCTTCCGAAATTGGAAAAATCCCTACAAGAACAAACGAAATTTTCTCTGCGGTTAAACTAGGAGATATTGCAAGGGTAGAAGATACTTTTGAATATCCTAGATTTCTTGCGATTGCAAATGGAAAACAAGGTCTGATTCTTTCTGTGATTAAAAAAGAAAGATCGGACGCGATTGATGTTGCAGATAACGTTCACAAAAGATTAGACGAACTTTCCAAAACCTATCCTTCTGGAATGAAAACTTTTGTGTTAAACGACGAGGCCAAAAGGACTAAAAACAGACTTAACGTAGTTTCTTCTAACGCTTTGATCGGATTTACGATTGTATTTGGAATTTTATTTCTATTTTTAGATTTTAGAACGGCTACACTGACTTCTCTTTCATTACCGTTCTCCATGTTAATGACTTTTTCGGTCCTTCCATTTTTTGACGTATCATTTAACATGATTTCTATGATGGGTTTGATCATTTCTCTCGGGATGTTGGTGGATAACTCCATCGTAATTTCGGAAAATATATACACTTATCTTGCTGAAAAAAATGATTCGGTCACTGCATCGTTACGCGGAACCGTGGAAATGATCGTTCCGATTTTCGGATCTTATCTCACGACTGTAACGGCGTTCCTGCCAATGTTGTTTATGACTGGAATTATGGGGAAATTCATTTGGGAAATTCCTTTAGTGGTGATTGTGGCGCTTACGGCGAGTCTGATAGAATCGTTCCTATTTTTGCCGGCAAGGATTGCTGCGTTTGCAAAAACTCCCGATCAGATGAAGATCAAAAGTAAATTTCGTCTTAAGATGGATTCAATTTTTCATTCTATCGAAACAAATTTTTCTAAATTAGTTTCTTTTAATATTCGACATAAGAAATCTTCGTTCGCGGTCATTTTATTGTTGGTATTTGGTTCCTGTGGAGCCTTGTCTCAGATGGACTTTATACTTTTTCCAAAAGAAGATATAGAAATCATAATGATCAAAGCCGAATTTCCTCCTACTTCCAGAATTTTTCAAACTAGAGAAAAGATGAAATACATGGAAAGTATCGTACAAAAAATTCCTACAAAAGAATTGGTCAGTTATTCCACAAAAATAGGAGTACAACAAACCGATCCAGATGATCCTTTATCTCGTTTTGGTGAAAATTTGGGAGTAATCTTAATTTATCTGACTCCGGAAGTAAAACGAGAAAGAAAAGCGACTGAAATTCTTCGTTCGATTGAACCGGATCTTAGAAAAACCCCCGGTTTAAACGAAATCTTTTTAGAGGAATTTGGAAATGCTCCTCCGATTGGTGCTCCGATTACTATTTCTATTCAAGGAAAAGATTATGAAACTCTAAAGAAGGTTTCAAGTGAATTACAATCATTTTTAAAATCGATTCCCGGAGTTTTTTCGGTTCGAGACGACTATCGATATGGCCGTAAACAGATGTATATTCAACTCGACGAGGGATTGGAAAGTTTTACTGGGGTTTCTACTTTGTCCGCTGCGAACGGGCTGCGTGCCGCGTATGATGGAGAAAGGGCGGGAACTGTTCGAAAAGGAAGAACAAAGATATATTTGAGAGTTCTTTATGATAGAGACTTTCGAAAAAATCCGAATGAAATTAAAACGATTCCATTACGCAATAAGGCGGGAAATATTACAAATCTTGCAAAGATTTCTAAAATGGATTTGATCGAATCTCCGGAACTTCTCGCGCATAAAGACTTTGATCGTGCCATTACCGTTAACGGAGATGTAAAGTTAGACGAAATTACAGCACACGACGCAAATCAAAGAGTAGCCACGGAATTTAAACCATTGATTGAAAAACAATATCCCGGAATTACGATTACGTTTGGAGGAGAAGAAAAGGATACACAAAGATCTATGGCTTCTCTTGCAAAAGCGGGGATCATTGCTATATTCGGTATTTTTGGAATTTTGGCTCTTACAATCAAAAGTTTTTGGAAGCCTGTCTTGATACTCAGCACGATTCCTTTAGGAATTATAGGAATTGTGATCGGTTTTCCTCTTTCTGGAAAGTCTATTAGCTTTTTAGCAATGATCGGTATTATCGGTCTCGCTGGGGTTTTGGTAAACGCTTCGATCGTTTTAGTAGATTGTATCGATTCTATCCGAAAAGATTCCAAGGCAAGTATGGACGATATTTTAATAGAAGCAAGTCAAAGAAGATTCAGGCCGATTCTTTTAACAACTCTGACTACGGTAGCGGGTTTGTTGCCTACCGCTTATAGTCTTGGTGGTTCCGATCCGGTTCTTATTCCTATGACACTTGCTTTAGGTTGGGGTTTAGGTTTTGGAACATTAGGAAGTCTTTTATATGTTCCGGTCACCTTATCAGTGTTTAATGATCTTACTACTCGATTCAAAGAAAAAAATCAAAAAAGAAATAAGAGGTTTAATTAATAACTTTATATTTTCTTAATGTGAATTTGATATAAAGAAAATCGGAAAAAGTAGTAGTTTTTTGCATTTGTGATAAACTGCTAAAACTGCTAAAACTGCTAAAATTTCTAAGTTTTGTGGTAGTTTCCGCAGATTAAGTTTTTTTGGAATGTAAGGTTTTTAAATATTAGAGTTGTTGAAAAATTAATTCTTGATCTTGTTTGTATTGGATTCAATGGACAATTGAAGCAATTTTACGAATCTTCACTATGGAATTTTTCAACAACTCTATTTTTTAATTCAATTTTTGCATGAGTTTCCCGAGCAGAAGTTTTAACTGAGTTCTATAAAATTAAATATTTTGAATTTTTATTACAAAATACTGTTTCGAAAAGTTTAATGCTTTGCGTCGAACTTATGTTAAAAAATTTGTTAAAGTTCTTGCCTGACCAAGAGACGTAATTTTGTAGAAACTGCTTTAAATTTAAAGCGAGTTCGACGTAAGAAATCCGTTCTATCTTTTTGTAAAAAATAAATGTGGGAACTACCACGTTTTACAAAAGTTTACCGACAAAATGGTTGTGGGAACTCATACAAACTTCAATCACAAAAAAAGAATGTTTAAAGATCTGTACTTTTAGTTTAGAACAATTTAAAGTAATCGATTAGGGTTAAATCGAAACAAAACTTTCAAAGAATCTAATATAAAAAGAAAGATAATTTTTGTTACTATTTGGACGTATAAAAACAGTACCAAAAGTTAACAATCAATTTTACCAAAGATGCGGGAAGCTATTGAAAAAATAGCGTTTAACTTAGATTTGTTGACTTTTTGAAGGAGTCCCACGTTCAGCATAAGTAATTATTTTTATACATCTGAGTAGTAGTAAACTTTTATGAAATTTAAAGGAAACTTCTATAAAATCCCAAAAGAATCATTGTCTAATCAAATTTTTGCGTAAAATCGCCATTTTGCGACTATTACAAAAATGAAAAAACTATTATATAGAAGTTCCTTTGTTTCTTTGACAAGTCGGATTAATAATCTTGCCTATAAATTGCTCCGCCTGAAATATTTTCAGGAGAGGAAGTTCCAGTCCAAAAGTTTGCTTGGAATTGAAGATAAACCGTTCTTGCGTCCCGATTATCCGCCGTGTTGATAAAATAATTTTTAGCAGTATTAGTATGAATGACCTGATAAAAAAGCTGAATCTTATAAAGATGATAATCGCCTAACAGGTTGATTCCGGCCCAATAAATGTAATAGGCTTCCCCTGGTTCGAAAGTCTGATTTTGGTTCCAGTCCCCTTTCAAAAATTCTCCTTTGAGAACCGGCATGATATATTTCGATCCGCTAATATGAAAATTATAACCGATCGTACCGTGATAACCCATCACTTGATTGGCCCCCGAACCGGAAAATTTACTCCAAGCTCCGTTTAAATAAAATCCCTTCCAGGTAAAAGTCATATCATATGTATGACCTACGATACCAAAATTCGGTCTTCCTGGTGTTGTAATCGTTTTATCTGCAAGATAATCGGATTTTAATCCGGTTGGATCAATTCCGCCTGTAGGTGTAGTCTGCTGAATTGCAAGTCGAGTAGGAGTTTGATCCTTAAGAAGGAATTCCACCGGAACCGGTTGTGAAGTTTTAAGTTGAGTCGTCTGGGCCACTGCAGCACCTAACGATAGTTTGGCGTCGTCTTGAAAAATTTCGTCGCCTTCGACCCAGCCTATGTCTTTATCCTTTTTTATCAATCCGCCGAATACGTTGTATTGAATTCTTCCGTAATAAATTGGTGCGAGTAATTGAGGAAGATTTTGACGTGCGGCCGTATTATCTTGTCTTCTACCGTAACCGTAGTCGCCACCACCTCCGTGGCCGTTTCCGATAAAGCCGTGGAGAGATAAATATCTCGTATATTTTTTATCAATTGCTTCTAAAGGATGAATCGCGATCATTGCGCCTGTATCAAACTGAGGAAGCATGTTCGTGACGATCGATCTTTCCAAAGAAATGAAATTTGCAGAACTTTGAATATACTCTCTGTTAAATGGAACGTTGATTTGTCCCAAAGTGATACGAGAACTAAGAATTGGAATGTTCATCCAAATGACTGCTTCGTGAATTAAACCTCTTGAATCGTTGAGAGTTACGTCTTGAACGTCACCAGTGGTTTTATTTTTTGTTACTCTTAAAAACTGACTATTGATTGCATTTTCTAAGCGAAGCTGAGTTGCAAATCCCCACCACTTCGCACCTTGATAAAAGAAACCAAGACGAAGTCTTCTGAAGTTTGCGTCTGCAGTGTGAAAATCTTCGTTGCCGGAAAATGCGGAATTACGATCCCCGCTGACTCCGCGAAACTGAGTTCTTGCAGCGATTACCAACTTTTCCTCGTTTAAATTTTCAGGTCTATGTTTGTAATGATTTGGAAGTTGCATATCCTTACGTTCCGGAAAATTTTCCTTTTCGAAGGAATCAATCTTCGTACGATTTGGACCCGGCTTTGTATAAATTAATCCCGTGTCATTGTCTTCGTAAAATTCCTTTTTCGGTTTGGAATCTACTCCGGCTGGTTTTTCCTGCGCGAATAATCCAACTTCTGTGAGTAAAACTAAACTAAAAATTTGAAAACCGATTTGTAACTTTCTACTTCTTTTATTACGTTCTCTTTTCTTTTCCATTTCAAATGCCGGTATAAGACCGTTCCTTCTTCTCTGTTTGAACCATTTGTAACTTCTCTGAAATTTATATTTCATTTCGATTACAACTAGATGAAGAGAATATTTCAATTTGATTACAAGTTTTGAGCTTTAAAGTAATGTATTTGTAAGACGTTATAAAATTTAGAAATACGAATGTAGAATTTTTTCTTTAAAAAGTTCGAAACGTTTTCTAAGGGTCTATCAAAATTTTTTCAATATTAGAGTTGGTTGAGAAATTCCATAGTGAGGATCAGCAAAACCAGGTCTATTTCAATACAACGGAAACAGATGGAGAATTGGTTTTTTGACAACTCTGTTTTAAAAGAAAAGAAGGACTGATTCAAAGAACGGTTGTGGGTTATAGATAATAATGATCGTATGAATAGAATAGAAACCATCCTATTTTAAAGTGAGTTTGACGTAATAAAATTAGGGCGAATCCGGCTTGCCACAGGCAGCCGGACCAGGCTCTTCGCTCTGGTCAAGTTATTGTAAAACTACAGAATCAGATTCAATTTTCATAAAATACCAATAACTTGATCCTAAAACGCTTTCGTAAAAAGCGTTTTGCTTTAGTTCATTCAGCGATCCCTTTCGCGTTATATTGAACTCACATTATTTTAGCTTTTTTAAATGTGGGAACTATCACGATTTATAAAATAGAAGTTTATAACAATTGAATCTGTCGTATTCAAGTGTGGGAACTACCGCAAAATTTAAGTTTGTCTGTAAAATGATGTGGGAACTACTGCAAACTACGATTTTACGAATAAATGCTAAAATTGTAGGAACTCATACTTTTAGAAAATTTTTACTCACGCCGAACTAACGTTAAAATGGGATTTAAATTTTGATGATGGTCGTAAAACAGTGATTTTATGCAAAAATCGGATGGGTGATGATTTTTTTTGTATTTTATAGTAGTTCCCACAATTTTTAAGGTTTAACTGATAAATCCATGATTTGTGAGAGTTCCCACAGATTAAATCGCATTACAAATTTTTAAATATTTATTTTTTGTGGAAAAAATCAAGATTTTATAAAACGAATCTATTACACTGAATTAACGTTAGTTTTCATTTATGAGAAATAGAAGATCAAGAATGTAAAAACTATTTTGAAGGTTAAGTCGTTTTTACATATCGGAAGGTTTTTAATCTCTCAAAGTTCTTGAAAAAACAGAACTTCGCAAAATAAATAGTTAGGATTCGATCAAACCCGCGCGAATCGCGTACATTACTAAATCTGCAACCTTATGTAGATCCAGTTTTTTCATGATATTGGCGCGGTGAACTTTAACCGTGGCCGGCGAAATCCTCAATATTTTTCCGATGGATTCGTTGGAATTTCCTTCGGCGACTAATTTTAAAATTTCCCTTTCTCTATCCGAAAGTACTGAAAACGCTTTTTTGGCGTCTTGATTATCTTCTCCCGGTTTTCCGGAACCTACAAAGCCGGATAAAAAATGCGTCGTTATCCCCGGACTTAAATACGTTTCTCCTTTGTGAACCGCTTCGATAGCGCGAAGAAGATCGTTTCCCGCGTCGTCCTTTAATACATATCCGTTGATACCTAATTCTAATAATTTTTGAACGTATTCCTTATTATCATGACGGGAAAGAATGATAGTTCGAATATTCGGATAATATTTTCTCAGATTTTTTACGAGATCGATTCCGCTTAACCCTGGCATTGAAATGTCTGTGATGACTAAATCTGGATTCAATTTGCCGATTTGATCTAATGCTTTTTCGGCGTCTCCGGATTCGCCACAGATTTCGAAACCGGGTTGTCCGGAGAGAATCATCTTTAATCCTTCTCTAAGAATTGCGTGATCATCGACTAAAAAAATTTTTGTATCGGTAGGCTTCATGTTTTTTTGGCGTATGTGTTTTTGTTTTTTTCCAAAGGAATTCGGATGATAAACTTAGTTCCTTTACCAGCAGAAGAATCAATCTTAATTTTACCATTTAAATCTTCTACTCTTCTACGGATATTTTCAAGTCCAAAACCGGATGACCTGGCTCTGACCTTTCTTTCCTGAAAACCTATACCGTTATCTTTAGCGTCTATAAACAACTGTCTTCCTTTGACTTGAACCTTGAGGGAAATTTTACTTGCTTGAGAATGTTTGATTACGTTTTGAAAGATTTCTTGAACGATTCTAAAAACCTGATTGGCCACCATAGGTTCTAGATTCAATTTAAGATTTAAGTCTAAATCCGCTTCTACGTCCATAGGTGGAAATAGATCCGAACTTAAGGATCGAATTGCGGCTTCTAAGCCGATTTCTCTAAGTGTGGAAGGATGTAAGTTTGTATAAATATCTCTCAGTTCTTGGCTTGCCTTATCGATCAAAAGAAGTCCCGTATCGAACTGCGCACCGTAAACTTTAGGATTTCGATTGTATGCTTGGAAATTGAGTTTTGCTGCAAGAATGGTTTGACCGACTCCGTCGTGCAATTCTCCGGAAAGTCTAATTCTTTCTTCTTCTTGGGATTGTAGAAGTTGGGTATGAAGACTTGCGATTTTTCTTTCCAATCTTTTGTTTTCTGTAATGTTTTTGAGGATGATTCCTATATGATCTCCAAAACGAAATACAGAATAACCGTAATAGATTTTTTGTTTTCTAAATTCTTGGTTTTGTATTTTTCCCCATTTAGATAAATTGATGTTTGATTTCATCTCTTCATGATCCACCGGATTTAAGTTTAAAATCCGAAACAGATTTTTACCGATCAAACTACGGGAGCTTCCTGCGAATTCTTTTTGAAAGGATTCGTTTGCAAACAGAATCGTTTGAGTATCGTCAATTGCTACGATGGGAGAAATCTCTTTAAGAAGATTGAGAAAAAATTTAGGCGAAAGACCCGGTTTCAATATCGTTGTTGTGGTAAGACGTTTTTGATTCTTACGTTTCAAATCCTGCATAAGAGGTTAAACACTTTTGTTTGACCTCGAAGAAAGAAAAGAAAAAAAGAATTCCCAGGAAAAAATTCCTGGGAAAATGAATTTAGTTCGATGCTGGAAATACTTCCGAGGAAACCGGAGTTAGATACCAATTGTGATTTGTATTTCCCATGGATTCGTACCAAGATTTAAAAGAAGGATATGACTTACGAATATCCGTACTTTCATAAGGCCAGAGGAAATTTCCGGGAACTAATAAGGCCCAAGGAAATCCAGTAGAATCTAAATAACGATCCTTTCCGTTGGTATCAAAATATCTTTTTGGAAAATGTATTTCCTGATTGGTATTGATCACTTTGATAAACGTGTCATATGGAGCAGATCCTAAGGTTACTCGGTTGATTGCATTTTGTAGAATTACTTCTAAACTTGCGGACTTTCCTTTTTTGAAAGTGGTGCTGGTTTTAGAAGAATTTGAAGATAGAATCGTAGTATTGGATCTCGGAAGAATTTCTAAAGAAGAAATTATAGAGTTACCGCCGGTAGAGTTGTATTCTACGGTCGAACCGTCGTATCCATATCGAGTAAGAGAATACGATGAAGCTGCGATTTGTGGAATCGTAAGATGTAAAGTGTGGTTATAACCGGCTCCTTTGGCTACGTGAGTAAAGTTGGCCCGTATTCTCGCCACTTCTCCTTTTGCGTTCCAGTCTTCTTCAAATACGGCTCTTATATTATAGTCATTAAAGTCTGCGTCTCCCTGGTTCGGATATAAGTCTTCAAATGAAATTGTATAATATCCTTCGGCCGGATAACGAAACGTAGACGCACGGGTAGGATCGTTTGGATACGTATCGTCTCGATCTATAATTCCGTCTCCGTCCGTGTCTGGAAGAATTACGTTATTTCCTTTGATTACTACTGTAATTCGTCTAGAAATACTATAAGCGTTGATGATTTGGATTTCCGCTTCATAAAGTTGGCCGAATGCCTGCACTTTGAGTAAAACTTTATGAGTTGTTTCGTCGATTGTAAAACTTCCCTTGACTTCCCCGTTTTCCGAAGTTACCGCTCTGAAGATAGATTTTTGAGAAGTATTATCTATATTAAAAATTTGTACTAAACTTCCTGAAATAGGGGATTCCGGACTGAGAACCTGAACGTTTACGTTTACCGTTTTTGTAGTATCGAAAACGAAATCCACCGGGGCGGTTTCATCGTTGATTACAATACTGAACGGTTGTTCTCCGGTTGGAGGTGGAGACGACTGGTTGGGTTGCGTTAGGCTTAAAAGCCAGAGCAGATTGGGATCTTGAGAATTCGTACAGGCATTAATTCCGATCAGAAGAACCCCTATAAAAATCGTATTTGTTAGTTTTTGAAAAATTCTCATTTTTGTTTCATTCCTTAGCGTCTTTTATTCTCTCACAAACGGAAATAGTGAACAATAGTCTCAAGTACGTATTTTATTAAGCGAACAGGGCTAAAATGGAATTAAATTTTTTACGGTGGCTTTTAGTTATAAACTCACTTTCAACCACTCGCTTGGATTGTATCTAAATTTGTTTTTATTTTTAAAAAGTCCAAAACTAAACGTTTTAAAATCAAATAAGTTTTTTGAAATTTTGGAATAAGGTTTACCGTATATTCAAAAAATATTTTATAAAACTTTAGTCTTATCGTAAAAATAATTAATTATACTTTTATATAGAGGGAATTCGTATAAAAATAGAGTTGTTGAAAAATTCCATAGTGAAGATTCGTAAAATTGCTCCAATTGTCCATTCAATCCAATACAAACAGATCAAGAATTAATTTTTCAACAACTCTAATGAATTTTTAATTTGATGATGGCATGGCGTTGAAGCAGAGGTCTTATGTAGGAGTTTAATTTTTTCTATGGAGATATATAAAAGAATAATATAAATTTATTCAAAACTATATAATAAAATGTCTAACCCAATAGTTTTATACGTTAATAACAAAGTTTTTGAAAATGGATTCTCTATCTGTTTTCACTTCATGGAAACGGTTGAAGGAAACAGTTTTGTTAATCGTCACTTTCAATAACCCTAATGTGAGTTTAGCGTAATAAAGTTTGGCGAATCCGGACTGCTCTCTCAGATTTAGTCAATAAATTGTATGAAAGAAACTTAATGCGATAATTTCTCTTTAGTTTCAATTTATTATAGAACTCGATTTGTTGAGCGATCCAGAAAACTAAAGAGAATACCTCTCTAAGTATCCGCATTTAGGAAGAGATGTTTTAAGTTCAAGAAGTGAGACTCTGAATTTGAAAGAGAGTTCTGCTGTGTGCTTCAATCGCTTTCGTATTGGATTTGATCGAACTTACTTGAAACGACTCTTTGTGATAATGTTTAGGGGTTCAATTTTATAGGAACGAATGGGATCAATCGTACTTTCTTGATAACATCTTTGTAGTAAGACCATTATTTTTAGATTTTATAAAGAATTTTTAGAAATGTTAATAGGAAATCAGACTGAAAGAATTAATTCTGAAATAGAAGTTACGATTTAGAATGTGTAGGAACTATTACACGTTCGTTCAACTTTTTTGTTAAACTGAGAGAAAGCGTTAGAGAAAATTTTGAAATTGTTCGGTCTTTCATGATAAAAATTATAATAGTTCCTTTCCTACATTTTGAAATTTTACAGTAAAATCTGGATTATATAGTAGTTCCCACAAGAACCGCCGTTGGATCTTTTTTGCTTGTACTTTTGTCCAGGTATTCTATCTTCAACGTATGCAGAATTCCGATTCTGGTAAAAAAACCTTTTTGATTGGGATTACCGGAATGATCGGAGGAGGTAAAAGTACCGCAGCTAAAATTTTGGAAGAATTGGGATGTTTTAGAATCAATGCAGATCGTTTAGCAAAACGTTATACGGAATCGGATTCTCCTATCTTAACCGAACTTGTGGAACTTTTAGGAAGTGGGATTTTAGATGATCAAGGAAAGCCGGATAGGAAAAAAATTTCCGAAATTGTTTTTAAAAATCCGGAAAAATTGTCGGGACTGAATCAATTGATTCATCCTTTGGTTAGAAAAGATTTTCAAAAAATTATAGAAACGACTGCAAAAGGAAAAATGATAATTTGGGAAGTTCCACTTTTGTTTGAAACTGACGCTTATACTCTCTGCAACGCGACTGTAACCGTGGATTCCGATCCGGAAGAATCGATTTTAAGAACGATTTCGAGAGATGGAGTAAAAAAAGAAGACGTTTTAGATAGAATCAAAAACCAACTTCCTCTTACGGAAAAACTAAAAAGAGCCGATTATATTCTTAGAAATAAAGGGGATATAGATTCTCTCAGGGAAGAATGTAAAAGTTTATACTCCATTTTATTGGGAAAAATGTTATGAAAGAAAAAATTTTTTATGTGATCAATCTGGATAATAAGAGAATTCTAATTTTATCCACGTTCTTAATTGGATTGCTTTTCTCGTTCTTTTTATTGGGAGTATCGGTCGGTAAAAAACGCGCGGCTGATTCTGGGGTAGATTCTTTAACGTTAAACGAAAATAAAAACCAGGAGATTCAGAGTTCGATTCCTTTTTCTGAACCGGGTCAAATTCCAAATGAAAGTAATTATAAAGTTGCCTCCGCTGAAATTCCGCAGGCAAACACCGATTTACCTTCTAATACAAATTCTCAAGATTCAGTGACTTTTAAAAACATTCCTCCGGCTGCAGAAGTTGTTGATTTGAAAAAAACTAAAATAAGATCAACTAACGTGGAAAAGGAAAATCACTCTTCGATCGAAACTCTTTCGGTTAAAGAGCCGGAAGATTCTAAAACCACTAAAAAAATCAAACGAAACGAAGAAAAACAATCTAAACGAGTTTCTGTCAAATCCTCATCTGACGAAGAATCGGATAAATTTACGCTTCAAGTAGCCGCATTTAAAGAAAAAGAAAAAGCGGATGAATTAGCAAAATCGATTTCTGGTACGGTGAAAAAAATAAAAGCAAACGTCAAAAGATCCAGAAACGGATATTATACGGTTCGGTTCGGATCTGATTCCTCTAAAAAAGGAGCGGAAAACCTTGCAAAATTTTTGCCAGCTAAATTGAGATCCGGAGCCATCGTAGTCAAGGATTGATTTTTATATTGACCTAAGTTACGTAGCCTACGAAATCTGTTTCTGAATTAAGAATGGATCAACAGGTGTTAGAGCTAACGCGTAAAGCGGTTGTTCGCGCGACTATCGAGAGGCTTCGTACAACTTATTCGGATCTTCTTGTTATCAAAGGATACGATGGGATTCCGGATTTTTTCGAGTTCAATTTATATTCTCCTTCAAACAAGGAAGAAAGAGATAACGCTTTAGAAAGTCTTTATGAAAAATTGAAAACGGTCGCTGGTAAATCCATGACCGAAAACATTCATCAGATCATTCTATTAAATCGTTTGACCGACTCTTTGGATTATGACACTGCAAAGATTGTGATCGAAAACAATCTTATTGAAGATGGTAAAATTTCTAGAAATAATTTATACGCAGCAATGGGCGAAGCGAATCGTTTCGACGAAAGAAAAACCCAAATCCAAATGGTCGGTAATACTCTTAAATTCTTTTTTTCCCTTTCCAAACTTCCTATGATTAAACTCGTAATGGCTCCGATCAAAGTTGCCGCTTCTATGGTAGGCGCCAACTCTTTGGTGGAAACGATGGAGGCAGGATATGAATTGTCCAGCAAGATCAAGGATCTGAATCCTTTTATAGATGCGTTTCTAGATAGAGAGATTCGTCTGATTGCAAAATTAGAGACTGGACATCCTGTGGGAGAACTTGCTAATTAACGTGAGTTCTAAGTAAATAATCTGGGTGAATCGGCTCGCCCACGGGCAAACCTCCAGTTCTGGTCAAAAATTGCATAAAAGAAACATAATACAATGATTGTCTTTAGTTTCAATTTAGAACGCGATCCGTAGAGAGCCATAACCAACCCCACAAGTTGAATAGGATTTTAGAATCAAAATTGAACTAAAGCACAACGCTCTCTACGGATCGCGTTGGAAACTCAGTTTTACAGAGGATTTGTCGTAATTCCCACAGATTTAATATTGAAATCTAAATACTTGTGGGGTTGGTTATGGTAGAGAGCGTTCTGCTTTAGTTCCTCTTGCACCAATCCCTTTCGCGTTAATTAATCCGTGTTTGGCGTAAAAAAATTTTGTCTTATGCATTCGGAAATCTTGAGAATTTTGCTGTAAAATATAGTTCTGTGTTAGTTCCCACATTTTTAGGTTCAAAGTTTATTATAAAAAAATAATATTCCTTCAAGTTAATTTGGTATTTGAAAACTAGAATTTTACGTTTTTAAAACGTTAAAAGTTGTAATTTTGAAGTTTAAAAAAATTCCATAGTTCAATTAACAAAATTGCTTCCTTCGACCGTTTCCATGAAATAGAAAACAAATGGAGAATTCATTTTTCAAAAACTCTAATCTAAAACTTGTAAGAGTTCCCACATTGAAGGCACATTTCAACTGTTCTAAGAGAATTACTTTGATGTTTTGTCCAAAATAAATTGATTTAGTAGTTCTGCGATTTCCTCTTTGTGAAAAGGTTTGCTGAGGTATTGGTCGATTCCCGAAGCCATACAGTCTTCCTTATCCGTTTGACTAGCGTTAGCTGTCATTGCAATAATATAAGGACGAATGAATAAATCGTTTTGTTGAGTTAGAATTTTAGCGGCTTCGATTCCGTTCAGTTCTGGCATTTGAATATCTAAAAATAAAACGTCGATTGGATACGTTTTTACGTGATGAATCGCTTCTACTCCATTGGAAACGATTACAGGTTTGTAACCTAGTTTTTCCAGAATCTTTTTGATCAACATTTGATTGGTTTCGTTATCTTCTGCGACTAAAATGTTTAGATTTTGAATCTCTGTGTTTGAAGTCGCTTTTTTAGATTCAAAATTTACTTCCGATTTTTCAGCGAGTGGAATTTGTCCCGAAATTTCAAAAACACTTCCTTGATTGCTAATACTCTGAGCAGTTAATTTTAAATTCATCATCTCTGAGAGATTTTTGCTGATTGAAAGGCCTAATCCGGTCCCTCCGTATTTTCTAGAAACGGAAGTGTCCACTTGTCTGTAGGCTTGAAATAATTCTTCAAGTTTTTGCTCCGGTATTCCAACTCCGGTGTCCTTTATCTGAATTTTTATATCGCAGTGTTTTAAGTCGGACTTAAAATCGAATTCGATCAAAACACTTCCTTTTTCGGTGAACTTGATAGCGTTCGAGATCAGATTGACTAAAATCTGTTTGAATCTATGCGGATCTGTAGATACGATCAAATGAGAGGGTTGTTTTCCTACCAATTTAAATTCTATCTTTTTACGTTTTGCATCTGCTTCAAAAAGATGAAATACGTCTTTTAATAAATCCATCAGATCAAAAGCGATGATTTCGATTTTCATATTGAATGATTCTAATTTAGAAAAATCTAATATATCATTTAGGAGATTGAGCAATAACTTGCCACTTCTTTGGATCGTATCTACGTATTCTTTTTGCTCTTGTTGTAATTCCGTTTCCGATAAAAGACCGGAAACTCCTAAAATTCCGTGAACTGGCGTTCGAATTTCGTGACTCATGTTTGCAAAAAACAGGCTTTTAGATTTTTGTAATTCTTCTTCTTTCTTTTGAATTAGTAATAGTTCTAGATTTTTTTTATTCAGTTCAAAGTTATAAATGATTTGGTTTGATAGCGCTTTTAGAATGACTTTTTGTTTAGGATTTAAATTTTTCGGTTGTGAGTCGAACACACAAAGTGTCCCTATATTAAAACCATCCGGAGTTTTTAAGGGAGCTCCCACGTAAAAACGGATGTAGGGGGGGCCTAAAACGGAGGGTTTATTCTTAAATATTTCGTTTTTCAGAGCGTCCTCTATTTCTAAGAGGTCATCCTCCATGATTGTGTATTGACAAAAGGAAGTTTTTCTAGGAACTTCGGATTCTTGCATTCCCAGTTTCGATTTAAACCAAAGTCGGTTTGTGTCGACTAATGAAATCAAGGCCATCGAAGAATTGCAAATATACGCTGCTATTTGAGTTAATGAATCGAATTTTTCTTCCGAGGCCGTGTCTAGGATCTGGCAAGAATGTAGAGCGCGGAGTCTTTCCGTCTCGTTAAGCGGTATAGGAGCTAAATGGTTGTTTGAAGTATTCACGGGAACTAAGCCGAAAACATTTTCACTAAAAACTAATATTAGGCAAGAGGAATTTTAATCGGAAAACTAAATTCGAATAATTTGAAAATGTTTCGGAAAACCACTTTCGTTCCGATATAAACAATTTTGTAATTGCCTCATTTCTTTGTAAATTCTTCCTCTAATTCCAGAAGCAAATATTTTTTCTATAAAGTGATAAGGGAACTTAAGTTTAGAATGATTTGTGAAAGTTATTTTTGTTCCCCGATTCGTGATTTGAAAAGTATAAATGTCTCTTTGATCGATGAGCGAACTTTGGATTTCCATAATCATTCTAGAATTAGGAATCCATTCTTTTGCAAAATAATTCGCCCTAAGTTTGAAGGGTCCGAAAGAATAAAGTAGTTCGTAAATTGGAAAACCGTTTCCGTTTTTGGAAGGAATAGGAGATACGTTGGAAATTTTATCTCCCCAGTAAATTAAGTTTCTAAAATCCGCCACGAACCGAAACGTATCGTCTAAAGAATATGAAACTAAAAAAGTTACAGTAGTCGTTATCATTTTTTTGTAACCTTAAAATCTGTCTAAGAAATATTTGTATTGCGACCAGAGTGTAATAGGAGTGTTCAAATTATGAATTTAAGAAAAGTGAAAACAATCAGACCGTCATTGAGAACAATGGAAGGAGGAGGTTTTCCAGTTCGCAGACCTTTTCCTGTTCAAGATTTAATTCATTTAGATCCTTTTCTGTTATTAGACGAAATGGGACCTGTAGAATACAAACCCGGTAAAGCAATTGGAGCGCCGGAACATCCACATCGAGGTTTTGAGACGGTCACTTATTTATTATCCGGAGAAATGGAACACCGAGATTCTTGGGGGAATTATGGTAAACTGAAACCGGGAGACGTTCAATGGATGACCGCCGGTTCCGGTTTAGTTCATTCCGAATTGCCTTCATATGAGTTTCAGAAAAACGGCGGATGGATGCACGGTTTTCAATTGTGGGTCAATCTTCCTTCTTCCCAAAAAATGAGTCGTCCTAGATATCAAGACACTCCTTCTGAAAGAATTCCAGAAGTTGAAACGTCCGATGGAAAAACAAAAATTAGAGTGATCGCCGGAGAAGTGTTTGGAACAAAAGCGGTGATCGAAACTAAGATCCCAATTTTATACTATCATTTTCATCTTATTCCCGGAGCGGACGTTTCCGTTCCTATTCCTGTGTCATATAACGTGTTTGCTTTTCCATTTTCAGGAGACGGCATTTTGTATGCTCAAGAAGGAAAGGTTCCTTTAAAAGAAGGGGAGATGGTTTGGTTTGAAAGAGGCGAAGGAGACGTTCGATTTTTTCTGCCGGAGGATTCTTCGAACGGTTGGGAATTCCTTTTGATAGGAGGACAACCCGTGGAGGAGCCGGTGGCAAGATATGGTCCTTTTGTGATGAACACTCAGGAAGAAATTTATCAGGCATTTCACGATTTTCAATCCGGTAAGATGGGAAATATTGATTCGAAGTAAAACTCACCTTGCAAAAGTTTCGAAAAGGGGTATCATAACCTAAAAACCTGGAGGTAAGTTATGGATCGTTGGCTGAAAGATCATCGGGATTGGTTGGTTGATTTCCTTCGAATTTATCTGGGAGGAGTTTTGATTTATAAAGGTCTGGAATTTTTATACGATACGGACGCATTGATTCGTTTGATGGAGATGAATAACGCGCCAATGGCATCTACGTTACTCGCTCATTATATCGTAATCGCACATATCTGCGGAGGGGTTCTGCTTTTATCCGGCTTATTGACTCGTTTTGCGGCGATTCTTCAAGTTCCGGTGCTGATCGGAGCAGTTTTATTCATTCACGCTAAAGAAGGGTTTATGGCTCCGGGATCCAATCTTCCGTATGCCGCGATGATTCTTTTATTACTTTTCCATTTTTCTTTATATGGATCTGGAAGAATTTCAGCGGATTATTATATTGAAACTCATAAGAGTATTTAGACTTAGAGTTTGTCCCAAAACCGTCCAATGTGGGAACTACTACGAAAATTTAATGAGATTTAGAACTGCTTGAAAGTTCGCAAATTGCCAAATGAGACCTAATTTAGGAACTACTGCATTTTATTAAAAATTTCTAAGAAATTATCGCGTAAAATTTTTTGAGGTTTTGGGACAAGCTCTTAAAGAAATCTTCTATAAAATGGATTTTTAATTGGATAACGATCGTAAAACAGCGATTTTACGGAAAAATTTTATATAGGAATTCCTACATTTTGTTATTAGAGATTTGGCATCAAAGATTTTGAAACAAATTCAACTGAGTTTTTTAGTAAAAATAAAATGTGGGAACTGCTATATTTTTAACCTTTACTATTTGGACGTTTGAAAATAGTACCAGAAAATGAATGGGCCATTTTACAAAAACGCAGAAATTCTCAAAACATTATATTTAACTTGAAATCGTTGGTTTTTGTGTGAGATCCCACATTTTAAGTTTTGAAATAGGTTCAGAATATGCGTCCGAGCAGTAAGTATTCAAGTAAATACAAAATAAGAATAACCATTTGATATTACGTTTTTGAAATGTATGGGAATTCTTACAAAATTTATAAATTAGAGTTTTACTGATTACCTATAAAATCGAGTACCATAAATTTGAATCGTAAAACCTTATTTCAATACAAAATTCGGTGACTTGTTATTATAGTTCTTGAGCGAGACATCTTGAGTTCAGAAGAATTTCACCAGTTCAAACCGATTCCAAATTTTGCAGAATATTCTTGTAAGGACCAGATATGTTTTTCCTTTTCATTGAATAGATCCTTCAAATTTCCATAGGTTTTTGAATAAGCGTCGTAATTTGTACCAACTAATTCCGTTAAAAGATAAACTCGATCTGTAATAAAGTAACGAGAGCCAATTACTAAACTTGTTTGAAAAAGTTTAGAATTGGAAACGGAGTCTCTTCCATATCCGAACAAAACCCTAACATACGGATCCAATGTAGAATTTTCTAAAAAGTGATAGGAAAAATGAACGTTAAACGTCATTGCCTTCATCAACTCGTTATTGTGATAGGTAAAATAAGGAAAGGTTGTTTCCAATTTTGTTAGTTGGTCGAACGAGACGTTTTGAAAAGAAGGATCGGTAAGACGAGCAAATCCAGTGACTAATAAAAAATCGAATTTTGAAAAGGAAAGATTAGACGCTTGAAATTGGGATTGATTGAGACTCAATCCAATTCCAAATCTTGATTTTATTAAATATTCGAATAAGAACGAAGAATTTTGTCCGGTAATTTTTGGTTTAGGCGCCTGATCAAATAAATATGCGCTTAACAACTTATCTTCGGTTGAACCGATTCCGCCTGCGTAGTATCCAAAAATTTCAGAGTTGCCATATGTAAAATCCCGGTTCATAGAGTTTGGATCGATTTTATTCGTGTTGGTCTTCAAATAATCGAATCCTTCTCCGTAAGTAAGTTCAAAAAAAAGAGGCCCTCTTTTTGTTTCTGCCGCCATTTCAGTACAAATGAAAATGACAAAGAAGAATGAGATTATTTTTTTCATCTTAAAATCCTTTTGTAAGTATAGCAGAAAAAAACCGCTCATTCTTTCGAGCAAATAAAATGTAGGAATCATAATAGAGTTGTTGAAAAATTAATTCTTGATCTGTTTGTATTGGATTGAATGGACAATTGAAGCAATTTTACGAATCTTCACTATGGAATTTTTCAACAACTCTATTAACATTTGTCCCAAGATCTAAAGATTTTGATGTAAAATCACTATAGTTTGTAAACGTCCAGGTATGACGCTTTTTATGGAATTCCGAATGGTTAATTAGAAATTTATAAAGTATGCTTTACGCATCTCTATAAAGTTGAGTAATTACGAGTAGGACGCATAAAAATAACACCAAAGTTAACAATTAATTTTACCAAAGATATGGAAGGTTTCAAAAAATAACATTTAACCCGGATTTGTTAGCTTTTTGAAGAAGTTCTTACATTTTAGGTTTTGAAACAAGTTTAGGATTATTTTTATGTGTTCTACTGATCCCTATAAAAATAATTACCGTTGATTCTATCACAAAACGCTGATTTCATGTGAAATATTATGATTTTATTATATATTTATGAGTAATTGTAAATGTTATCACAACGTGCCGTTTCATGTAAGTTCTATAATCCAATGCGAAAGCGATTGAAGCGTAGTCAATAAATTGTAATTCAATATGATATATTAGAGTTGTTGAAAAAGCCGGATTAATAAAGTTGCTTCAATCGACCGTTTTCATGAAGTAGAAATAGATGGAGAATTCATTTTTCAACAACTCTATCGTATTAAGTTTCTTTCATGCAATTTATTGACTGGAGCTGAAAGCGCGGTCCGGCAACGCCGGATTCGCCCCGGTTTTCTTACTTTGAATTCACAGGTTTGAAGTGTGAACGATTGGATTGGGTTTTGTATTATATAGTTTTAATGCGCACTAAAAATTTCGTCTAAAACGCGAAAATACCAGCAAGCTCCTTTCCAGTTTTCTAGAAAACCGTTATGCCCTCCAAAATCCTGAATGGATATTCTTACGTTTCGATTGGGATGAAGAGAAAGAAAGGATTCTCCACGAATGATTGGATCATCTTTTGCAGTCAAAATGGTGGTTGGAATTAAGATTTGAGAAAGTTCTTTTTCTCCTAAAGTATAAGTCCCGAAGTAATGATCTAGATCCTTAAATTCTTCGGTAGAATTGATCATCTTCTCGGTCATTTTCATTACGGATTTTTCCTTTAGGATTTTATCATAAGGAATTAAAGTGGGAAAATGTTTCTGTTTTTTTAATATTGATTGTTTCCATTTTTTAAGAAAGTATCTACCTATGATTCGTTTTTGGTCCATTAGAATTGTTGCATCTTTCGGATGAATTGCAGGTGATATAGCGATACATTCTTTAAGTTGTTTGATTTTATTTTTTGATTGAGAATGAAGTCTAGCAATTCTAAGAGTAAAATTTCCTCCCAAGGAAAAACCGATGATAAAAATTGGAATTCCCTTTTCTGCAAACGTCGCAACTTTAAGAATGGCTTCGTATGTTTCTTCCAGCAAACTTCCGTTAAACGGTTCTGGATTGAGATGATGTGTTTCTCCGTGATCTCTATAGTTTAAACGAAAAATATCATATCTTTTTTCATAAAAATAGTTGGAAGTCCTCAAAATGTAAGTTGAATCAACGCTGCCTTCCCAACCGTGTAATAGAATTAAAAACCCTTTTGGCTTTTGATTTTTTTGTTTATTTAAGTAGCCTTCCAACCTTATTCCTTTACCGACGTCTAAGATCATTCTTTCTGTATTTTTTAAGAAGGTCATTTCTTTCGGTAGGTTCCACTTTAAGGAAGCGAGAGCCGTTTGTATAAAAGGAAATTTTAAAATTCCTCTTGGATTGAATTTTGGAGTTTCTAGTTTTTTAAGATTCAAATTGTTTGAGATCATCTGCTTGTTTGGAATTTTTTTTTAAAATCATTGGTTGTATCAAACTTCTTTTTATACGACCGTGTTCATTTACTCGGGAAGATTTAGAGTGTCTAATACTTTATTTGAAACTGGCTTTTACGATAAAATTTCGATTGTGGTACTTCGGTTTTATAGGATTAGTAATTTGAGTTCTATAAAATTAAATACTATAAGTTTTTATTATAAAACACTTTTGGGAATCCAAAATATTGGGTACTTTGTTTATATAGTTCTAAATAGTATAAGTTCTTCCATTTTCAAGATTTATTTTGAAAATATAGATGGATACGAATTTCCACATTCGTTTTTATTTTTTCGAGATAAAACGGATTTCTTACAATGATGAACTTGCGTTAATTATTTCCAAGTTGCCAGAATTCATCTCAAAAATGGACTGAGGCATATTTCAAAATCTGTTTGAAAATAAAATAGAAGCTTTTGATACGGCCTTTATAGAAAAAAAGTCGCTTTTAGAATAGTTTCTAAAAACATACCAACAGCACGTCATTTTGTGAAGTTGGGAGTTCGTTGTAAGTGAAGAATCTATTGAGTCTTTTATATTCTTTTTTGGTTTTATTTCGGTTTGGATTCTTTACATTGATTCTGTTTTTCTTATATTCTTGTACAAGTTTAGAATTGGGTTCGGTAAAAGGAGGACAGCTTATTACCGGTCCTCAAAAGAATTCTAATTCGGACGGTTGCAAATCGATCGGTAAAAAACATCAGTGGTATATTTTATTCGGTTCGATTCCTATCAATAAGATCAATTATTCGGAAATTATACCGGATCAAAATCGAACGTATCGAGTGAGTTTGAAAACTACTTGGTTGGATGGAATACTCAGTACTTTCTTGGGAATTGCCGCCTCCGTTACTCGTAAAACCATCGACGCAGAAAATTGTGATACTAAAGAAATCGTTTCTTCCAAAGTAGTTCCTATTTCTAATCCTCCAGCTGAAAAACCGGAAAAAGAAGTCTCTAAAATTGATACTACAAAGATTAAAGAAGATTATATTAGACAAAACGAAAGACAATGGAAAGAAGAATTGCAAGAAAGGATTCATGCTTCTTTCAAAGAGGAATTGGACAACACTTGGAATAAGGAAGTAAAACAATCTAAAAACCTTTCTCTTTTGTATTTAAAGTCGGGTGAAATTGCAAAAGGTACAGTGACTCGTATGGACGGGGAGGGTGTACGTTTATTTTACAAAGGTAAAGAAAGAACCTTTCGTCGTTCGGACGTACAAAGAGTTCGGTTTCAAGATTGAGTGGGTTCAATGGCGAATAACGTTCGAATGTTTTTTTTAAGAATTTTTATTTCTTCTTTTTTATTTTTAAGCTCTGCTTGTTATTTAAATCCTGTTTTTAAGGATCTGGTTTCTTCCGATGAAAAAAAAGAAGAATCTTTAGTTCCTTTGTTATTGATCTTGTCTTCGACTGCGGCTTCTCCTCCGGTGATCCAAGGAGAAACGATCTTTTTCCCGTCCACCGGTCTTACTTGGATGAGGTGTTCTAGAGGCCAGACATACAATGCCGCTTCCGATTCTTGTACCGGTTTTTTAGTTTCTCCTCAATATTGTTCTAGTTTAGACAACCAATGTAATGGAACTTCGGGAGGCACTTTAATTTCTGGATCTGCTTTTGATTCTTGTTCCACTTTTCAGGTTTCCGGTAAGTCTGCAACTTGGAGAGTTCCCACTCATTCCGAATTAAAGGGAATTGTATTTTGTTCTAACGGAACTGATTTGACTCTGTCACAAGATAATTCTAAAACCTGTGCTTCTTCTGGAACCAGTTATGAAGCTCCTACAATTCGAAAGGATTGGTTTCCTGGAAATCCTGTTGGAAGTCTAATTGAATTTTGGAGTAGTACGAGTGATCCTCAGAATTCTGCAGTTGCTTGGAAGGTGAATTTTACGAACGGTTCTACAAACATCACTTCTCCAAAAAATGTTTCTGGGTATCTTCGTTGTGTAAGTAATTCTCGTTGATAGTCTTGTAGTGAATTGATTGGAGTTTTCAAAACCTTTAAGTTGCTGGAATGAGACGTAATCTGTGGGAACTACCACAACTTTGATGTTATATCCAATTTCTTTTACGAAAAAATAAACCTATAAACGAAACATTTTGCTTACGGCTATAGAATACGTGAGTTTGGCTGAGTAAAAATTTTCTAAAAGTATGAGTTCCTACAATTTTAGAATTTGTTCGTAAAATCGTGATTTGCAGTAGTTCCCACATCATTTATTTTAACATGAGCAGGGCGTAACGCGAAAGGGATCGATGAATGAACTAAAGCAAAACGCTCTCCTGAAACTCAATGCATCACTCCCTAAGGGTCGCTCTGCAGGGTCGCGTTTGAACTCAGCAAAACGCTTTTTATTAAAGCGTTTTAGGGTCAATAAATTGAATCTAAAGACGATTGTTGTATTATGTTTCCTGTATGCAATTTATTGACCAGAGCTGAGAGGCTGCCTGTGGCAAGCCGGATTCGCCCCGGTTTTCTTATGTCGAACTCACGTTATTTTACAGACAAACCTAAGTTTTGCAGTGGTTCCCACATTTAAAGAATCAATCTGTAAGTTCAGATTCCAACTTTTTTTCAGAATCATGGGTTCCTTACGTCGAACTCCTTTAATGATAAAGTAGTTCCCACAAATTCAGCAGATTTGAATATTCCGCATATCAAATTAAATCCATTTATAATCTTTAACTTTTCGAGTTTAGAACACCTTGACACATTCTGTAGGAACTTCCAGATAACTACTTTGGTATAAGAAATTCTTAGTTGATGAAAAACAAATAATTCAAAAATTGTTTCCAGTTGGAAAAGTCTTATAGTTTTTACGTTTTGGTCAGCCGGTAAAATTAGGAGGTT
>NZ_AHMN02000005.1:0-25000 GCF_000243695.2 Leptospira kirschneri serovar Cynopteri str. 3522 CT | reverse complement strand
CTTCTGTTATCTCCTTCTCCGGTGCAGTTTCTGTTGGAGATGATGAAGTCAAAAGTATTAGAGTAAACCTCTCCTAGCTGTATCGTCGTAAGTCTTTCTAGAGACAGGTCTGGTCTTTCTAGATAGTTATCGATTATTAGAAAAGGATCCGTAGTAGGTGTTAAAGATTGTCTGTAGTTATCAAGTGACGTCAAGGATGCCCTTGTTCTAATTACCACTAACCCCTGAGAAGTTCTCAGAATTGGAACTGCGTGCCAGCCCCTAACTCCATTTGTACGACGAAGTCTTAGTATCGCCAACCAAATACTTCCAGAGGGAGAAGCTATGAGTGAGGTAATATGAGATAGTATTTCAGACCGAGTAATGAACTCAGAAGAGAGAGTCCAATTGTATTGGGGGAGTACGGTTCTAGCGGATGCTAATCCTAATTGTCTGGTTGTTCTACCGGCAGAACTATACACTGTAGGTACATCTGATAATAACATATTCAATAACGGATAACGTTGCCTAAACGATATAAAAGGATCGGTATAAGGAGCCGTATCGAAGAAATAACCTCCACTCTGAAGAGGTCCTTGAGAATGATACTCCTGTAGTTCTGCTATCATCTGAAGGGCTTGAAGTAAACAAACACCACATACCCCTAGTGCCGTATGCGAATTCGAATCCGTCCTGGCTATATCATAAAGTCTTTGGATCCATTCCTCGGTCAATTGAAAGTCGGGTGGTAAGGTTCTTTTGACTCTTTTATGTAGAATACTTTCGTGATTACCAGCTGGACAATATTGATCTGTCTTTCCAAGATTAGATGACGTATAACGTGTCCAATCCAGTAAACTTTTATCGACTACAAACAAAGAAGTGGGACTATTGGTGGTATCCTTATCTAAATAAGAAGGTTTAGCTGCATAGGCAACTCCCCAATTGCTTCCATATCTGGTTACTCTGAGTAAATTGCCTTTATAATCTGTGATGATTCCTCCTTCTTCGGTTTGAAAAGAGACGTTCCAAAAAGTCGGATTCTCCTTGCTGATCGCTGTGTCACTACACGATGCCCAAGTCACCCAATTCCAATTCGATTTACCCACGTTAGAATACATACAATAGAGAGAACCACTCACCGGGTCATACTGAGCCAAATGTCCACTTTCAGGATTGTAGTAGAGAGGTGTGGTATTTTTATCCGAACCTCCCCAGCGAATAAAATAACGTTCATTTCCCTCAGTAGTTTGCAAATCCCAAGCGATAGAAGTTTGAACGCTGATGTTTCCAGGAGTGGCTATTGTTTGAATCCAGTCATCCATGGAAGAATCTAATGTATGGTTGTATCTATCTTTAGAATTTCTTGATATATAGCCGTACCAATTTGTATCTTTCAATTGATAACGCTCATCCGCAGTCCAAAACGAGTTGTCTTTTACGATCCATCTTTGCAGAGGATCGTTGATTGTACAAGGTCTGAGATGTACATAGTCCCAGTTTTCTTCCCCTCTAAATACTTTTTCCGGAGCAGTGATGCATAACCACGTATTGTTGACGTTATACGAAATTCTTTGGAACACGTCGTATCTTGCATTCTTAACGTGCATTTGCCAACACTGTTCAATTACGATGTAACTTTCACCACCGCTAAAAGTAGGACCATAACAAAATGTTCCTCCGCCACTTACATTGACTTTGATTGGTTTGTCTTTTGGTGAATCGGTAGGTTTTTGAATGATTGAGTCAACGGTCTTTGAGGAAGCGTGGATATGTGTATGGTTTACAATGTATTCGAAGCTAACGGCTACGAAGACTAATAAAACTATTACAAGAACTATCGAACGCTTCATACTTACCTTCCCCTTTTTTATATATAAAATTACTGATCTTTATAAAATTGAGTATCATGATTTTTTATTACAAAGCCTTGTTTTGCTGCAAAATACTGAACACTCTGTTATAAGCTATGGGTAAGATACAGTCAATTAGTGGATGAGGAGCACACTACATCAATTACATTTTAGTTTCGATCGTTATCCTGAGTTTAGAACTGTGTTAAAATCTTTTAAGCAAAACGTTTCCAATATTTTTAAATTAATTTTCATTTAAATATTCATTTTTTGTGATGAAGTTCGTATAATACAGATTACATCTCTTGTAAATTTTTTTAAACAAATCCTTTATTGTGAAACTTTTTAGTGAGAATGCTCACGTTTTTAAAGTTTAAAAGCCTGAGAAATGGAAGTTTTAAAAATTGAAAGAGTTGGTATTTTGCTTTTAATCCGCGTTCTATCTGAAAAAGCCTATTTTAAATTACGTTTTTTGTTATTACACAAAGAGACGAAGATTGTAGTGTATGCAAAAATCCGTCTTTACGAACCCAGCTTATTCTACAAGTTCAAGCCAAGAAGTAACGTTTCCAAACTTTTCTTTCTCTATTAAACATTACGATTATGTTCTTGCTGATGTATATAAATCGTCTAGAATTCCTAATAAAAAAGGAATTGATTCAAATTATCAAAAATTTCTTCATCATTTTCACCTTTTGTCATTTTTCATTTCTCAATGAATGTGAGAATATTGATTATTTGGAATATTTTAATGGAAGCGAATTATAATCCGTTTATTTTATACATATATGTGAATTGTATTTTATCTCTATTCTATAATTTTTCAAGTTTTGAAAACTCATATAGTTTTAGCTAAAGGCTTTATAAAATAGATCTTTAATGGAGTTGTTGAAAAATTCCGTAGTGGAGTTTAACAAAACCGCTTCAATCAATCGTTTCAATGAAACAGAAGCAGATGGAGTATTGATTTTTCAACAACCTCTATCAACTGATGATCGGTGATGAAGCAAGAATAGTGACGGTTAAGATAAATACGTTTTATATTATTACGAAATAAAAGTTATTACTTCACATAGAAAGGATAGAATATGAACAATACGGATGGTTGTGAATTAAAACGTTATAAACAAAGTTGAAAGATTGAATGTTTTTTACATGGCTTCAAAAACTTTAAAAGAAATCGAACTACGACTCGTAACTATATAATAAAACACCTAATATTTTGCATGGAATCAGTGCTTTGTGATAAAATTAACGGTACTCAATTTTATAGAGATCAGTAATTTTTATCTGATCACCAGATAATTTCAATTTCGATGGTTTTATTTTTTTGATGCGGCATTTTACTTTTCAGACATGGGTTATTTGGTATTTTTAATTTTTGTAAAAGCCGGATTTTTAGATATTACTCATCTCTATAGAATTGAGCATCTAAATATTTATCCCGAAGTGCCGTTTTACGTAAATTCTATAAAATCCGATGCGAAAGCGATTGAAGCGTAGAGAAACTCAGCAGAACGCTCTCTCAAACTAAAGCGTCTCACTCCCATGGGTCGTTTGACAGGTCGCGTTTGAAACTCAGCAAAACGCTCTCCTAAGGGTCGCGTTTTAGGGTCAAGTTATTGGTATTTTATGAAAATTGAATCTGATTCTGTAGTTTTATAATAACTTGACCGAAGCTGAAAGCGCGGTCCGGCTGCCTGTGGTAAGCCGGATTAGCCCTAATTTTATTACGTCGAACTCACGTTATTTTAGATTTTAATCATTAGAGTTGTCGAAAAATTCCATAGTGAAGATTCGTAAAATTGCTTCAATTGTCCATTCAATCCAATACAAACAGATCAAGAATTAATTTTCAACAACTCTATTTTACTTTTGATATTCAATTTAAAATCTAATTTTATCCATGGATGTGGGTTTGTGTAGTTTTAAACCTTGATATAGATTTTTTTTCTATCTAGAATGCTTAAAATTATCCACCAGAACAATAGATTTAAAATTGCGTATATTAATGATTCTAAATGTGAATTTCCTATGAAAATAAGTTTAGAATAGAATAAAGTTTTAATGCTACTTGATTTTCCGTTTTCTGAAACAATAATCCAAAGATTAAGTGTTCTTGCAAGAAGTCCGGAACCCACAAAGACTAAAATCGCATTTTTGCCGAATACGAGAAAAGGTTGAAAAATAATTTCTGATTGCAACTGATCCCATTTTTTTATCCGTAGCAGAAAATTTAAGAGTTCAAAACAGCCTATCGATAAAAAAGCTAGACCCGCTGTATAAATTACATAACTTCCAGTCCAGAGACTTTTGTTCATTGGAAGGTTTTGATCCCATAATAGACCGACTAACACGAGTAAGATTCCAAATCCGAAAATACTTAAAATCTGTTTTTTAATTTCATTTGTTTTTGAAGAAAGTATAGACCCACAAAAAACGCCTAACAAAGAAGTTGCGATCGATGAAATTCCACTAAAAAGTCCTTCGGGGTCCCAAGTTTTGGAAAATTTCCATAGATGATTTTCTCCAAATACGTTTCGATCAATCCAGGCTCCAATGTCTTTTCCCGGTTCTAAGTAGACGATCGATTCTCCGGGTGCTGGAATTTGGATCAAGACCCAGGTGTGAACGAGTAGGATAGGAATCCAGGATATTAATATCATTCTTTTTGGGAGTATAAGATGTAAAGAAGCTACTATCCAATAAACAAATCCGATTCTTTGAAGTACTCCTGGAATCCTGAGTTCTGAAAAAGACCATTCTCCAAAAAAGTTCAAAAATAGTCCGATCAAAATCAGTGTGATACTTCGTATACAAATTCCGAACCAGATTTTACTTTTATGAATTTTATTTTTTGAATATACTGAAAGTTGAATGGATATTCCCACTGCAAATAGAAAAAACGGAAAGACTAAATCCGTTGGTGTGCAGCCGTTCCATTTTGCGTGTTTCAAGGGAGAATAGATAAAAGACCAGGATCCAGGATTATTTACTAGAATCATTCCGGCGATGGTCATTCCTCGGAATAAATCCAAGGATAATACTCGATTTTTGTTCTGAGTTGATTTGTTTTCCAATCGGCGACCTTTAGTCTTTTGTTCTCAATGTATTTTAAGAAATCTTTATTGAATCCCAGAGTTAACTTTCATAGAATTAAAATCATAATGTACCATTCTGATATTACATCATTGAATATAACTTGTTTTCTTTGTCTGAGTTATTTCGGATAGGCAAAAATCGAGAAGAAATATTTTTACTTATCCTCTTCCTAGAAAGATTGTATTAAGAAAGAATTCGAATTTGTCAAAAAGATTTTTAAGATTTTAGTGAATCGTAGATTCTTATATTTTGAAAGTACAGTTATTGTTTGCTTTAATAGAATGACTTAATTTTTTGATCGTCTCGTTTTATCCACGTTTTCTTTTTAGCAAAAGTGTGAAACAATGAGTTCGGTTGTAATCGGAAGTTATACTTGGTTAAGGTCGAGTTATATTTTTAGTCGTCTGGTTCTTAGATCTAAGAATCAAATCGATTTCTTGTTCCGTTATGGTAGGTGGTATAATTCCACTCCGTAATTTATCAATAACTAAATTTGCTGTTTGTTCGGTTTGGCTTTCTAGATCGAATCCCTTAACTCCTGGCCCGGTATATTTGGTTGATGAATCATACGTGTTGCATTTACAAAGACGTCATAACCGTATCCACCCGAATCACTTTGATAAGTTTTGATTTGGAACTTCGCTTCTTTTAAAGAAGCTTGGTCTACAGATTGTTTTTCTCGTTTAGGTTGATCACAACCCGTAAATACGATAAGAATGATAAATAAGATAACTGATCTTTTTATGGTAAACATTTACTTTCCTTTTATCTTTTCTTTAGAATCGTAAAAATCACGGCGGTTTAAAACCGCCATGATTTCCTGTGTTTTATTGACCGGAGTGTACTGTTGTTATCGATACCCAGACCATAATAACCTTTTCCATTGAGTGTAAACGTTACAGCACCATTTCTGCCGTGCCATGGAAAATCCTTTCTGATTCCCCAGCCCCATGGTACGTTCCGGTTCAGACTCTGGGTCGACACTCATGTTTTGGGTGTTTATCATTGTAGGGTTCACCAAAAGATTGGAGGAGGAAATCTCCAAGATAGGCAGCAAAGTTTTACTTTCATCGCTGTTCTGTTCGCCGCAAGTTCCAAAAACCAGACAGCCTATGCTTACCAAAAAAATGGTAAATGCTTTTGTGATTTGCATTTATTGTGTGTTTGGAACTAACAGCGAGTAGATGGTAAATTTTTATATTTAAGTCATTTATTTATGATTTCTTTTTTGTTTTCGTGTAAAATGAGGTTTGATGTCAAAAAATATAGAATGAATATTTTTGCTTACTCAGAACTATAAAATAAAATACCTATTATTTTGCACTGAAACGGGGTTTTGTCGAGTTAGAGATTTTTAATCAAACGGTCGTTTCTCTGAAATTTGCTAAAAGAATTTTAATTTTACTACTCGAACGCATGAAAATAATACTATTCTTAAGTCTGTTTCAAAATTTAAAACGTGGGATCTCACACAAAAAAGCCAACGATTCTAAGTTTAGCGCAATTTTGAGAGGGCTTCTTTTAAAAAAATTTCCCATTAATTTTTGGTACCATTTTATGCGTTCGGGTAGTAAATGGAGTTTTTACTTTCGTAAGAAAATGTTCCGTCATTCTCGATCAATTCCGAAAATGTGGGAACTACCACAAATCATGATTTTACGAACAACTTCTAAGATTGTAGGAACTACTACTTCTAGAAAATTCTTTCTCCTATTCTTACGCCAAATTTGCGTTATATTAGAGTATCATAACTTTTGAAAGGAATTCCCTTTTCGGAGAAAGAACTTTAGGTATTCTATTCTGTAGATCTAATTAACGTGAGCAGGGCGTAACAAATGCGAAAGCGATTATTATGCTGTGATCCGTAGAGAGCAGCGCCTAAGTTTGAAAAATTCCGAAGGAATTGGAGCGAAAAGAACTCAGTAAAACGCTCTCTATGGATCGTGTTTGAAACTCAGTAAAACGCTCTCTATGGATCGTGTTTGAAACTCAGTAAAACGCTCTCTATGGATCGCGTTTGAAACTCAGTAAAACGCTCTCTATGGATCGCGTTTGAAACTCAGTAAAACGCTCTCTATGGATCGCGTTTGAAACTCAGTAAAACGCTCTCTATGGATCGCGTTTTAGGTTGTGAGCCATTTTAACTATAAAATTTGCGAGCTGCGACGACGACCCTCGTTGCACCTGAGTTTATTATTCGCCCCAATTTTCTTACGTCGAACTCACGTTAATTAATAGCTTGTGTCAAACCTGAAAAAGGTATCAATCATTCTATTTTAGAAATTTCTAATGAAATGACGAAGTTTCTACGATGTCGGAAAGTTTGCGAACTTTCTATAAATTTCCGACATAACATCTTTAGAAAGTCCCTTCGATTCTAAAACGTTTAGAAAAATGTAATAGTTCCCACAAATTCAGAAAAATGGAGTTTGATTTTGGAACTAAGACTTTTCCTAAAATGTGGGAACTATTACGAAAATTTAACGACATTAGAACTGCTTGAAAGTTCGCAAATTGCCAAATGCGACTTAATTTGTGGGAACTACTGCACGACAAAATTTTACTGTAAAATTGTTTCTAAAACGTGGGAACTCCCGCTTTTAAAGAGATACAATTCTTGTGATCGCTTCTTCTACGTCTTCTTTTTTACCAAAAGCGCTGAGACGGAAATAACCTTCGCCCGCGGGACCAAAACCGGAGCCCGGAGTTCCGACCACTTGAGCTTTATTTAAAAGTCTGTCAAAAAAATCCCAAGAAGAAAGATTATCTGAAGTTTTTAGCCAAATGTAAGGAGCGTTAACTCCTCCGAAAACTTCATAACCGGCTTTTTTTAAACCATCACGAATCTTAGAAGCGTTTGTCATATAATAAGAGATAGAAGTTTGGATTTCTTTTTTTCCTTGAGGGGAATAACAAGCTTCCGCACCTTTTTGAGTTACATAAGAAACTCCGTTGAACTTAGTAGTATGTCTTCTACTCCAAAGAGAATTAACACTGACTTCTTCACCGGAACGAGTTCTTCCTTTGAGTTCTTTAGGAATGACTATATAAGCACATCTTAAACCTGTAAAACCAGCGGTTTTAGAAAAGGAGCGGAATTCGATCGCAACTTCCTTAGCGCCTTCTACTTCATAAATAGAACGAGGAACTCCAGGTTCGCTGATAAAAGCTTCATATGCGGAATCATAAAGAATGATGGAGTTATTTTTTTTAGCGTATTCAACCCAAGCTTTTAAGGATTCTTTTGTGGTTACGGTTCCGGTAGGATTGTTCGGATAACAGAGATAAACGATGTCCGCTTTTTCTTTAGGAATCTCAGGCTGAAAACCGTTTTCTTTCGTGGCAGGCATATAGATCAAATTAGAATATCTGCCGTCTGAGCCGATTTCGCCGGTTCTACCAGCCATTACGTTTGTGTCCACGTAAACGGGATAAACGGGATCTGCGACCGCGATCTTAGAATCCGTAGAAAAGATTTCTTGAATATTACCACAATCGCATTTAGAACCGTCGGAAACGAATATTTCGCTTTCGTCTATTTTGATTCCAAGTGAACCATAGTCATGATCCGCAATTGACTTTAGCAAAAATGAATATCCTTGTTCGGGACCATAGCCGTGAAAACCTCCAACGGTTCCCATTTCTTTAGAAGCTTCTACCATTGCGTCCACAACCGAAGGAACGATCGGAAGAGTAACATCTCCGATACCCAAACGAATGATTTTTGCCGAAGGATTTTTTTCGGAGTAAATCTTGACTCGTTTTGAAATTTCTGGAAATAAATATCCTGCTTTTAGTTTTAAATAATTTTCATTGATGTTCGCCATCTTTTTGATCCTTGTCGATTCGTTTTCTTCCGGCAAAACCTTCTTCGTAACCGTGTTCGTAAAGAAGATCTTCCTCTCCTAAGTGCCAACAATAATATCCGTTCCCATTGTCGAAGTCGATCAACCAAAGACCTTTGACTTCGATTCCAAATTTTTGGATTTTGGAAGACCATTCAAAGATTAACTTTCGAATTTCTTCCTCTTTGTTTTCCATTTCGTTTTCGGGAAGAATTGTATCCCGAAGTTGAACGGCTAATTCCGATACATAAGAATAATATTTTTCCGTAATTTCTTTAACTATAGGTAGGATTTTACGAGCTTCTTGATATGTCCAGAGTTTCCGTTCCAAGGAAATTAGAAATCCTGTCCTAAAGAAAGACAAAGAAGGGTCATACGACTTACAACACCGTATCTTGCTTGTCTAAAATAAGCCGCGTTTGGTAGATCATCTACGTCCGTGGAAAGTTCGTTTACTCTAGGAAGTGGATGAAGAATCGTAGTTTCTTTTTTGGAAGCAAGAATCAACTCTTTGTTAATCTTAAAAAGATCTTTCAGTCTTTCGTATTCTTTATGATCTGGAAATCTTTCTTCTTGAATTCTAGTTACATAAGCTACGTCACAATCCCAAACCGCTTTGATGTCCGTCGTTTCTTCCAGAGTAAGAGGGTAACCTTGTAGGGCTTTTTTATAGGATTCTGGTAGAGCGAGTTCGGGAGGAGAAATCAGAAATAAACGAACCTTATAGTGTCTGAGTAAATTGATAAGAGAATGAATTGTTCTTCCGTATTTTAAATCGCCTATAAATGCAACCGTCAAACCGTCTAACGTTCCTTTTTCGGAAATGATCGTATAAAGATCTAAAATTGCTTGAGTGGGATGTTGTCCCGCTCCGTCTCCGGCGTTGATGACTGGAATTTTTACCGCTCCCGCCGCAATTCTGGAAGAACCTTCTACGGGATGTCTAATGACTGCAATATCCGCGTAAGCTTCCACCATCTTCATGGTGTCATACAACGTTTCCCCTTTAGAAATCGAAGAGAATTGAAACCCAACCGTAGAAATCACTCTTCCGCCTAAACGTTCCATAGCCGCTTCGAAAGAAAGTCTGGTTCTTGTAGACGCTTCGAAAAAAAGAGAAGCTAAAAGTTTACCGGTAAGAATTCCAAACGCCTTATTCTGTTCTACAAGACGTTCCATACCTCTAATTTTCTCAATGAGAAAATCAAGATCCGTTTTTGAGAACTGTTCCGTATCTAATACATTCTTATGGTTATAGTACATTAAACGACAGAATGTAAAAAAACTCCCTTTTGACAATCAAATTGATTTATGAGGATTCGATTTTTCTGGAAGGATTAAAAGTCCTGAAAGTTGTCGAATGGATTGTTTCCATAAAGAAAGATCCATACTATCCTTTGAATTTTTAAATTGAACTGGAAGACGGTTCCAAGAACAACCTGGAAAACGGTGATGTACTCTGTGATAGTTGAAGTTCAAAAATAGGTAGGAGAAAAATTTCGGCAAGTATAGATTGTAAGCAGAATTTACGTTTTCTAATTCTTTTCCATAATGATAAGAATGATCCAAAAAAGAAACGATCCATCCTCTAAGAATGAGAATTAAAATTAAAAAAATTGTGTTCGAACCACAAAGATAAAAAACAGATCCGAATAAAATAAGAACGAATAGAGAGTCGATTCTTAATTCCCGAACAATTTCAGGTTTTTGAATTTGTTTAAAGAAAGTCTTATATACCGGAAACTTGGAAAGATATTTTTCCGCAAAGGGTGTAGTAAAAGAAAGAGGCAAACTTAAAAGAAAACCACCTAACACTTCTAATGAATACGTTCCCACAAAAAGTCTGACGTAGTATAAAAATTTTTGGAATAAAATTGGGCCTGCATGTTTTTCTATATATTCGATCCGCTCTCCTTCGGAGCGGTTGAATTTATGATGAACCAGATGAGCTGTTTTAACGATTTGAAACGGAGTTCCAAAAAGAACACAAAGGAATCTGCCCCAAAAGCGGTTTTCACTTCGAGAGTTCGAAAAATTTCCGTGAACACATTCGTGAATTAAGGCCCACAAAGTGTAAGAAAAAATTGTAGATAAGAAAAATAATAGAATCGAAATGAAAATTGATCCTATAAATTTGAAAATGTTCAAAACGTAAATCCATTTTGGAAAATCTGTATTGAAAACGATTTTCGAGTCTATGACTAAAAGTTCTAAGAAAGAAAAAGTTTGAATCTGACTCGACACCAAGTCAGGTATATTCAAAATATAGAATATATTAAAGGATCTAATAGAAATTAGATCCCAAAAGTATATGGAAATAAAAAATGCACATAGTAAAATTGCAATCGTTCGGTTTGTTTTTTCCGGAAGGTTTCTACGTGGCGCTTGGAACATCAGATTTCAGAGTTTCATTGTAAAGCTGGGTTGTGAAGTAAATAATAGAGTTATTTAAAAATTCCATAGTGAAGATTTACAAAATTGCTTCAATTGTACATTTCAATACAATGGAAACAGATCAAGAATTAATTTTTCAACAGCCCTAAAAGGTTGTTTGTTTCTCGATATAAATTGAATTTTGAATATTCTAATTTTTATGAATCAATTAAATAAATTATTTTAAATCCCCAGAAGATTTCTTTTTAATTTACGGAAATCCATATTAAATGTCCAATATAGAATACAAAAGACAAATAGAGAAAATGTAATAAAAATTATCTGATTGAATCGAAGCGCTTCTTCAAATCGTAAATGTAAAATACACCAAAAACCTCTGACAGTGCCACAGCCAAAACATTCTCGTTTTAATATGAGCTTAAAAAGACAAACGGTATAATTACCGTTCATATATTTGGGAGGAATATTATAAAATATAAAAGTTCCAAAGGAAACTAATGCGAGTTTAGTCTTTTTTTGAAATTTTAGCATAAAATCGCCTTATGCCGTTTTAATTTAAAAATTTGATAACAACATAAGGTGAATCTTTATTCGAGTTGTTGAAAGTGGCGATTGATAAAACTGCTTCAATCGACCGTTTCCATAAATCAGATGGAGGATTCATTTTTCGACAACTCTATTCTATTAGTTTCTTGTAATTGGATTGCCTTGGGAATCTTTATAATTTCCAAGTAGGATCATAATCAAATCGATTAAGGCCCAAATTCCACAACCGCCGCCCGTGATTAACATAAGAATTCCGGTGCCGATCTTACCTGTATAAAACCTATGTACACCTAACACTCCTAAAAATAAACATAATAGAAATGTAATTAACCAGTTGTCGGATACGTTTCCCTTTTGACGGACTCCACATTTAGGACAAATTTCGGCGGCTTTTTTTATAACCGAACCACAGGAACTACAAAAAACCTCATCTATACCTTTGGAAATGTTATCGTTCAAGTTATTTTCTCCCTTTGTATTAAAATTATAAACTGATCGAATCTATTCTTTAATATAAAAATAGAACGGATAGAATCAAAACCCTTCGTAACTTTTATGAAGTAGATAAAAATTAAGAAATAAAATAGATTCAAATATCTTACTATAATAATGCGTTTCTGTATTCAAAATCATTTTTGCTATTTTGAATCAACCCGGGGAATCCAAAATTAATTCTAATTTTGAAATAGTTAAAATGATCGATAAAGCTTTTATTTTCTTGATTTCTAAATTTGGCATTTTGAAAGGAAAGTATGTATGAGGTTCTTTTTGAGTAAATCTAAAAAATATAATTTTGTGATAAATTCTATTAAATATAATATCATTTGGAGTAATTAAAATGAAAAAAAAATTACTAAATAAAATTTTTAGTAATAGAATTGTTGAAAATTTTCATGACGGCGATTAACAAAACTACTTCACTTCAATCGACCGTTTCATGAAATAGAAACAAGATGGAGAATTAATTTTTCAATAACTCTAATGTAAACTTTATAAAATAATCAAATATTGAGTTAAATTTAATATTTTTATCTTGTCAATTTATTTATAATTATACTAAGATTCATTGTAATATATATTTTATGAGCATTATTGTAGATTCATCAACCAGTCATCTTCCTGAAATTAAAAGTTTCGTTGAAGCAGTCAGGCAGTATTGTAAAATCATTGAATCGATTGATAATCAAAAAGAATTGTGTATTTTTTTGCGTCAGGTTGCGGCGTCAATTGCTTATCTCTATACTTGTGTGTTCGATCTTCCAGAAATTTCACTGCAATACAAATTTACCAAAGTCATTTCTAAATCTGGCGAATATGAAAAGTCCTTATCATCTTTACTCGGTAGTTACAATTTTTATAATATATCTTTGGCACCTTTAGATTTGACTCAACCTGAGTTAGCAATAGGTGCCCTATCTGATGATTTAGGTGAACTTTATTCTGACCTGAAAAGTGCTTTAGATTGTTTTGATAGGAGAGAACTCTCTTATGTAGAACATTCTTTATGGAGTTGGAAATTTGGTTTCGAAACCCATTGGGGTGAACATCTTACAAATGCTTTGCAACATATTCATTTTCTTCTTTTTGATCAATATGTTTAATCGTATAGAATTTTATACTATCTTCGTTTTTCTGAATTGTAATTCTTTTGTTTTGTAGTGTTTCAGAGAACCTCTATAGATGTATTTTTTGTAAAATAGAGTTGTTGAAAAATTCTATAGTGGCGATTAACAAAACTGCTTCAATTGCCGATTTGCATAAAATAGAAACAGATGGAGAATTAATTTTTCAACAACTCTAATGATGATCGCAGAATTGCGATTTGATTATAAGATTTTTGTTTGTGAATTTTATAAAAGTATCTTTTGAGAAAATTGGAGTTGAACGATTTATAGCAGGTTCAAGATTTTACTTTATGATTTATTTCAAACTACATTTTCTTAAAGTTTGAAGTGAATTGAATGTGTTCAATGTGAAGAAGCTGATTCACTCAAAAACACATACATTGATTATTCAAAATAACGGACCAATATAAATCGAAAACATCTCTGGATTCACCCTTATGAAACATATCTTCTTCTTGTTTATTCTATTATTTCTTTTTGAAACCTGTTTTCCAATCGATCCGGAGAGAATTCGTTCTTCTCATTTTCAGAATGGAAAGTATCATAATATTGAAGAAGATGTAAGATTGAATAAGAGTTTCTTTTCGGTCCTACGTTGGAAAATTTTAGGACCTAAAGATCCGCCCACGGTAGAAGGAGATTTGGAAAAAATTCCGGACGTAATCCCTATAAAAAAAGAGGATTTACTGGCTCCTGAAGGTAAAGTAAGAATTGTCTGGTTCGGACATGCCACCGTATGGATCGCTTCTAATTTTCACGGTAAAAGAATGCACATCCTTACAGATCCGATATTTACGGGAGTCCCTCCTTTTGTTAAGCGACTTACTAAACTTCCGATCGAACCAGAAGATCTTCCTGGGGTGGATGTTGTGGTGATTAGCCACGCACACAGAGATCACTTAGATATAGATTCGATTCAAAAAATACAAAAGTTATTTCCGGAAGTTACGGTTCATCTTCCTTCTGGAATGGGTGAATTTGCAAAGGACGAAGGACTTGAAAATGTGGTAATACAAGAGTGGTGGACGATCACAGAATACGCGGGAACCAAAATTCATTTTCTTCCCGCAAAACACTGGAGCAGAATGGGACTTACCGATATGAATCAATATCATTGGGGAAGTTATGCATTCGAATTTGAGAATATTAGAATATACTTTGGTGGTGATACCGGTTTTTCAAAACACTTTTCGGAAATTGGAAAACGTTTTACTCAGGGATTTTCTGCGACCATACTTCCCATCGGAGCGTTTAAACCTAGATGGTTTATGGAACCGGCTCATATAGGACCGAAGGAAGCATTGGAGGCGAGTTCTATTCTTCGCTCTTCTTTAATTCTTCCGGTTCATTGGGGAACGTTTGCGCTTGGAGATGACCTTCCTTCGGAAGCTCCACTTTATCTTAAAAAATTACATTCTGAAAAAAAAGATAAGTTACCGGCTCTGCGAGTTTGGACGATGGGTGAAATTGTAGATTTATGAATGATTCCGGTTTATTATTCGAGCGTATGAAAATAGTATCAAAAATAAACGATCGATTTTATCAAAGACGTATAAATTTTCAAAATTGAATCTAACGTTGGTTTTTTAAAGTAGATTTCACATTTTAATTTTTGAAACAAGTTTGTGACATGTGGTATTTTCACAAAAATCTACTTTTGGTTTTTATTCTTTTTTGTGGTCACTACGATAAATAACGTGAGTTCGACGTAAGAAAATTGGGGCGAATCGCTCGCAAATTTCATAGTTAAAATGGCTCACGACCGCGCTTTTCGCTCCAATTCCTTCGGAATTTCCGCTACAATCGCTTTCGCATTTGTTATGCCGAACTCACGATAAATAAAAAAATGGAATTCGTTTCTAAATCAATTTTAGAAAAACTGCAACTGCGTGTTTTACGTCTTCCCTCCCGTCTCTTTCAAGAAGAGTAGAAGATTTTCCTTTCCACACATTCACTTTTTGTAATGATCTATCCAATTGAAATGAAAATAAATCTTCGTTAGAAATATAAGAAGAGCGAATTTCGTCGTTTAGACTTTTGTGAAGATAAGGAACTTCGGGGAAATTACCTCGATCCGTGTAAAGAACCGGGGTTTGGGCATATACCGCTTCGCTTAAGATTCCGTAGCCAGGTTTTGTAATCACAAAATCGCAGGCGGTTAAAAGATTCGGATAATGAAGATTGGAAAGTCGTACAATCCCATTTTTTTGTTTATTAGGAATTTGTGATAGATCAAAATCTGTTCCTGAAAGTACGATTGTATATTTTTCTGGATCGAATCTTTCCCAGTCAAATCGAGACGTTTCTACTCCATAAGCTCCAAACGAAAATAAAAGATGAATTTTATCTTTTGGAAGTTTGAAAAATTCTTTAGCTTCATTTTTGTTTAAAAAAGGTTTTCGACCCACAAGGCCAATTTGTTTTTGTTCCGCTAAAGAATTTGCGGGACAGTTAAAAGGAAGAAGTAGGCCGAATGTGGCGTGGTAGTATTCTTCGTAGATTGACCGAGCTGCTTTTTCAAAAATTGAAGATTCTTTTGTATAACCAGAATAGATAAAATCCCAGGTGAAGTTTCCTATAAATAGGGACGGGATCTTGAGTTTGTCGGCGATTTTAAATGGAAGAGATGCCGAATCAGAAATGATTAGTTCCGTTCCAAAGTCTAGACAGGACTCAATTTCAGAAATTTGAATATATGATTTTTGTAAATCGAATTCTTCGATGGCTGATTCTGTGGCGACAATATCGACGGAAAGAGAATCCTTTTGGATCATACCTACGTCCAAGACCCTTTTGCGAACTTGCAGGCGTCCTAGATTTTTGGTATCCTCTTCCGAAAAAGAAAGAGTTTCTAAGAATTTTTCTCGAACGGTTACAAGATCGATTTTTAAATCTGGAAAACTTCTAAGTAAATGAAGAATAATCTCCATGGATCGGCTGATATGACCAAATCCGTGACCGCTAACGTAATAAGTGATTTTCATAAAACGGAAACTTGTCTAATGACTTCGTACATAACGATTCCGGCCGACATCGCTAAGTTGAGTGAATCCGATTCTCCGAACATAGGAAGTGAAACGTATTCGTCGGAATTGTTTCTTGCATAAGTAGAAAGACCGTATTGTTCCGATCCGAAAACGAGCGCTATTTTACCCTTTAAGTCCGTGTTGTAGTAATGTTTGGTGGCTTCTGGTGTTACGGCTAATGTTCGATACTGGTTCTTTTTTAAAATTTCATAAATCGGTTTTGTTTCTCCCAGATAAACTTCCAAAGTAAAAAGGGCTCCTGTAGAAGCACGAATTACATTGGGGTTAAAAAGATCCAGCTTTGGATCGGCCACAAGTACTGTATGGAATCCAGCTCCTTCTGCGGTTCTCAGGATCGTTCCTAGATTTCCGGGTTTTTCTACGCCTTCGATCACTAAAATCGGTTTCAAATTTTTGAATGTATTTGATTTGTTTTGCAAGTTGTCTAATCCAGTTTCAAAAAAAAACGCGGTTGCGATCAGCCCGTCGGGTCTGTCTCTATAGGAAATTTTTTCAAAAACTTTTTTAGGAACTTTGATGTTTTTGGCTCCGATCGAACGGATAAGTGCAAATTCGTTTTCTCCTAAAAAACATTCTGGAGAAAAAAGTAGATTTTGGAATTTTATCTTTCCGGATTTTTGCGCTCTTAGAATTTCACGATACCCTTCTATAAAAAAAAGCCCCGAAGTTTCTCTATGTTTTTTTTCTTTGAGATTGGAAATCGTCTTCAGTTTTTCGTTTGAAAAACTGGTAATTTCTAAAAATGGAATATCATTCAAAGCGAAAGTTTCTCCGATACATAAATACAATTAGAACCCGCGGGGTAAAGTCTTCCACTTGTTTCCGGAATGGAAAGTTCTCCTAAGTGAAAACTTCCTTTGTTGCGGATTCTTCCGTCTAAAATTCTTTGTAGAGCCAGAGGACTAAATCCGGTAGAGTGACAGGTAAGTACTATAAAATCAGGTTTGTTTCCGCATAATTCCATTAGAAGATTCATAAGTTCCGGAAGATCTTTTTCTATCTTGAATATTTCTCCGCTTGCACCTCTTCCAAACGTAGGAGGGTCCAAGATAAAACCTCTATAGTCTTTACCTCGTTTTATTTCCCGTTTCAAAAATTTCAATACGTCTTCTACCATCCAACGGACTTTTTTTTGTGCAAGACCAGAGACGTTTGCGTTATCCCTTGCCCAGTCCACCATCCCTTTGGAAGAATCCAGGTGACAGACGGACGCTCCACCGTCTAACACTGCCAAGGTGGAAATTCCGGAATAAGCGAATAGATTCAGAACTTCGTCTTCTTTTTTGAGTTGAGAAGAAAGTTTTCGGATTTTTTTCCAGTTTTCCAACTGTTCGGCAAAAATTCCAAGATGACCGAACGGAGTAAATTTTATTTTAATAGAATATTCTAAAATGCGAATATAAAATTCCTCATCTGTTTTTTTGTGCCAATGCCAGGAACCTCCTCCTTTATCCGAGCGGACGTATTCCCCGTGTGAATTTTTCCATAGTTCCGGTTTTGTGGGCGGCCAGGCGGAGACGGGAGAAGGGCGGATGATCGTATAAGGCCCGATCTGTTCTAATTTTCGGAAATCTCCGGAGTCGATTAATTTATAGGAACCGGACTCAATTACTTCTTGGTTTATTTTTGAAAATTTTTCTAGGGAAGGCGATTTTTTTTGCGGATTCGTTTTTGATGATTCAATTTTTTTTGCAATTTTCATAGATGTGCACCTTAAAGTAATTTCCCTCCGGAAAATTTTTTCTGATCGGATGATCCACTTCCGGTTTTAAACTTATAAAACGTTCAAACTTCCATCCTTTCGATTGAAGAATGTTTTTTGCGAGCGATTCTAATTCTTCTGATCGAATTCTTCCCGAACAAGAACAAAGTATGATCGTCCCCGATTCTTCCAAAGATGAAAGGCTATTTGCAAAAAGATAGGAATAGGATTTAAGAGCGTTTGATTTAGATTTTGCATCCGGAGTGAGATTAGGTGGATCGATTACGATCATTCCAAATGATTTGTTTTGTAGAATTTCTTCTAATTCTTTAAAGATATTTTTCCGTAAAAATCTATGTTTACAATTTCCTTTGTTTTTATTTAAACTCAAAACTCTTTGAAAGGAATCTAACGCTTCTTGAGAACCGTCTACGGAAAGAACGGAAGCCGCACCCGCGACCTCCATACAAATGGAAGTAAGTCCGGTATGAGAAAACAGATGAAGGCAGTTTTTATTTTTGCTCAGTTCTTTTTTTTCGAGAAGAAATTTACGTAGATTTCTAAGGTCTAAAAAAATTCCTCCTTTTTGACCTGGAAGTTCGATCGGAAAGTTTATTTTATACAGTCGGATCGTTTCTCGGATTTTATATTTTTCTACGTGATGGATTTTCTTTTGTACGGAATGTTTTGTTTTTTCTTTTGTAAAATTAATTCCGTTTTTCGTGGATTGTCGTTTTCCTCTCCATAATCTTTCGGAGGAAGTAAACGTTTGGGAATGGTCTGCCGGATCCTTTTTTTTGAAATCGATTTTATCTTCGCCGGTTTTTTCGGGAGGATCAAATAAAATCCGTTTTGGTTGAGGTTCTCCTAATTTAGAATTTTTGCATAGATCAAATAAATTCCAGACCAACCATCTTCCGTATACAAGTAAAGAAGAAGAATAAATTCGAACCACCCAGGTTGTATTCAATCGATCGATTGTAACTCCCGGAAAAAAATCATTTTCTCCGTGTAAAATTCTATATGCGTTTGTGATTTTTCTAAGTTCGTTTCTTTTTTTGAGAGCGTAAATTAAGTTTTCTCTCATTTTTTCTTTTGAAAAAGAAGGTAAAAATTGGATGACCCGAATTGCCACCAGGCCTGTCGTAGAATAAATTCCGGTCGCCAAAGGAGTGTTAGTTGTTGATACTAAATTCAACCATTGTCCATTGACAAAGGAAGATGCTGCGGAAGAAAGATTGCCGCTGAAGATCCAGGGATGTCCACGTCGGATGGAAATTTCGCTCTTCCGGTTCAATTGGTATCTATGAAACCGGAAGTTTGTAGAATGAGAGTTCAGGCTTTTTTCTTGGCTTCTTTATAGGAAGTTTCGGTGGAACCGGTGTAGATTTGTCTTGGACGACCGATTTTCATATCCGGAGATTCTATCATTTCTTTCCACTGAGCGATCCAACCGGGAAGACGTCCCATAGCAAACATCACTGTGAACATATTGACCGGAATCCCAAGAGCGCGGTAGATGATTCCGGAATAAAAGTCTACGTTTGGATAGAGTTTTCTTTCCACAAAATAAGGATCGTGAAGAGCAGTTTCTTCCAATTCTTTAGCAATATCTAATAAAGAATCTTGAACGCCTAATCTTTTTAATACGGAATCACATGCTTTTTTGATGATCTTTGCGCGTGGGTCGAAATTTTTATAAACCCTGTGACCGAATCCGGAAAGACGGAAAGAGTCGTTTTTATCTTTTGCTTTTTCTACGATCTTTTTCACGGGCAAACCGCTCGCTTGAATCTCTTGCAACATTTCTAATACTTCTTGATTGGCTCCTCCGTGTCTAGGTCCCCAAAGAGCACAAATTCCAGCAGAGATCGCTCCGTATAAATTTGCGAGAGAAGATCCCACCAAACGCACCGTAGACGTGGAACAGTTTTGTTCGTGGTCTGCATGAAGAATCAATAATAAGTTCAACGCTTTTACAATTTCCGGATCGATTTTATAATCCTCGCTTGGAACGGAGAACATCATGTTCATAAAGTTCGCACAATAGTCCAAACTGTTCAAAGGATGGATCGTAGGTTGTCCAATGGATTTTTTATAAGCGAATGCGGCGATTGTAGGAAACTTAGCGAGAAGACGGATCATAGAAATATGTCTGTGTTCCGCGTTTTCCGGATCGTAAGAATCTTGATAGTAAGTGGAAAGAGATCCGATCATAGAAGACATGATCGCCATCGGGTGACCGTCTTTTGGAAATCCGTTGTAAAGACGTTTCAGGTCTTCGTGGATTAAGGTGTGCATCGTAAGTTCGTCGTTCCACTTTTTCAATTCTGAATCGGAAGGAATTTTTCCGTATATCAATAAATAGGCGACTTCGGTGAATGTGGAATTTTCGGCGAGTTGTTCGATCGGAATTCCTCTGTATCTTAGGATACCTAGTTCTCCGTCTAAAAAAGTCACCGCACTTGTGCAGGCTCCGGTGTTTAAATATCCGTTGTCCAAGGTTACATATCCGGTCTGTTGACGGAGTTTAGAAATATCGATTGCTTTTTCTTTTTCGGTGCCTATTACGATCGGGAGTTCGTATTCTTTCCCATCGATTTTCAGAATTGCTACCTCTGCCATGTTATTCTCCTAATAAATGTTTGTCGTTTTTGCGACGGCGTTCAAAAAGTGCGCTTCAATTGTTTCAGATTCCTATCCTATTCTTTCTATCAGAGAGACAATCTAAAAAATTTAAAGTCTTTTGTACTTTCGTAAATTCTGATAGTTGTAGTAGTTAGAACTAACGATTCTACAATAGTCGCGAGGTTCTTTGAGAGGGAGTTCTTCTAAGAAATGATTGAAGTCTCCACGATAATGATTTCGTTTCCATTTACGAAGATTTCCAGGACCTCCGTTATAAGCGATCGAAGCCCATTGAAGGTTTCCGTGAGAAGCAACAAGATAGCGTAAAAATCGTGCACCCATTTCGATAGAAACTTCAGGATCAAATAGTGAGTAAGAATTTAGATTCATTCCTTTGGCTATTTCTTTACCAGTAGGACCCATGATCTGCATCAAACCTCTTGCGTTCGAAACGGAAACAGCGTTCTCTTTAAAAAAAGATTCTTGGCGCATGATTGCGTAGATGATGTCTTCTTCGATTCCAAGTTTTTGAGAAATGGAAGTTACAAGTCCTCTATGTGGTCTAGGATAAATTCTAGCCGCAAGTTTAGAGGGAAGTAGAATCACATCGTCGCTGATTTTTTCTTTTTTCATCAGAGATCTAGTATGAAAGACGGTGAGATAAGTGGTTCCGGTTTGTTCTCCAAGTGCGGCTAAAATTTCATCCTTTTCGTTGTCACTAATTCCTTGTTGGAGTTTGTATTTTTGAACTAAGGAAAGTGCGTAACTCATCTCTCCTACTTCTAAATATTCTTTTGCGGATTGTAGAATTTTATTTCCTCTAATTTTAGAATGAGCGGAATCGATTTTACCGTCTAACTGAAACGCTGCGGACTGAATGGCAAAGTCTAAATCCTTTCCTAAAATTTTTCCGGAAAGTTCAGGAATTCCTGCGGTTAAAGAAAGATATTCAAATAAACTATCCTTATTGGAGGTAGGATTAGAAGGAAGAGGGAACGCTGAAATTTCCTCTTGGAATTCTTCTCGAATGACTCTTGTATAATAAGAACCAGGAATATATTTATAATAGGATTTAAGCCAAGAATTGAGTTCTTCGGTTCTACCGTTTTTTTTAAGGAATCTAAGATACCAATATACAAGTCTTCCTTTGACGGGAAGGTCCGGAATTTTTCTGAGAGCGTCTTTCCAATATGCGTCGCCTAAAAAGTTTTCGTGATTGCCGATCAGAAGATCGATCAGTTCGTCTTGTCGGATTAAATTTGTGGGACTTTTTTCTAAAGAATCTATTAGATTTTTGAAATATAGATCTTTGTTTCCTTGTTTTTTAAAAGCCCTGGCATAACTATAAAGAACCTCGTCGTTTTTTTCGACTCCGGATTCGTTTAACAAATCCAGAGCCTTGCCCGAAAAATTCTGATTGGAAAGTTCCCTCGACATAACCGCGGTAAAATCTGGGTTGTATTTTGCTAAATTTGAATTTCTTCTAAAAAAATCGGGAAGTAATTCCGGTTCATAAGAAAGGATAACTCTCGCAGTATTACGAAACGCTTCCGCTTTAGAAAAAGAAACTTTTTCAAGATCTTTAGACGCGATCAGATGTCTTTTTTCGGAAGAATTTAAAAAAGGAAGAAACAAAGCAGCCCTTTCTGAAGTAAGAGAGGAATAAAAAGAATTTCCTTTCCAGACTTGAAGATCTTCCAAGATAAATTTTTTAACCGAAGAAAGAACGGAAGGATCTTCCAAAATGGAATAAAATATGGATTCTGCGCTTTCGGTGTTTCCTGATTTGTAGAGAGATTTCGCATAACGGTACCAAATCATAGGAGAAAAAATTTCGGATCGTTCCCGATTGGAAAAACTTTTGGCAAAGTCCAGACATTCTCGGATCATTCCGGCTTCGTAATAGATCTTAAAAATTTCTGAAATTGCGTTTTGACTGAGTGGATCGTTTTCTCTCGGCAATTTTTTTAAAAAATCGATTAATTCTATTTTGTTCAGGAGTTTTCTGCGGGAAACCTCCTCATAGAGTTTCCAAAGAGAAAGTTTCGTAATCACCGAGTTAGACGGTAAGGGGGAATGTAAAATATCCAGAAGATCTTGTCTTGTTGGATGAGAAGTTAATTTGCCTTTGAGAATAGAAACTAAATAGTAGAATTTTTTATCGTGATGTCCGTCTGGATGTTCTTCGTGGTATCTAACTAATGCATAAACTTCGGATTCAGTTCCGGGATGTCGTTCCTGAAAAATACGATGTATTTTTTGAAGACTATAGGATTTGATCAGATATTTGAGATCATCGTTTGCGTAAATATTGCCGAAAATGAAGACGAGTAGGCTGGTCAGGGCGAATTTTTTCATTCGTATTCTTTAGTTACCTTTTCGGCCTAAGGATTCAATCGCAAAAAGGAAATTCTCATGCAAATCCTGGAAAAAGAAAAATCGAACAATCTTTGGCCCGAAATTACACTCTCATCTTATGTGGAAAAAGCCCCTGCGATTCTAGTCAAAAAAAGAAAATCGGAAGGCCCCGTTCCACGAAATCCGGAAATCATCCGACTCAAATCTAAAATTTTAGAATATTTTTCGGGTGCACTCAACGAAGTACATTCTCCCTTTTCCAGTTTGAGAATCAACTTATTTGGAGAATTTCGTTTTCAAACCGATGCGTCTTCTCCTTTCGAAGAAGAAGGTCTTTCGGAAAGGGAAAAAAATCTGCTCAAGATATTCTTTGAGGAACTTTTGGAAAGGGCACTTGAGGAACACCAGGCCGATCCGGAAGTGTTTCAGGTATTACAATCCTTCCTTTTACACGAACAGAATTTAGATGAATATTTGGAATTAACCCAGGTATACGATCAAGACCTTCCGTTTATCGTGGAAGCAAAACGTTTTTTAGCTCTTATGGGAAAAATTGAATATTCAGATTTTCTAAAAGAGGAAAGTTCTTCTCGTTTTCAGAAATACGGAGTTCTTTGGAAATTGGGGAGCCTTAGTTTAGAGGATAGGGACACGGTTTATGATCTGGTGGTCACCGGAGAAGAACCTGGACTACTTGGACTCGCTTGGATACTTTTTAAACACGAAACAACCGGATTTAGAACGGTGTTCCCGATTGAAAGAAGGATTCTTACTTTGATCGAATCATTGAGTTCTGAAGAAAAGGAATCTTTTTTTAAAACATATTCGACTCGACACGGTTATCTGGAAACTTATTTCGCTCTTAGAAAAATTTATCCTCAGGAATATAGAAAGGCTTGGCTTGAAGGGGAAAAACAAAAAAATGGAAGGTCCGTTTTATTGGGTTCTCTACAGGATAAAATTTTACAAAGTCAGGACGAATCCCTAGAAAAACGTTATGTGCTCTTGAAAAAAAATCATCTAGTTTACACTTTGAGTCCTTTTGAACTTTTGATCCTGCTCAATTCCACCGAATCTTCGAACGTTCAAAAGGAGATCGGTGGAGTGGAAGAAAGACTTCCGGATTCTTATCTGACTAGAAGGGCTAAGTCGGTGCTTTATTTTTTTGAAAAAAAGTTCGAAGAGTTTTTAAAATCGTTGGAACTTTGTGGTCGTTTTCGTTTTTCTCCGGAGATGCTCTATCTACAAGGTTCGGCTTTAGTTGAAATTGGTAGAACCCAGGAAGGAATTAAACTTTTAGAAAATCTTCTGATTAAATTTCCCGATGCGGATTATCTTCGTTTGGTTTTAGAAAGATATAATAAAAATTGAATTTGATTTTGCCTTAAGTATAAAGGATTGTATTTTAGAAATTTATAATAAGCTGGTGGGTTTTCATAGTGGCCATTGCATTTTTATTCTACGAAATTTCCGGCAGTTTCTCATTATCCTATCTTTGTTTGGGACAGGTTTTTGATTTTTGTTGTTTGCGTGTATGAAAATCATTCTCATTCCTGCATCCTTCTTGATCAGAAATTTCAATCTATAAAATTTGTTTGAAGTTTTGATACAGATTCTTAGCTTGCTACTCCGTAGGATAGAGTAAGAAATTTTTTCTGAAAAAGTAAGTTTAACCGTTTTATTTTAGAATAGCTAACTTTTGTTAATAGAGTAGGGGTATTGGCTTGTCATTGGGTTTGGTTCGAATTGTAATTCTCTCGAAATGAGATTTTGTCTTCTGTTTATCTTCCAGATCATTTTGTAAGTCCAATGAAAGCTAGGAACTCCTTGGTTCAAAGTTTTCACAAAAAAATCTTCCTCTCCACCCAGGTCCTCCAACCAAAGCATGTAATTGAAAAGATAACATCTCGAAACCCCATGG
>NZ_AHMN02000003.1 GCF_000243695.2 Leptospira kirschneri serovar Cynopteri str. 3522 CT | reverse complement strand
TAATGACTTGGCTCGTGCCTTATTTCCACCTTGCTCATAAGTAATATTGCCTGTGCTTGTCATTCGACTAATCGTGATACCTTTCTGTTGTAACGCTCGCTCAAAATCATCTTTGCTTTTGATGTTCTTGTCTTTCCATATATCTTGCAAGTCCTGTCGGAGCGTATCTTTCCACGATTTAGCAAGATAATTCTCATCGGTTTTCTTGCTCGTTGGTTGCATGCCAGCGTGTCTTTCACGCTCATTCTTGATAGCCTTGCTTTGGTCTAACGTGCGTAACCCATATTTCTTACAAATTTCATCGTTAAGGCGGTATAAATCTTTGGTTAGAATGTCAGCACCTTTTGACACTTCAAGGCTCTTAGCATTTGAAATTCGCAATTTTTTGCCTGTTTCTGAATTAACGGAGTTAATAATCAAGTGATTGTGTAAATTATCGGTATCGTTGTGAGTTTCAACTACAACTTGATACCCTTTTTTCGCAAACACTTCTGCCAGTTCCTTGCCCATTTCGTGAACATCTTCCGCATTGTAAGATTGTTCGCCATGCTCATTGTCAAAAGATTGGACTATCCAATAATATTGCCTACCCTCTGTCTTATCAAAAAGCTCCTTTGTGAGTTGCATATCTTCCGCCCATTCCTCAGGGCGATCAATGTTGAATGTGGAGCATTCAACATTTCGCCCGTCACGTTCTAGGTAATCTTTAGCACCACCAAGAGAAGCCTTTCCGTTACTATTTCTAACTTTCAAAACTGCCATTATCTTAACTCCTTCAAAATCTCCGATAAGATAACTTTTGTTTCTGAAATTTCACGGAGCAAATTCATTCGGCTATTTTCTAAATTCTCTTTCACCTTTAATAGCTCTTCAAGTGAAATTAAATTATCTGGATATTGAGCAATGTAATTCAAAAAATCTCTGTTCAATTTCACTTGATAATTTCCTAATTTTGCCAAGTTAGAATTTAAAATTTTGAATTGTGAAATCGGTAAATCTTTGATGATTTTAGGCGGTCTATTCTCAATTAAATTTCTTACA
>NZ_AHMN02000002.1 GCF_000243695.2 Leptospira kirschneri serovar Cynopteri str. 3522 CT | reverse complement strand
CAGTTTTACAGAGGATTTGTCGTAATTCCCACAGATTTAATATTGAAATCTAAATACTTGTGGGTAAGGTTATGGCTCTCTATGGATCGCGTTTGAAACTCAACACAACGCTCTCTATGGATCGCGTTGTGGGGTGGGAACTCAGTTTTACAGAGGATTTGTTGTAATTCCGACAGATTTATATTAGAGTTGTTGAAAAATTAATTCTCCATCTGTTTCTATTTTATGCAAATCGGCAATTGAAGCAGTTTTGTTAATCGCCACTATGGAATTTTTCAACAACTCTATTGAGATCCAAATACTTGTGAGGTTGGTTATGGCTCTCTCAAACTAAAGCGTCTCGCTTCTATTGGCGCTCGACAGATCGCGTTTGAAATTGAAACCTAAGTCGAAATATTGTATTACGTTTCTTTTATGCAATTTATTGACCAGAGCCCGATTCTACTTTGCTACAGGCAAGCCGGATTCGCCCTAATTTTCTTACGTCGAACTCACGTTAATTTATGATCTGTTTTGAGTTCAATGAAAAACGGAACTCGATAATTTAAAATCGCCTAACACTAGTAAGTTGCCTGGAACTAGCAAAAACCATCCTACCGAAATCATTAAAAGGCACAAGACTACGACCGAAGTTACTCCTATGCTATAAGGAGCTGCGTGATTTCGAGATATTTCCCCTTCGTCACTACTCATAAAGGTTGCGATCCCGATTCTTAGATAATAATAAAGTGCTAATGCTGAATTGGTTACCCCACCTATGAGTAATATCCGATTCATGAGTGTTTCCGATTCTGCGAGTTTTTGAAATAAGAATAACTTTGCCCAAAATCCTCCAAAGGGTGGAACTCCCGCTAAAGACATGAAGAAAATGTTAATCGCTATTGCAGTTAAAGGTTTTACTCCGGATAAGGATTGAACGGAAAAGAAGGTCACTTGTCTGGTTCCTTCCTCCAAATAGGCGAGGATTGCAAACGCTCCTAAGCTCATAAATGAATATACGATCAAATAGAATATTACTTCTTCTTTGATCCCTGCTGAAATTCCGGCTACTACATAACCAGCGTGTGCGATCGAAGAATACGCGAGCATTCGTTTTAAATTTTCTTGTTTTAGTGCGAGTAAATTTCCGTAGATCATAGAACATAACGCAAGAATTCCAGGTAACCATGCCCAAGTACTATTTTCAAGTGGAAGGGGTAATTTTGTATATAACACTAAAAGTAGTCCGATCGATGCCGCTTTTGCTGCAGTGGACATATAACCTGTAACAGGCGTTAAAGCTCCTTCATACGCGTCTGGTGTCCAGGCGTGATATGGGAATAGCGCTATCTTAAACGCGACTCCTGTTATAAACAACACTAACCCTATCTTAGTAAAGTTTCCTTGATAACCTGCTATGATCAATGGTTTCAAAGCTTCAGTGATATTTGTAGAGCCGCTTCCCCCAAATAAAAAAGCGATTCCCATCAACATAAATCCAGAAGAGAAACTCCCCAATAGAAAATATTTCAATGTGGCTTCTAGAGAAAACAGATCACTTCTTGCCATTCCTATCAATATATATAAACATATACTCATTAGTTCCAAAGCTACGAATACTAGTATAAAATCTTGTCCCGTAGTCATTAGAGTCATTCCGCAAGCTGCAAATAGAAGTAATGGATAAAATTCAGGGAATTCTATTTTATGATTTTTTAATATTCTCGGAGCTACCGCGGCGGTTCCGATTGCCATAGAGATATAGATCAAATTCAACCAAAAAGATAGTACTGAATTTTCAATCTGCCCGCCAAAGTGAAATCCGTTTCCCGGAAATCGAAACGAACTATAAAATACGGCCACTAACGCCAAAAATAAAATCAGTCCCGAAACGTATCTTACAATTATATATTCTTTCGTTTTAAACAATACGGATAAACAGATCAAAGATATTCCACCCGCCGCCAAGACGAGTGCGGGTAAAATGGAAAGTAAGTCTGGCACATTCGGGATCATACTTTCATTAGCGACTTGTGCAAGATTCATTTTTGTGTCTCCTCATCGGAATTTTTTCGAATTGGTTCCGGTAAGGAATATCTGCTCGGGTATTTTTGTAGACGTTCCGCATAACTAGACGGCTCCACTCCCAAGGATTTATAAGAAGTGAATTTTCTTAGATGATCTACTTCCTTATGATACGGATCGTTTAAGCCTGCGTTCTTAAACGTTTCTTTGGTTCGATCTTCTATGACTTTTGCAGACGCAGAGTTTAATGCTACTTTTACGGAGGGTTCTAATACTTTTAAAAATGGTTTTGGATAAATTCCGATCCAAAATATCATAATTACGGTTGGTACTAAAATTACCCATTCTTTTAAATTGAGATCGTTGTGTTCGATTAGATTTTTTGTCGGTTCTCCAAAAATCATCCTTTTTGCAAATAACAAAAGATAACCCGCCGCGAACACTACTCCGGTTGCGGCTAACGCTCCGTATACGACGTTGGACTTGATACTTCCGAGTATAATTAAAAATTCTCCTATAAAACTATTCGTTCCTGGTACTCCGAGCGAAGAAAAAATTGCGATCGCAAAAAATACAGAAAATACAGGTAGTAGTTTAGACAATCCGCCTGCTTTTGAGATATTGTTGTTTCCGATTCTTTCGTGTAACATTCCAAGCATAAAGAATAACATTCCTGCCGTAAATCCGTGGTTAAGCATCTGTAACATTCCACCCGCCATCCCTTCTTCGGTGAAACTTAAAATTCCTAACATACAAAAACTCATGTGAGAAAGAGAAGAAAATGCTACGACTCGTTTAGAATTTTCTTGGGCCATCGCGATTACCGCTCCGTAGATGATTCCCGCGATGCATAGTGCTCCTAAAAATTCTCGGTATTCGAGCATCTCTTCCGGAAAAAGCGGGATTGCTAGTCGTATAAATCCATACAATCCGATTTTTAATAATATTCCAGAAAGGTCCACCGAACCCACGGTCGGAGCTTGTGAATGTACGTCCGGCATCCAAGTATGTAAAGGAAACAATGGAACCTTGATCGCAAACGCAAGTACGAATGCAAAAAACATAAACAATCGTATGTTCTTCGGTATTTCCGGTAGTAACCCGGTGGATAGTTCTTCGATTACGATCGTTCCTGTTTTAAAATATAATATTAGAATTCCTGCAAGCATCAATACAGATCCGGTAAAAGAAAAGATCAGATATTTGATTGCCGCTTTGACCCTTTGATCCTCTCCCCAGATTCCCACCATCAGAACCATGGGAGACACCATCGCTTCCCAGAAGATGTAAAACAATACCAAGTTGCCGGATAAAAATACTCCGTGTACGCTCATCTCTACAATCATTAGATAAACATAAAATTCGCGAATTCGATTTGTGATGCTAGTCCAAGTCGCCAGTGTGGAAAGAAAAAATAATAAAGAAGACATTCCACAAAGTAAAAGACTAAATCCGTCTAATCCGATATGGTAATCGATTTTCAGATTTCCTGAGATCACAATTCCCCATATTCGATCTACAAATTGAAGCGAAGAGTTCGTAGGATCGTATTTAAAATATAATCCTACGATGATTAAAAACGGAAGTAGTGTAAATGATCCTGCTATGAATCTTAACCAATTTACTTTGTTGGATAAAAATAAAAGTGGAACCCCAAGGAACGGTAAAAATAAAAAAATGCTCAATATATACGGTGGGAAATCCAAGTTACAACCCCCTCAATAGAAAAAAGGAAAGAATGACTACCGTTCCAAATACGATCAAAATAGCATAGTCTACTACGATTCCGGTTTGAGCCCTTCTGAGGACTAAAGAAATTGCGACCGCTACTCTTCCGGTTCCGCGCAACATCAGATCTAAGAAATTTCTTTCCACGTGATCTGCTAAAAATTTTCCGAGTAGTAGAATCGGTTCTACGATAAAGTTACGATAAAATTCATCCACGTAGTATTTTTTAGTAAGAATTTTTTTGATTCCAGTATGGGATTCTTCCGAGTCCGGAATTTTTTTTCCGTTCAAAAAGATCATTCTTGCGATAAATATTCCGGAAATTGCAATTGCTACGGATACTGCGATCAAACTCAGCTCGACAGTGGTTGTTGTTCCGACTTCGTGAGCGTCTAACGGTTGTTTTACGATCCTTTCCGAAATTTCGATTCCTCGAATAAAAACCGGACCGAAGTAACTTGTAAGTAATCTTACTCCTCCGTAAAAAAGATGAGGAACTTCCAAAAATCCGGTGACCGTCGCTCCAATAGATAAAATTATAAGGGGAATTGTCATCACAAGAGGTGATTCATGCAGATGCGACGTTTTATCTGAGGTTAGGCGGGAATCTCCGTAAAATGCTAAATACGTCATTCGAAACATATAAAACGCCGTTAAAAGTGCGGTTATAATTCCGAGTCCGTAAAACAAGGTTCCATAAGCATAAGCTTTTTCTAATATTAAATCTTTGGAGAAGAATCCACTGAATGGTGGTATTCCTGAAATTGCGAGCGACCCAATCAAAAAAGTGATCCATGTAATTCTCATCTGATTTTTGAGTCCGCCCATGTTGCGTAGATCTTGTTCGTGATGTAACGCGTGGATCACAGATCCAGACCCCAAAAATAGAAGAGCCTTAAAAAAAGCGTGGGTCATCAAATGAAAAAGCCCCGCGACATACGCTCCGGCTCCCATTGCCACAAACATATATCCGAGTTGTGAAACGGTAGAATAGGCCAGGACTTTTTTAATGTCGTTCTGAAAAAGCCCAATCGTCGCCGCAAAAAAGGCAGTGATCGATCCTATAACTACGATCCAATATCCGACTTGTGGGGCGGATAAAAAAATAGGATTTAATCTTGCGATCAAAAAGATTCCCGCGGTTACCATTGTCGCCGCGTGAATGAGTGCAGATACAGGAGTGGGTCCAGCCATCGCGTCCGGAAGCCATACGTGTAGTGGAAGTTGTGCAGATTTTCCGATTGCTCCGATAAAAAAACAAGCCGCGGCTAACGGTAGTATATAACGAAAAGATGGTATTTCCAGAATCGCTTCTCCGATTACAGTAAAAGATACAGAACCTGTGTACCAAAATACGAGCGCAATTCCGAGTAACATTCCCAAATCTCCGATTCGGTTTACGATAAACGCCTTCATTCCGGCGTTCGCCGCGGATTCTTTATGATAATCGTAACCAATCAAGAGATATGAGCAAAGCCCCACTCCTTCCCATCCGAGAAAAAGAAGAATTAAGTTTTCTGCAAGTACCAGATTCAGCATCGCAAAAATGAACAGATTCAAATACGCGAAATAACGAGCAAACCCAGGATCGTCTTTCATGTATCCAATGCTGTATAAATGGATGAGAGATCCGATCCCAGTTATGATCAGAACCATATAAAGGGAGAGTTGATCTACTTGATAGGCAAGAGATACGTTTAGACCTCCCGTAGTGATCCAAGGAAATAAGGTGATGATTTCTGGAATTCTTCCCGTCGAAAACGGATTGAATTGATCCAAAGCAACCAAAGCCAAACCAAAGGATAGAAATACGACTCCGGTCGAAATAATTCCGGTAAATCCTTTCAGCCATTTGCCGAAAAGACCGGAAATCATAAATCCAATCAAAGGAAGTGCAACTAACGTGGGTATGAGTATAGACATTTCCATTCTTCTACCATTTCATCAGATTCATTTCGTCTACGTAACTAGTCTTCTTTATCCTGTGGATTGCGATTACGATTGCCAACCCAATCGCCGCTTCGGCCGCTGCAATCGCCATCACGAAAAATACGACTACTTCTCCGTCGATTTGATGGAGCGCTTTTGAAAATGTTACGAATACTAGATTCACCGAATTTAAGATCAATTCTACCGACATAAAAATCAAAACGGCACTTCTTCTTACCATTACTCCCGCAACTCCGATCGTAAATAAAATCATCGCTAGTATGAGATAGTAATGAACTGGTATGCCGGAAATCCAAAGGTTCATGGTGTTTCTTTTCCTAAATTCTTTTTTCCGAGTACTACCGCGCCGAGCACTGCCGCAAGGAGCAGCACAGAGATGAGTTCAAAAGGAAGAAGGTATCGTAAAAACATGGCGCTTCCAACAACTGCGGTATTTCCGGAAGTGAGAGTGATTTGGTCCGTATCTTTCTCGTGCACATGGTTCTGATTTTTGGAAGTAGTTTCCGGAGCTTCAAAAGTTGATTTTGAGTTCGTTTGTTTTATGTTTTTAGAAATCTGAAACGAATAATCTACAAACTTTCCGTCTTTATTTTGAGAGTATCCGATCGGAACCGTGGTTTCGGAAGGAATTCCGTCTTGAACCGCAGTGATCAAAAGTACGCCTAAAAACATTACTAATCCTAAATATAATAGTTTTTTAATTGGTTTTTCGAAAATAAAAAACCGAGGTGCATCGTCCCGAAGCGACAGTAACATCAATACGAACACGACTAATACCATAATCGCTCCGGCGTAAACCAGTAGCTGCATTGTGGCTATAAAGATCGCGTTCATCACCGCGTAGATCGCTGCCAGTGAAAAAAAACTGAGCACTAGAAGCACCGCGGCAGTAATTGGATTCGGATGAAAGATTACTCCCAACGAACTGAGTATCATCACCGAGGCGAATAGAAAAAACAAAAGCAGTTGAGGTTGGTCTGTAAATGGCATATTGATTATATTCTTAAAATTGTATATAGATGCTCGCGATCATTATGTTTAAAATTGCCCAAGGAATTAGCTTTTTCCATCCCAAGGACATCAGTTGATCGTAACGGAAACGAGGGAGAGTCCACCTTACCCATAAAAATAAGAAGGTAAAAAACAGAACCTTACTTAAAAAGAAGGCAAGTCCGAATAACGGTTGTAATACGTTCCCTTCTAAAATCCCGAACGGAACCTGATACCCTCCGAAAAATAGAAGCGTCACCACGCAGCTCATTGTGATCATATTCATATATTCCGCGATAAAAAATAACGCGAACTTAAAGGCTCCGTATTCTGTATGAAATCCGACTACAAGTTCCGATTCCGCTTCGGCTAAATCGAAAGGTAATCGGTTGGTTTCTGCAAACATGGCAACTACGAACAAACAAAATGCGATTAGTCCCGGAAGTTTGAAAATGTTCCAGAGTCCTACTTGAGACGCGCTGATGTCCGTTAACTTTAAGGAACCGGTAAGAATTACGATCGAAACCACGCTCATTCCGAGAGGAAGTTCATAGCTGATCATCTGTGCCGTTGAACGGACTGCACCTAACAACGAATATTTGTTATTACTCGCCCAACCTGCTATGATAATTCCATAAACTGCTAAAGAGGAAATCGCAAATAAAAATAAAATTCCTGTATCCGGATTCGCGATTTGTAGATCTAAAAATGTAAGTCCTGTTTGTTTTTCGATCCAGTGAGGAAGTGGAATTTGTCCTCCTAAAGGAACCACGGACCAAGCCATGATCGCGCAGGTCATAGAAATCGCAGGGGCGATCAGATACATTATCTTGTTTACTTGAACGGGAAAAACTTCCTCTTTAGTCAAAAATTTAATTCCATCTGCAAGAGGTTGTAACAATCCCCAAAAACCGGCGCGGTTTGGACCTTTTCGATCCTGGATAAAACCTGCCACCTTTCTTTCTGCAAGAGTGTAATACGCGCAGGCGGTGATCAGTATAAAAAAGAAAAGCACACTTTTTAAAAGCCAAAATAGAATTTCATTCCAATTCATGGAGTTGCCTTTTCTCCTTCCGTCGTGATCCTATCTTCTTTTCTTCTTCGAGGATGATCGGGTACAATCGGTTTTTCTTTCAATTTTGCATCAAACTCAGAACGGAACTTTTGTAATGCGGGACGAACCGCTCCTACACATGCGTCTGAAAGTGGACAGATCGTGGTTCCACCTTCCATGTTTCTAGATAAAGAAAAAATCAGATCTATGTCTTGAACCGTTCCTTCTCCTTCTCTGATTTTATACAAAAGGTCTCGGACCCAATGAGTTCCTTCTCTACAAGGTGTACACTGACCGCAGGATTCGTGTGCATAAAAACGGGCGAATCGATACGTGGTTTCTACAATGTCAGTTCCTTCTGCAAGAACGATCACCGCTCCGGAACCGAGCATGGTTTTATGAGCGGCCATAGATTCAAAATCCATATTTGCGGTTTTACATTCTTCTGCAGTGAGAATCGGAACGGAGGATCCTCCTGGTATGATTGCTTTGAGGGGTTTATCGTCTATGATTCCACCACAAAGATCATTCACTAATTCTAATAAAGGAGTTCCTAATTCGATTTCGTAAACGCCCGGTTTTTTTACGTGACCTGACACGCTGAATAGTCTCGTTCCTGGAGATTTTTCAGTTCCTATTTTAGAATACCAATCCGCGCCCTTGTCTAAAATATGAGGAATCGCTGAAAAAGTCTCTACGTTGTTGACTACGGTTGGAGAACGATAAAGTCCCGACACGGCGGGGAAGGGGGGTTTTAATCTAGGATGACCTCTTCTTCCTTCGAGTGAATTGATCAGTGCGGTTTCTTCTCCGCAGATATAAGCGCCCGCTCCTTCGTAAAGAATTAGATCAAAATCAAATCCGCTTCCTAATATATTTTTTCCTAAATATCCTTTTTCATAGGCCTCGTCGATTGCTGCCTGCATGGCTTTCGCGCCTTTTTGGAATTCTCCTCGGATATAAAAAAATCCTTTGTTGGAACCGATCGCTCGTGCCCCTATGATCATTCCTTCTATGATCTGGTGTGGAAGGTTCTCGATCAGTTTACGATCTTTGAATGTTCCGGGTTCTCCTTCGTCCGCGTTGCAGATGATATATTTTGGTTTTGGAATGTCTTTGGGGATAAAGGACCACTTGAGACCGGTCGGAAAACCGGCCCCGCCCCTTCCTCTGAGTCCGGATTTTTTGACTTCTGCGATGATGTCGTCCGGTTTCATTTGAAGCGCTTTTTTCATTCCATCGTATCCGTGTACGGATTCGTAAAACTCCAGTTTGGTGGACTGAGGGTTGTCAATGTATTTCGTAAGAAGTTTCATTTCTGCCATAAGGATTTCCTTTTGTCAGTTCAGATCGTCTAAAATCTGATCTACTTTTTCGGGGGTCAGATGTTCGTAAAAATCATCGTTGATTTGCACCATAGGAGCATATCCACAAGCACCTAAACATTCTACTTCTTCTAAGGTGAATTTTTGATCCGACGTGGTTTGTCCGGTATGAATCCCGAGACGTTTACAAATATGTTCTTCGATCTCATCACTTCCACGCAGATAACAACTAGAAGTTCCACAAATTTGGATATGATATTTACCGACGGGTTTTTTATTGTAGAGTGTATAAAACGTGGCAACTCCGTAGACTTGCGCCAGAGAAATCGGATCTCCTAAACGTTCTGCAATGTAGTTCATTCCTTCTTGATCTACAAATCCGTTTTCTCTTTGTAGAATGTAGAGACAAGGTAGTATAAGAGAACGTTTATCCGGAAACGCTTCCAGCATTTTTTGAAATCTTTTTTCGGAAGTTTCGCTGAACTTGTAACTCATCAGCAATCTAATTCCCCCGCGATTACGTTCAAAGAACTCATGGTCGCGACCGAATCCGCAAGAAGTCCGCCTCGCACTAGTTCTGCAAAGGATTGATAATACCAAAAACAAGGGCGTCTAACGTGTACTCTCCAAGGTGATTTTTCACCTTCGGATACGATGTAAAATCCTAGTTCTCCGTTGGCGGCTTCTGTGGCCATATAATATTCTCCCGGAGGAACCTTAACTCCGTGCATGATGATCTTAAAATGATAGATCAATTCTTCCATGTTGTTATAAACTTTATTCTTTTCGGGCAAATATGCGTGAGGCAGATCCGCGTGCCAAGATCCGCTCGGAATTCCGTCTACGAGCTGTTCGATGATCCGGATTGATTGACGCATTTCTTCCATTCTTACTAAACTTCTATGTAGAACGCTTCCGTCTTCTCCGATCGGAACGTCAAAATCTACTCTGTCGTAAAATAGATAAGGTTCGTCTTTACGAACGTCCCAGTCTACTCCCGCAGCGCGTAGATTGGGGCCAGTGTATCCATAAGCGATCGCGTTTTCAGCGGAAATTCCACCGATCCCTTCGGTGCGTCCTAGAAAAATTTTATTTTTTAAGAGAAGGTTGTTGAATTCTTCAATGGCCGGTTTGAGTCCTTTACAGACCAGTTTGACTTCTTTTACAAAGTCCGGATAAATATCTTTTTCAAGACCTCCAATTCTACAAAACGTAGTGGTGAGTCTAGCGCCTGTTAGTTTTTCGATGATCTGATAGATGTTTTCTCTATGATGAAACAGATGTAACATCCCTGAAAATGCACCTAAATCCACACCTAAAATTCCAGTGCAGATGATATGATCTATGATCCTGGAAAGTTCGGAGATGATCATTCTAACATACGTTACACGATCCGGAACTTCCACCTGCATCATTTTTTCCACGGCCAAAATCCAGCCTATGTTATTGAGTGGAGTGGAAACATAATTCATCCGGTCGGTACAAACTAAAAATTGATTGTAAGTATAACGTTCTCCTAATTTTTCAAAACAACGATGTACATATCCGATTACGGATTCCGCTTCTACGATTCTTTCTCCGTCGATTTGGATCACGTTTTGTAGAATTCCGTGTGTGGCTGGATGAGACGGTCCCAAGTTTACGAGTAGATGGCCTTCGGGAAGATTTTTATATTTTTGTTCGAAGTGTTCTGCTGTTTTTTCGTACATCATATCATTTCTTCCCTCCTTCTTTTGTGATGTCTTCGTTTACGTGAATATGTAAAAGATCTTCGATCAGATAATCTTGACCAAAACCTTCCAAAGGAAAGTCTTTCCGCAATGGATGTCCTTGAAAATTATCGGGCATTAAAATTCTGTCCAAATTGGGATGACCGATAAAAGAGATTCCGAAAAGATCATATACTTCTCTTTCCGGCCAGTCTGCTCCTTTAAATACGGAGGTAATACTCGGAATCGATTCTCCGTCTTCCAAGCGAACTTTAATCCGGATTTTACTTGAGGATTGATTTGCGGAACGAAGCAGATAATTGACTTCGAAACGAGGCTCTTTTTTACCGAGCCAGTCCACCGCGGTTAAATCATTTAGAAAATTATAATGAAGTGTTGGATCGTTTTTGAGCGCTGAGATTACCGGAACAATCCCTTCCGCCTTGAGAAAAAAAACGGGAACGTTGGATACTACTTCTTCCTGAGAATCTAAAAAATGAGGGAATTTTTCTTTGAGGAAACTTTCTACTTTTTCTTTCATCGCACAACCAGGGGCTTATTTCTTTCGTTGAGTTCCTGGATCTTTTGCATTACTTCTTGACGTCTTGCTTCCAAGCCCTGGGTTTTTAATTTAGTCTGCAATTTTAAAAGTGCGTCTAAAATGGCTTCGGGTCTGGGAGGACATCCTGGAACATATACGTCCACGGGTAGAATCCGATCCACTCCTTGTAACACACCGTAAGTATGAAACATTCCTCCTGAGGAAGCGCAGGCACCTACACTGATTACAAATTTAGGTTCCGCCATTTGGTCATAGATCTGTCTTAAAACCGGAGCCATCTTGTAGGTGATGGTTCCCAAAACGAGAATCATATCCGCCTGACGAGGTGAAAACGAAGGACGTTCCGCACCAAAACGCGCTATGTCATAATCGGAACAGGCGGTGCTCATGTACTCGATACCACAACAGGCGGTGGCAAAAGGATAAGGCCAAAGAGAATAACTTCTTCCCCATTGGATTACGGATTCCACGTTTCCAAGTTGAACCATATCTCCCAGTGCCTGGCCAGGCGTTTTACTCAAATCACTTAGTCCCATTCCAGCGCTCCTTTCTTCCAGATATAGTATAAACCTACTACTAAGGTTAGAACAAACACAAACATCTCGAAGAATAGAAAAAAACCAAGACCGGCGTTTTTGAATCCGATTAGATTGACCGCGTAGGGAAATAGAAAAACCGCTTCGATGTCGAACAGTATAAAAAGAACCGCAACTAAGTAAAACTTGATGTTAAAAAGTCCCCTTGCGTCTCCGTAGTACTGTACTCCACATTCAAAAGTGTCCTGAGGTTTAGATTTTTTCTTAGGACCTATGAGTATGGCAAGGGTAAGAATCAGAGCGGAGAAACCTACTCCGAGTAAAAATTGAATCAATAGAGGGCCAAGATGTTCGGGAGCGTTATTCATTGAATCGAATAGGCCGGCATTTTGTTTACCACATGCTATTATTAGAACCAGATTCATAGCACCGATTAGACTCTCGTTTGTAGATAGCCTGTCAACCTGAAATTCAAAGGGAACTGATTTCGGTTTTAGGATCGTTCTATTTTTTAAAAAATCAAACTCAACTGAAAAGGATCGATTTTTATCCCGTAATATTTCAAAAATAAAGAAGAGAATTTTTTTCAAAACGATTTTAAAAACTTTCTCGGCAAAAATGAAACCAAGTTAAAACTAAAATATCCTAAATTAGAATTTAGAGTCGGAGCGCCAATCTCTATCAATTCGTTTGATAAAAAACGGATAGACAAATGATTGATCTAACAACTGGTAGTATTGAATTTGAAAAGAGAAAACGAATTGTATTCCTCTCGTATCCCACTTTACTTTTCCGGGTTCACGTCCCAAAGTCTTTTTTACGTTCTATCTATATTCTTTTTTATACTCGTTCAATGTTCTCCCCAATATTCTATTTTGGGAAATGTATTTGTTCGGAAAGGTTTTACTCCCGAGAAAAAAGTTCGTCATGTAGTTTTTCCGGTTCGAATCCGATCTGCTTGGTTGTTAAAAAGTCAAAATGCAGAACAAAAGAAATTTTTTGAATCTAGAAGTTATGAAAAGTTAGAACTGACCATTCTTGGATACGGCGGTAAGATCCAAGAAAAATATAAGTTGGAGAAATTATATCGTTCCGAAGTCGAATCCGGAAATTCGTTTCACGAAGAAAAAGGGATTCAGATCGCCAAACAACTCGATGGTGATGTGGCGGTTTTTACTGATATTACGGACTATGGAACCGCATCCGGAAATTCGGTTTTGGAAGTCACCGTAAAAGCGATTGAAGTGGATAGCGGAGAAGTCGTATGGAAGGCGATCTATTCCGGAAAGGCATTAGGGCTTCAGGACAATATCGATTTGTCCATTTTAGAATCTGAAATTTTTGAACATCTTACGGAAAAATTAAAAAACAAAACGGAGTAAAGGAGAAAAAACATGGCTAAGGTAGTATTGTCCAGTTTTGCAGAATTGGAAGCGTATACCGGAAAGGAGATCGGAGTTTCCGATTATCACACTGTGACTCAGGAACAAGTGAACAAATTTGCGGACGCGACCCTGGATCATCAGTGGATTCATACGGACCCGGATAGAGCGGCTAAGGAATCTCCTTTTGGAGGAACGATCGCTCACGGTTATCTTACCTTATCTATGGCGCCTTATCTCTTATCTCAAATATTAGAATTAAAGAATATTAAGATGGGGATTAATTACGGAATGGAAAAGCTTAGGTTTTTAGAGCCCGTAAAAGTAGGAAGCAAATTGAGACTGAAAGCGGAGTTGATCGAGCTAAAGGACCTAAGAGGTACGGCTAGAATGACTCTGAAAATGACTTTTGAAACCGAAGGTTCCACAAAAGCGGCTGCGGTAGGAGAGGTTATCTATCTGTATCAATTTGCCTGATTGAAAAATAAATTTAAAATTAGGTAAAATATGAGTCCTAGAATGGTCATTTATTTGATCTCGAGAATCCGAGACGAATTTCACAAACATCTTAATCAGGAGTTAAAGGAAAAAAATTTAAGTCCGTTAACGACTTCTCACGCGGATATTCTGTTTGCGCTCGTAAAAAAGAATAAGGCACAGATGCAGGATATTGCAAAGATGATCAATCGGGACAAATCAACGTTAACCGCTCTTGTAGATAAATTGGAAGTATTAGGGCTTGTAGTTAGAACAAAAGATTCGGAAGACCAAAGGATCATTCATTTGGAACTTACTCCTAAAGCGGATTCTGTTCGTCCCGTTTTACTTGGAATTTCCAGATCTCTTCTGGGAAATTTATATAGGGGTTTTACGGAAAGCGAAAAGAAAGAATTAGTCCGTCTATTGATGAAATTATATCAAAATCAAAATCCGGAATCCGTTACCGTGGATCTTCTACAATAAATTTTTTTATTTTGAACGGATATGTTTTTTTAGGCTTAGAGTTTGCGCGAATCATTATTTAAAAATTTATAAATTACTAAATAATTAAATTTGTGATAACTAGAATAGGAACCCTATCTTTAATAGGGAAGTTAAAGATTTATATATATTACTGATTCTTTTAAAATTGAATAACTTAGGTCTTATTACAAAGCCTGTCGAGCGCCCGTAGAAGTGAGACGCTTTCGTTACTCGAGCGCCTTAGGAAACTCAGCAAATGCGGATGGTATTCAGGAAGCGTTTTACTTTAGTTCAAGAAGTGAAACGTTTTAGTTTCACAAAAATGTGGGAACTACTATAAAAATTAGAATGCTAAAGAGTTATAAATCATACAATGTAACGGTTTTTATACGGACTATTCTAAGTTATATAATAAACACTCAGTATTTTGTTTTAGAATAGTGTTTTGTATTAAAAATTTACGGTATTCAATTTTATAGAGTTAGTAGCACGTTTTGTAGGGTTAGAATTTAAAAAAAATCATATCTACTCTATATAAAAAAATACTAATATTTTGTACTCGAACTAATTTTGCGATAAAGATTCGCCGTGTTCTATTATATAAGTATTGAGGAACAAAAAGTTTTTTATCTAACGTGAGCAGGATTAGGAACCCACAATTCTGAAAAAAGTTAAAATCTGAACTTTACAGTAGATTCTTTAAATGTGGGAACTCTCACAATTTATAAAAACTGATAACAATTGAATCTGTCGTATGAAACTATTACAAAACTTAAGTTGTCTGTAAAATGATGTAGGAACTACTGCTAAATCCACGATTTGTGAGAGTTCCCACAGATTAAGTCACATTACGAGCCTTTAAATATCCATTTTTCGTGATCGAAAATTGTATGAGTTCCTACATTTTCAAAATCTAACTGTAAAACATAGACATGTAGTTCCCACAATTTTCAAAGTTTAACTGTAAATCCACGATTTGTGAGAGTTCCCACATCTATTTTTTTACGAAAAAATTAACCTAATATAAAACGGATTTCTAACGCCGAACTTTATGTTATCTATTGGTTTTCATGAAAAAACGAAAGAAAATAAAATTTTCAACAATTCTAAGGATTGAACTGAAGTTTTATAGAAATTAAAAAATTATATTACTGATCTCTATAAAATTGAGTACCATGCATCTTATCACAAAACACTGATTCCATGCAAAATATTAGGTACTTTATTATATAGTTATGAGTAAAGCTATTTCAAAAATATTTTATCTTTCCTTAAAATGCCGAAATCTAAGATATTATTGAGATGGTTTATAGTATTATATAAGAATATTAAAATTGATTCAATTATCGAATACTTTCTAAAAAAGATATATTGAAGGTGGGCCTTTGCTACTCAGCTAATACTACGAGTTTATTTCAAAAATTAGAACGTGGGTCTCTCACAAAAAGTTATAAGATAGAATCGTTTCCGGAAATTTAAACAGTGCATTTGTCTAAAAATTCGTTTTAAGGAGGCAATTGATTGATACTTAAGAAATGTTTTAATTAACTTGAATCATGCGAAATGGATCGATGCGAGGAACGCAGCGTCTTGCTTCTATATTGAAACTAAAGACGATAGGTTATATAATGTTTTCTGTATACAATTTATTGATCAGAGCTAAAGAGCCCAGTCCGGCAGTCTGTGGCAAGTCGGATTTGTCCAGATTTTACTACGCCGAACTCATGTTAATTAAGAATTGTAGAGTTTTATTTACAATCCCATTGTTTTTGGATAAACGTCTAAATTGTATTTTTATTCTCAACTAAACCTAAAGTATGATGTTTTTTTGATCTAAAATTTTAAACGTTCTTACCACTCGAACGTATTTATACTGAATTTGTTTCAAAGCTTAAAATGTGGAGATCTACTTCAAAAAGCTAATAAATCAGGATTAAATATAATTTTTTGAAAAAATCCATATCTTTGGTAAAATTGATCGTTAACTTTTGGTACTATTTTCATACGTTGGAGTAGTTAATAAAAAAAATCTACTCAGAACTATAAATAGGGCATTCAACATTTCTCACTCAAATAGGATTTTGTGATAGGATGAATGGTACTTAATTTTATAGAGATCGGTAAAATGTAAAAGAAAATTCAATTCTCGTTCTCTTACTGGAAAAATTTAGTCAAGGTGATCAAAAAACGATGAATAAAAATTCTATCGATGATAAATATTTAAGAATAAAAAAATAAAACGTAAATTTTAAAATAATGAAAGAAAGATATTTGTTTCAAAAATAACTTCACTTTTTAAATCTTAACGAATCAACATTTTTAGAAATCTAAAGAACCACAACTGAATTGGATTTTAATTCTAGGTTTGTTTATAAAAATTTTTCAATAAGATAGATGTATACATCATTATTCTCATGTCTGTTTAAAAAGATTTCTAATTTAGAAATGTTCAATAGGTAGTATACTGGTAAGTCGTATAACAACGCTAAGTTTAGTTAAATAATTTACTGGTTGTTAGGTTCTGAAACTTTTGTCTTTGACTGTTATAGGCTTTCGGATATAGAAGCATAAAAATATGATTTTGTTCGAAGTTACGAATGAATGATTGGAAATACACGGTATAGATGTCTCAAGAGGTAAATCGAAAAAATAAATTTCTAGGACAGTTTTTTACACCTGAAAGAGTCGCACATTTCCTAGTGGATTGGGTTTTGGGTGCAGAACGAATTACTTCTTCAGAAGGTTTAAAACGTATCCTGGACCCGGCGATCGGGAACGGAGTTTTTTTCGAAAGTGTGCTGAATAGACTTCCAAATCTCAATGCTGAATGGGTCGGTTTTGATTTAGATATACAATGTTTAAGTTCAAGTCGTGCCGTATTGGAAAATAGAATTTCCGATTCTAGTATACTTAGTTTTTACGATCGAGATTTTTTATTACAGGAAGAGAATCAAAAATTCGACGTTATTCTATGTAATCCTCCCTATAGAAAAATTAACGATAAAAATTATTCCAAAGAATTGATTCAACAATTTGAAGGAAAGTCGGATAGAAAACTTCCTGGAACCGCAAATCTTTACGTCTTCTTTTTATTAAAATGTTTGAATCTAATTCATGTTGGAGGCCGAGCCGCTTTTCTTGTACCTCAGGATTTTTTCAATTCAGGTTATGGAGTTTTTATCAAATCCGTTTTGCAAGAATCCGGATTGTTACATTCTTTGTTTTTATTTTCTCCTCAAGACATTCTTTTTGACGAAGCAATTACGAGTTCTTGTATTCTATTATTTGAAAATTCCGAAAAAGAAAAAAAGTCAGGATTTTATTGGACGAGACTAAAACCGGGATTTTTTTCCGAAGAATCTAAACTTCCTCTTTGTTCCGTAGAATCTATCCAAACGGACTGGATTTCTTTTCCAGATCCAGAGGCAAAGTGGAGTCCCATTTTTCATCGACTTGAAAAGAAAACGTATCAGAGCGATAAAAAGATCGATTTCGAAAAAGAAAGATTGGGCCATTTTGTTCCGTTGACTGAGTTCGGAAAATTTACTCGAGGGATTGCAACTGGGGACAACGACTTTTTTCTATTTACAAAAGAAATGGTAGAAACTTCAGGAATTCCCGAAAAACATTTTAAGACTTGTATTCCAAAATCTCAATATGCAAGAAACAGAATATTCTTACACTCTGATTGGGAAGAATTGAGTCAAAAAGGCGCCAAAGTATGGCTGTTAGACGTAAAACTTGAATTCGATCTGAAGGATTCTCTTGCCTTGCGAAATCACTTACAATTTGGAATTACAAGAGGAGTTCATCAGAGATTTTTACCTTCGAGAAGAAAAAATTGGTATACTCAGGAATCTAAATCCCCTTGTCCTATTCTTGCTTCCAGTTTTCATAGAACTGAAATTAGAATTGTCAGAAATTTCAGCAACGTAGTTCATCTGACTTGTTTTCACGGTTTTAACCCAGTTGCCAATATGGAAGAATGGGTGGATCCTCTTTACGCGTATCTTATTTCGTCGGTTTCTAAAAAGGATTTGGAAACTAGAAGAAGAGAATATGCAAGAGGTCTTTGGAAAGCCGAGCCAGGAGATTTAAATTCTCTTTGGGTTCCTGATTTTAGAAAATTAGATCCTCAAATCCAAGACGAATTAAAGGGTCTGGTTCTGGATTTGAAACAAGCTCGTTTTTCTTCTGAAAAGGAATCGTTCATTTTGAATAGGATTGATTCGATTTTTAAAGAATGGTCTATTTAACGAATGCGATTTCGTGGAGAAAATGAGAAAGAATTTTCTAAAAGTATGAGTTCCTACATTTAAGAATTCATTTGCAAAGTTCGGATTTGTAATAGTTTCCCATTTTATTTTTTACATAAAGATTTCTTATTCCAAACTCATATTAGAGTTGTTGAAAAATTCCATAGTGGCGATTAACAAAACTGCTTCAATTGTCCATTCAATCCAATACAAACAGATCAAGAATTAATTTTTCAACAACTCTAATGAACTTTAATCGGAATGAGAACGTAAGGAGATAACATATTATGTTAAAAAACTTTATTACATACTTTGAAAAATTAATTCTACATTTGTTTCAAAAAACGGTTGATTGAAGCAATTCTATCAAGCTGAATTATGGAATCTATTAAAATCAATTTTATAAAAATATTTTAATATTATAAAATATAAAACTATAAGCGCAAGAGTAAATTGTTTTATGAATAAAGTTTAGGGTTGTGAATGAGTGGGCGAATTTACTTTAAAATTTGTATGTATAAAAAAGTAAGATCGATTTTTGATACTTTGTTTAAAGATGAAGTAAAATTGCGAAAATCTCATAGTTTTGAAGGAAAGTTCAAAATTCAGACTGAATCTTTTTGAAAGTGTATTTATTTTTAGAAGAAACAGTTGTTTTAAAAGTCGTAAAACGGGCAAAAGAGACAGAATCCGGGAATCACAGATTGTAAAGACGATTGAATCCACAAAATATACGCATTGGTTCTTAGAATTTAAATCCTATTATTTAAATTTTTTCGTGGCACAAAAAAATTCTAGGTTCGTTGGCTTAATTGAATCAACTTTGGAGGATTCAATTATGTTTCAAAAAAAAATAGCAGTTGCACTGCTTCTAACTTTGTTCTTTGCAAACTGCGACAGCAAAAAGGATGATGATTCAACTACCAATTTACTTTTGTTAGCGGCGGTTCAGTCTCAAAAACCCAATGCTTCCGGAGTATATGCGGCTTTAAGTATGTTGAATGGAAATAACAATCCTGGACAACAAGGAGCCTATTCCAATGGAAAAGCATCTCCTTTTTCAGTAGTTCCGGATCAGACCAAGAATTGTTCTTTAGGTGGAAGTATGAAAATGTCATTAGGAAATATGACCCAGGGACAAGGTGTCAATGGAGCAATGATTTTGGAATATACCGGTTCAAAACTTACCTTTCAAAATTGTAAAGAAAATGTTCCTTCGGCGGAAAAGGGAGGAAGTTCTGAGGCTACTACATTTAACGGAGAAATTTCAAGAGACGGTAGAGTAGAAGCTATTATGGACATGAATAATTTCGATCAGAATACCGGTTCATTTGCGTATACCATGAATAGTACTCAAAAAATGTATTCGGATTCTTATTCAGTCAACGGTTCTGTTTACCCTAAAGTAGATCTTACTTTTAAAGTTAGTAACGGGAAGTATGCGGCATCAAACATGAACGATGTTGATAAGGCTACTTTGTCGGTTGAAGAAACAGTGGAAGTTACTGGAACCATTGGAGAAGAAAAAGTAAAAGAATCTTATACTACTAAATATACAATTAATCTTAAGTAAGTTTCTATGCCGCCGAGTGAAGATTACCCGGCGGTTTTCTCTAAAATTATCGATTTTATCTGATCAAATATATAGATCTCAATTTTCATAAAAAAGATTTTTATATTGTTAAAATTTAATGTTTTCCTTTTACCTTACTACTGAAACACCTTTATCAGAAATCATCCGGCAAATTGAACCTGTCTCAAAACCTGAAAAGAAAATCAGTTATAATCATTTTATAGAAATTACATTTTAATCAGATGAAGTAATTTTCATAGAATATACTATTACTCAGAACTATATAAGAGAATACCCAATGTTTTAATTCTGAGATAGGATTTTGAGATAAAAATTCGCCATACTCGATTTCATTGAGATCAATAAAACCGTAGTCTTTTTTGGATTTTATAGAGATTAAAAAACTGCGGTTTTGAAATACGGTAATACGATGTTGGATTTGATACTTTATAATATTTGAATATACTAAAAGCTTATTTGTAGCGTACTTTCAGAAAAAGTATGGATCATTTTGAATACTTCTTGCCAACTTTTTTCCACTTCGTGAGAATACCAAGGACCGAGCCATTCTTCCAACGCAAATAACCAGGCTTTTTCAAGAATAGGAATTTCTTCCACCTGATTACAGATTTTAAGACATTCCACACCGAAATTTTGGATTGCCTTTTCTAATTGTGAGTATTGAACACTAGAGAGGGAAATATTTCGAGCGGAATTCATAAAATGTTTAACGTCTTCCAGTTGAATTCTGGAAAATATGTTTTCGTATTTTGGATGATTCTCTTTGAGATAGATAAAAAATAATTCTGCAAATTTAATTCTATCCAGATTGACTATATCAAAGGATTCGTTCAAACTTCGAATTTGATTTTCTGAAATATTCATTTTTAGCTTATTTTCTCCGGATACAATCAATCTAAAGGGATCCAGAGAAGGATATACGATTTTGATCTATAAGTCTTTTGAATTATAATACGACGTGTTTATAGTAGTATTGAATGTAAATTCGGTGTAATAAAGTCTTGCCGAATCCGGCTTGTCATAAACAAGCCGAACCGGGTTTTAACTCCGGTCAATAAATTGTATACAGGAAACATAATACAACAATCGTCTTTAGATCTATTTCGCGTTTACTCACGTTATTTTAGATTCAAAATGTTGGTTTTTGCCAAAATCAAAAAATGCTTACATTATAGAAGAGGACTATAAGTTTTGAAATCAATCGGTTGTTTAACTTAGAATTTTAGATATTCTATTTTATAGATCTGAATGCTCGGATTCTTGTTTTTATCCTTGTGAAACCTAATTTTTCTATAAAAGATAAAATGTGGGAACTACCACCAAAGGTTTGTTACTGATCCTTATAAAAATAAGTACCGTTAATTCTATCACAAAACGTTGATTCTATGTAAAATATTAGGTATTATATTATATAGTTATGAGTAATAAAAGATCTGTTTTAAAAAACTTAGAATGTGGGAACTCTCACAAGTTTTAGTTGTACAGTAAAAAAACTTAAAAAAGTGGAAATAACCTCTAATGGAAATGAATTATTCGCCAAACTCGTGTTAAATTATTGGAATAAAACTAAGATTTTGTAATGTTAAGCCATATGTTTTTTAAGAGAAGTTATTTATTCTATTTTGTTTTTTTGATTCTTGTATTTTACGGAATTTGGACCTATACAGACCGTTCTACTTGGGAACAGACTCCGGATTCTAAATTGAAAAGGATAGAGAGTTTTGGAAAGAATCTAAAAAAAGGAAATCTTCTCGGAATTCAACCTTGGATGAATCCTATTGATTATTCGAATGAAATCAATTTTTCGAAAAAGATTCAATCTTATCTTGAAGAAGCAAATAAGAAGGGATACATCAATCCGAAAACGATCGTGGTATTTCCGGAATATTTAGGAACTTGGCTTGTGATCGCAGGAGAAAAAACTTCCGTGATTAGGTCGGACAAGCTCGAAGATTCGATGCAAACTCTTATTTTGAGTAACCCAATAGGTTTTATTCTCAATTTTTTCAAAGCACAAGGAAAGGATAAAATCAGAGACGCGCTTTTTAGGATGAAGGCGGAAAAGATGTTGTCCATATATTCGAACACGTTCTCGAATATGGCAAAAAAATGGAGGATCACGATTGTAGCGGGATCGATTCTTCTTCCGGAACCTTATGTTATAGAAGGTAAGATCCAAATTAGAAATGGAGCCTTAAAAAACGCTTCTTATGTTTTTTTACCGGATGGTAGAGTGGCTGAAAATTCTCCCGAAAAAATTTATCCTATAGAGGATGAAAAATCCTTTGTGGAGGCTTCTACTCTCAAAAATCTAAAGATTATCCAAAGTCCAGCGGGAAACATAGGGGTTTTGGTTTGTGCAGACTCTTGGTACCCTGAGGTCTACGAAATATTCAAAAAACAGAATGTGAATTTTGTAGTCGTTCCCTCTTATGTGGCTCCGGATGGGGCTATGTCCGAGGTTTGGAAAGGTTATAACGGTTCAAAAAATCCGACCGATATTCGTTCGGAAGATGTACATAGAATTTCGGAAGGAGAGGCCTGGCTTAAATATGCACTTGCCGGGAGGATTTTAAAATCCGGGGCCACTCATGGGATGAATGTTTTTTTACGGGGATCTCTTTGGGATCTAGGATCCGATGGAGAAATCATTTTAGTTCACCGGTTGATGGTTCGGACCTTTCCTAAAATTTACGGAGCCAGTATCGTAAATCTCTGGTTAGATTGATAAGAAAGATTTATTTCTTGAAAACTGACGGAAAAGGATTCTTCTTGGCGCATGTCACTATTTCTTTTTGAAACCTTTTCTGATAACTTTCAATCCAAACACAACGAAGTTACTTCCGGAAAGTGGTTCGGTTTAACTTCTTTAAATATAGAAGAGAAACCTTTTGCCACTTTTTTCGAAGGAAGTTTAGTGCTCAAACTCGGAGCGGAAAAGATCGCTGAGATCATTTCTCGTTATCCGGGAGCAAAACTTTTTGATCCTTCCGGTAATAATAAAGCCATGAAAGACTGGCTTCAGATTCCGGCAGAATTTGAACAAGACTGGCTAGACTTGGCCGAGGACGCTTTGGTCTTTGCTGAAAAATCGTTGAGCGCCGCCGCCGCGGTTCCTGCTAAGAAAAAGGCAGCGCCTAAAAAAGCGGCCAAGAAAAAAGTCGCTGCTAAGAAAAAGAGCCCTGCAAAAAAGAAAGCGGCTAAGAAAAAATCTTCCGCTAAAAAAGCTAAAATGAAACCAAAAGCTAAGGCTAAGAAAAAAGTAGTTCGGAAAAAAACGGCTGCTAAAAAACGGAAAAGATAAAACAATCCGATCTGCCCTTGTTGAGTAATGAGGGCAGATAGAGATGTTTTGCAAAATATCTTATGGATCTATAAAGTCCCGAAAAAATAATCGTCCTTCAGTTTCTGCATGAAATTGCTGTTTGGCGAACTTTTATCTCATTGAAAATTCATTTTATAGTAATTTTTACATCCTACTGAGTTCAGTAGAATTGAGTACCGTAAATTTTTACTGCAAAAAAACTGTTTCAACGCAAAATATTCAATCTAACAGTTTATACTTTAATCCTATGAATTCAAAGAAAGAAAATAGGGCGAATCTGGCGTGTCACCGACCTCCAGTTAATAAATTGTATAAAAGAAACGTAATACAATATTTCTTCTTAAGTTACAATTTATTATAGAAAACGATCCACCTGAATTCAGGAAAGCGTTCTGCTTTAGTTTCCAGGCGACCCAGAAAACTAAAGCGAATGCCTCTCTCTAAGGATCGGCATTTAGGGAGTGAGACGGTTTTTAGTTTGAGAGTGTTCTGCTAAGGTTTTTACGCTTCAATGGCTTTCGCATCGGATTCTATCGAACTCGCGTTAACAGACGTTTTAGCACAAAATTTACAGATATCAATTGTGGGATAAATTCTTATTTAAAGAAAAAACATTTTGGATGAAAGTTTCTGCTTCTTTTAAAATCAAATCCTTGTCGCTTTTCATATATTTGGAAAATAATACGTGATTTCCAAATTCTACCTTTACTGCTTTGTTCAATGGGTTTGCCTTTCCGTTTTCATTTACTTTTTTGAATGCTTTTAACATAGATGAGACGGAAGCGGACACATCTTGATCTTTTTCATTTTTATAATAGTAAAACAATAGAGTAGGAGAGGAAATTTTGGAGAATGGGTCGGTTTCCAAGACAAATTCTCTTAAATCCGATAAATTTTGAACCGCCGCGAGATATTGATCTCTATACCAGAAAGCACTGGCTGGATTTCGTTTTTCTTCTTCTGTAGATTTACGAATTTTTCCCATTACTATGTGAGCGAAATCTTTACCCCAAGAAAATTGATAAATGACAGTAAAGGGATTTGTAAAATCGTAAAAAGGAGAAACGAGAATTAAAGCGTGAACTTTTTCCGGATATTTGGCTGCTAAGTATGTAGAAATCAACCCCCCCATACTAGTTCCAATTAGAATCATTTTTTTACCTAATTTTTCGGATTCTAAAAAAGCCGTTTCGGAGTCTTGTAAAATTTCTTCAAAAGTTGCATCTCTATGATCTTCCAAATTAGTTCCATGACCGGGAAGACGAACATAGTAAAGATTTGCTTTTAGATCTTTTGCGAGTTGATCCGTAACTTCTTCTCCTTCCGCGCGAGAAGCTCCAAAACCGTGGATGTAAAGAATTGAGAAATCGGTTTTATCCGTAGAATATCTCACTAATTTTTCTTCGTTACCGGGTCTTACTTTTTTAGACCGACTCATTTGAAGTTTTTCTTGATAATAACTGTTGAAGTCGGAATGTAAGGGAACGGATTTGTATTCATATTTAGGAGTTTCAGCATAAAAGGTGACGACTAAAAATAGAGCGAACGTTCCGATGATTCCTAAAATCCATTTAAGTATTTTCATTCTTGATTTTTCCTCATAACTCTTTAATAAACAACTCAAATCATCTATCTCGCTCCTGCAAGAAAAAAGCGTTTTTGAAAACAAGCTCCTTTAATTTTGTATAAGAATTTTAATTTAAAGATCACAAAAAGAGTTTTAAGAATTTATTTTTGAAGTAAAGAATGGATTTCAGGATGAAAATTCGTTTTTTATATGGATCCTTTTGAAAAAATCGTCAATCGTTACGGCGGATGGGAATTGTGGAATCGTCTGGATTTTGTGGAATTTTATTTTCAAAGTTTAAGCGGTCCACTTCCTTTTCTGAAAGGGCTTGGTAAAACTTTTGACAAACACGGCAAAGTAAGAGTTTTTCCTAAAGAATTTGTAGCCGAATTTTTGGATTATCCGAATCCCGGAAAAAAAATAATATTCAAAAATGGTAAAGTAGGAATTTTTAATGCACAAGAAAGCCCTTCCGAATTTGAATTTCCTAATTATAGGAATAGTTTTAGTGGTTTGAAAAAATATAGATTTTGGAATCCTTTGGATGTTTCATATTTTTTCGGTTATGCGACTACTCAGTATGTAAGCGTTCCTTTTATTCTAAAAGAATACTCGGTTCGAAAATTGGAACTTGAGAACGGTGATTTTCAAATCGAAGCGGAGTTTCCGCAGCATCTTCACACTCATTGTAGAAAACAATCCTATCGTTTTGATTCTGAAGGGCTTCTGGTTCGTAACGACTACACTGCCGACATTGTCGGATCTTGGGCAAAAGGTGCGCACTTTACGACTCATTTTCAAGATGTAGAAGGATTTCCGATTGCTACAAAACGGAACGTGTTTTTTCGTTTGGGATCTTGGGCGACTTCGATTCCTGTTTTGTCCGCAGAATTAAAGCCTTTGGGGGTTTATTTTCGATGAAATTTTTTTTTATCTAACGTAAGTTAGATGGAGGAATTCGTTTTTATATTACCTGATTTTTTCTGTAAAAAATAATTTGTGGGAACTCATACGAATTCCAACCAATAAAAAATGTCTATTTAACGATTCATAATGTGACTTAATCTGTGGGAACTCTTACAAATCGCGATTTTGTAAACAAATTCTGAAATGTAGGAACTCCTATTTTGAGAAAATTTTTTCCTAATTTTTTTACGTCGAACTCACGTTAAAATTACATCTTTTGAAATTATTCAAAGGTGTATTAACGAAAGTGAATTCGGCATAATCCAGCGCGAAAGCATTGAGGCGGAGAGAGCTTAGCAGAATGCTCTCTACCATAACCTTATCCATAAGTTGGATAGGATTTTAGAATCAAAATTGAACTAAAGCAAAACGCTCTCTATCATAACCTTACCCACAAGTATTTAGATTTCAATATTAAATCTGTGGGAATTACGACAAATCCTCTGTAAAACTGAGTTCCCACCCTTATTTTTGGGTGGGGGCGGAGGTGGAGAAATTCGGAAGACTTTTCTCTATCAGAAAAACATGCTTTTTGCAAGTAAAAAGACTCATTCTTGTCGGAACACTTGAAAAATGTGCGTTTTTGAGCCTTCTTATTCTAAAATCCTATTCAACTTGTGGGTAAGGTTATGGCTCTCGACAGATCGCGTTTGAAACTCAGCAAAACGCTCTCTCAAACTCAGCGTCTCGCTTCTATTGGCGCTCGACAGATCGCGTTTTATATTAAAACTAAAGATAATTATTATATAATATTTTCTGCATGCAATTTTATTGGCCAGAGCTAAAGAGTGCAGTCCAGCAAAGCCGAATCCGTCCCGGTTTTATTACATGGATCCACGTTCATTACTGTAGGAGACGTAATTTATAGAAATTACTTTTTTTGTTATGTCTTAAAACGCGATCCCGAAAACTAAAGCGAATGCCTCTAAGGATCGGCATTCAGGAAAGTGTTTTGCTGAGTTTAGGAGAGCGACATTGAGTTTTTATTTGGCACACAGGATTCACGTTGATTTTAAAAAATAGTTTTAAGTAGATTTTTATCTGAGAATCGACTCATTTTCAAATACAATTTATGTCTCAAAGAAGCTAAAGATTGTTAGGTGAAATAGAAGTAGACGTCGTTCGTTTTATTTTTTCACTATAGTACAAATTGTAAAAAATGGATTTTTTACGCTAAACTTGCGTAACCAAAGGATTTTACTAAAAAATTGAACCATAAAACAGTCTTTATCTAAAAAACCGTCAAGGAATTTCGTGAAAGATCGATTTTAATACTGCGGAGTGCAGTATGAATATTTCCGGTGATTTATCCGTTTCAGAATTTAAACCACAACCCGTGCGGAATCTTCCGAAAATGGGTGAGGCGGCAGGTAGAAGTTCCTTTGTTGATTTGATGAAGATCTTACAGGGATCTGCACAGAAAGGTATAGAGGAAACTCTGGCCGAAATTCAAAATCCGTCTTCCAAAGCGGAAGTTCCACAACTCGAAGAAGAAGATCCTGAAATCTTAGAAGAAAAAAAGACCCGCCCTATCAATTCTACAGAAGATGATGTTTCAGAAGAAGATAAGCTTGAAGAAGCGACTAACGTAACCGTTCTACCCTGGTTTCTGGTATCAGAAACAAAAAACAATGAGGTCGTGGATCCTAAAATTGAATCCGTAATTTTAGACGGATTAGAATCTGAAATCATTAAAACAAATCCGATTGATACTTTAAAGGCTCCAGAATCGATTTCCACAAGTGAATTGATCATCGAAAACTTTTTTGCAAATGAAGTGGAAGAATCTACAGAATTATTAAGCAAAGTCTCTTTAGAGGAAGAATCGGAGAAACTACTCGATATAGAAAAAGGATCCTCGATCTCTTTTGAAAATTTAAAAGAAATCAAACCCCGATCTGCAAAACAAGAAAGTGAAATTTACGAAAAATCAGAATCGTTCGAAACATCTGATACATTCAATTTTAATGAAGTAGATAAAAAAGAATCTAAAGAAAATGCGAAGGGTTTTTCTAACTCTTTTAAAGATAAAGATTTTGAGGAAGCAAAAATCGAAGTTTCTAAAGAATTGGCGCTTGATTCGGAAAAATGGAAAATCAGCCGCGATAAAAAAACGGATTCTTACACGAACTTGAAGACCGTCGCGAAAGAAGAAATTAAAGCAGTTGTACTCAATCAATTTACGGAAAATTCTTTCGGAAAATCAGGACAAGAACAATCCTTTCGATCCGATTCTTACTCTTCTCTTGTAAAAGGGGTCGGAACTCCGGCCGCAAATGGTTCACGAGAAAGCGGAACTTTTAGCAAAGAATTCTTTCCTTCTAAAGAATCCAATGTGCTTTCCAAAAAAGACATTCAACAGAATTTTCAAAACCTGATTCGTTCCGCTCGTGTGCAAATCCTTGAAAACGGAAGAACTGAAGCGAGCATTCGCATGAACCCGAAAGACCTAGGCCAAATGTCTCTTGCGATTTCCACGGATAAAGACGTCGTTCGTGGTAAACTTTTGGTGGAATCGGATACCGTCAAACAACAGTTAGTTGCCGAACTTGCTAATTTAAAGCAGGATCTTAAAGCGAACGGTCTTGAACTTGAATCTCTTGTGATTGAAGTTAAGGAAGAGGTTTTCTCTTTTAATGCGGACTCGGATAAAAATGACAAAGATTCTCATTCTTTCCAAGCCGCGTTTGGAGAAGATTGGAACTCCGATTTCAAAAATTCTTTTTACGAAGAAGACGAACTTTCTTTCGAAGAAAATTTTTCCGAGCCTAATGATTTTCCTAAAAAAACCGATGGGAAATCCGAGAAATTGCTCGATCTGAAAGTATAGGATCGGAGGAAGAAAATCATGGCAGAAGCTACGGGCATTAGCCAACAAGCAAACATAAATCGTTACCTAGAAGGAGACAGAAGTTTTAATATCCGGAACCACATGGAAAATTTGGAGAAGGAAGAAAAAAACGGTCTCAAAGGAATCGAAATCCGTTCTTCGGTTAAGTCTTTAGGCAAAGACGATTTTCTTAAATTACTCATTATTCAACTTTCTTCTCAAGATCCAACGAACCCTGTTAAAGATCAGGACTTTATCGCTCAGATGGCACAGTTTTCTTCTCTTGAACAAATGAATAATATTTCCAACGGAATTCAAAAGATGGGAAATCGTCAGAGTTTTTCTCTTGTTGGAAAACTTGTTTCCGGTCCTGATTTTGTGAACGGTGAAAACATCGCCGGAATTGCAGGAGCACTTTTTTTTGATGGAGAAGGTAAAACTTTTGTTCGAGTCAACGGAAGGTCCATAGACGTGGAACAAATTTCTCTTATCAGCGATCCTGTTGTTTTAAAAGAACAAGAAGCCGCCTATAATCAAAGTCAGTCTGTTCCGGCTCGAACCCCTGCTCATTCTCCTGAAGTTGGAACTAACGTTTCTTCTCAAGAGGCACCTTTTGATATTTCGCCTAACGCTCATGAGATGGCGGCTAAACAAAAATCTATGGAATCTTCAATCAAGAATCAGAAGGAAGTCGAAATTTCTGGTACTGAACAAACTCCGGAATTACAAGAAAAAACAACTTCCGAAAAGCAAATTTCCGATTGGAAGTTTCCTGGTAAAGACAAAAGCAATTCATACGAATAAACAAAGTATAATCGAGGTAACAACTTTATGATGAGGTCACTCTATTCCGGTGTATCCGGACTTAAGAACCACCAGGTCCGAATGGATGTCATTGGAAACAACATCTCTAACGTAAACACTCACGGTTTTAAAACCGAACGGGTTACGTTTCAGGATATGATTTCTCAGGAACTCAGAGGCGCTTCCGAGCCTAAAGAGAATATTGGAGGTGTGAATCCTCAACAAGTCGGTTTGGGTTCTTTGATCGCCGCGATCGATAAAATCATGACTCAAGGTTCCCTTCAAACCACGGGTAAAAATACGGATGTCGCGATTTCAAACGAAGGTTTTTTTATCGTCAAGGATGGTGACAAACAATTTTATACGAGAGCCGGTGCTTTTAACCTCGATAAGAACGGTTACTACGTAAATCCCGCTAACGGTCTTAAGGTTCAAGGTTGGAACTCTAGACTGGACGACAAAGGAAATAAATACATCAATTCGGCGGCTTCTATTGAAGATATTATAATTCCAGTATATTCTAAAGAACCTGCAAGGGCTACTTCTCAGATAGATTTTAAATCCAATTTGAATTCTTCCGCTCCTGCGGTTCCGCCTGACGCGACTCAGGAAGAAATCACCGCAATGATCAACGATCCAGATCCTAAGATGAGAAGGGGTCACGTTACTACGATTAATACATTTGACGATCAAGGGATTCAAAGAGAATTCAAAATGGAATTTTACAAGGTTCGTGATAACACTTGGAAGGCTAGATTGAGTATGACGGATTCGACTCAACTTTCCGTTGACGTTTCCGGAACTGGCGGACAAAACACTCAACTTCCAGGTAACGTTGAATTAGAATTTGGTTTTACTCCGGACGGAAAACTAGTATACGTTTCTGATGGCGTGGATTCGATGAACAGCGGTAAGTTGAACGCAAAAGTTTCCTTTCGGATTCCCGGAAATCCTGCGATTCAAAATTTTGATCTCAACTTAGGAGAAGCAGGAATGGTGAACGGAATCACTCAATTCTCTTCCGACTTTACTACAAAAGCTGTCAAACAAGACGGTTATACAATGGGTTATCTAGAATCTTTTTCGATCGATAATTCCGGGACGATTACAGGAGTGTTTTCGAACGGAGTGCGTCAGCCTCTTGCTAGAATTGCAACTGCGGTTTTTAATAACCCCGCCGGTTTAGATAAAGCGGGTGATACAATGTTTGCGTATTCCATGAACTCAGGAGAACCTAACATCGGTGAGGCGGGAGTCCAAGGAAGAGGTAAAATCAACGCAGGACTTTTAGAGATGTCCAATGTGGATCTTTCCGATCAGTTTACGGATATGATCGTGACTCAGAGAGGTTTTCAAGCCAACTCTAGAACGATTACTACTTCCGATCAGATGATTCAAGAGGTTTTAGGGCTCAAACGTTAGACTTTTTTAAATAATTCACTCTTCGGCTGGCTGACATAATAACTGTTTCAGAATTTCCTTAAGCGATATGTTCGTTACCAATCGTTTAAGAAAATTCAAGGGAAGTTTTGTGATATGCTTTAAGTCGGAGAGGAATTTTAACTTTTCTCGTTTCAAGATATGGATTTCGTTTCCTTTTTGCAAGGTTAGGAAAAAAATTATCTTTCCCATATATTTCCTGTACGGTTTCATTGATTCCTAATCAATGAAGCAGAAATTTCCTAAATACATTGTCACTGATATAGATTCGATTGTTAAAAGATTAGATCCAATCGCTAGTCGTTTAGGAATTGAATTTTTAGATTTTAAGGAATTTTTTCAGTCCGAACTGTTTCGAAATTCTAGCGGATTTTTAAATGTTATTTTTTATTTAACGGTTTCCGATCTCAAAAAAACTCAAAAGGAAATTCATAAACAATTTCAAAGAAATCCTCTCATCTTAAGTCGTTTTATTTTGAACGAAAATTTAGATTACGTTCATTCAGAAGATTTGAAAATTGAAGAGGAATTAATTTTTTCAGTTTTACCTGAATCTTCTTCGGATATGGTTTTTAATAAAACCTTTTTGAATGCTTTCACCCAACTTCAAATGATTACGGATCAGTTTGATCTTCAACACAAGGTGAATACTACGAAGTATGAAATTTCTAAATTGACTCGGATCGGGATCAGCCTTGCCGATGAAAAAGACATTAATAAACTTCTTCGAGAAATTATTTTCAGCGCTAGGGAAATTGCGATCGCTGATTCGGGTTCCTTATATCTCGTTGAAAAAGATGAACTAGGTTTAGTTCGTAATCTTAGATTTAAAATTTCTTCTATGGATATTGATACGGAAGAGTTTTTACTTCCGATTAATAAATCCAGCGTTGCAGGTTATGTTGCAGCAACCGGTAAAATTTTGAATATTCCGGACGTTTACGATTTACCGGAAGATTCGGAATATAAATTCAACAGAAATTTCGACGTTCTTTCTAATTATCATACAAAGTCCATGCTCGTTGTTCCTATGAAAAATCATAGAAACGAAGTTGTAGGTGTCATTCAACTCATCAATAAGAAGAGAAACTTTAATCAAAAACTGACTCTTGAACAAATGAGAGGGAACGACGTATTTTCTTTCGACGATTATTCTGCTCAACTTGTGATGGGTGTGGCGGGACAGGCTGCGGTTGCAATTCAAAATAACCATCTTTTACAGGAGATTGAAGCACTTTTTGAAGGTTTTGTGACCGCGTCCGTAAATGCGATCGAATCCAGAGATCCTACAACGAGCGGGCATTCATTTCGGGTAGCGGTACTTACGGTCGGTTTAGCGGAAACGGTGGATTTAATCGGAGAAGGTAAATATAAAAATACCAAGTTTTCTAAAGAGCAGATCAAAGAAATACGTTATGCTTCATTGCTTCATGATTTTGGAAAGGTGGGGGTTCGGGAAAAAGTTTTGGTCAAATCCAAAAAGTTGGAAGACTACGAACTGGAACTTATCCGTTGGAGATTTGAATATATTAAAAAAGACATAGAATCTAGAATTCTTCAGAAAAAGACTGACTATTTAAAAAAACACGGGACGGTAGGTTTTACCGACTACGAAATTTCCCTCGAATTTGAACTTAAGGTTGAATATCAAAAGTTAGACCAGATGTTTCAGATCGTTGTTGATTCCAACGAGCCTTCTATATTAGAAGAATCTAATTTCCAAAAATTGGAAGAAATTGCAAAAGTAAATTATTCCACTACGGGCGGGGATAAATTGTCTTTAATTTCTCCTTACGAATTCGGATTTTTGACGATCAAAAAAGGATCTTTGGATTTTGCCGAAAGGAAAGAAATTGAATCTCACGTGGAACATACGTTTCAGTTTTTAAGTAAAATTCCTTGGACCGGGGATCTAAAAATGGTTCCTTCCATTGCGCATGCACATCATGAAAAATTAGACGGGACCGGTTATCCTAGAGGACTTACAGCTGACTCTATTCCAATTCAATCTAAAATTATGGCGATCTCTGATATATTTGACGCTCTTACGGATAAAGATCGTCCTTATAAAAGAGCCGTTCCTATAGAAAGAGCTCTAGATATTTTACAAATGGAAGCAAGGGAAAATCACGTAGATCAAGACCTTCTCAAAATTTTTATCGAAGGAAAAGTTTACGATAGGTTGCATTACTCTGGTTATCTTCGTTAGAGAAAGTTTGTCACTGTTTGCTGCAAAATCCATGATTTCAGACTATCATCTCTGATTTTCTAACAAACAAACTTTTCACTAGTTTACATTTTAATAATATGAATTTTGAGTAATAAAATCGCGGCGAATCCGGCTTTATCACAGGCGGCCGACCGGGCTCTTTAGTTCTGGTCAATAAATTGTATGCAGGAAACGTAATGAAACAATTGTCTTAAAACGTTCTCTATGAATCGCGTTAAAGAACTCAGCAAAACGCTTTTTACGAAAGCGTTTTAGGTCGCTCGAAGTAACTCAGTGTCTCACTCCCTAACATAACCTTACCCACAAGTTGAATAGGATTTTAGAATCAGAAGGCTCAAAAACGCACATTTTTCAAGTGTTCCGACAAGAATGAGTCTTTTTACTTGCAAAAAGTATGTTTTTCTGATAAAGAAAAGTCTTCTGAACTTCTCCACCTCCGCCCCCACCCAAAAATAAGGGTGGGAACTCAGTTTTACAGAGGATTTGTCGTAATTCCCACAGATTTAATATTGAGATCCAAATACTTGTGGAGTTAGTTATGATAGAGATTTAATTTTATAGGAATGATAATAATCACCTAACAAATGAGGAATAATAATAAATCCAGATGGAAAAGTTAGTAGTTCCCACAATTTTCAAAATTTTGAGACAAACTCGAATCTTGCTATAACATACCTTAAAACGTACAAAAACGAAAAAATACTCAAAACCATCTAAGAAAATTACTAGATTAACGTGAGCAGGACGTAAAAAGCCTATGATTCTGAAAAAGTTGGAATCCAAACTTTATAGATCGATTCTTAAATGTGGGAACTCACATAAAACTTAGGTTTGTCTGTAAAATGGTGTGGGAGCTACTACAAATCACGATTTTGTAAACAAATTCTGAAATGTAGGAACTCATACTTTTAGAAAATTCTTTCTTATAGAACGAACTTACATTAAAATAGAATTTAAACTTTGATGATGGCCGCAAAACAGCGATTTTGTGCAAAAATCGGATTGGACGATGGCTCATAGTAGTTCCCACAATTTTCAAAATTTAACTGGTCAATTCACGACTTGTAATAGTTCCCACATCTATTTTTTTACGAAAAAATTGACCTAGGATACAATAGATTTCTTACGTCCTACTTTATATTCTTCTATTTTTTATAGATAACTGTATAATAAAAATACAATAGAGTTGTTAAAAAATAAATTCTCCATCTGTTTTCGTCGCATTGAAACGGACAATCGAAGCAATTTTTCTAATCTCCACCATGGAATTTTTCAATAACTCTAATAAATTTTGAACTCACTTTTATAGTGAGATTACTATTTGAACACATAAAAATAGCACAAAAGTTGACGGCCGATTTTACCGAAGATGCAGAAGTTCTCAAAAATTGTGTCTGATCCGGAATCTTAGCTTTTTGAAAAGATCCTACATTCTAAGTTTTTAAACAAGTTTAACGTAGTATTATTTTTATGGAAACGGATAGTAAATTTGTAACTTGTCAAATGTGAAATTCATTAGTACAGGATTTTAAAGAACTGATTATAGCCATAGTTTTTGATTTTATATGTCAATCTATCATAGAAGTTCAATTTGTAAGTTGGGTTTTATGTCAACTAACGCACGTTTTATGTTAAAACTTTACGTTTACAGTATAGTTCATCTTTTTTTAGATTCGAAAGTATACGTGAATACCTGTTTAAAAATTCGAATTGTATTCTAAATACTGAACAAAAATCTAAACCTAGCAAGTTCGTTTTATTGAGAGTTTAGTGGTAAGAGTTTGCATTCGATAGTTGTAGAACTTTTTGTATTCTATTGTTCTTATATATTGCTCAGAACTGTATAAAAGAGCATCGAATATTTTGCTTTGGAATCAGGTTTTACAATAAAAATTTAAGGTTCTCAACTTTATAGAGACTATAAATTTAAAAACAGGCTCCGATTTAGAAATATCGTTTTGAGTAATAGTTTGGGTTTAGATAGTAATTCGTAAAGAGTTGTTCCATTATCTGAAATCGAAGTAAATGATAATCGCATTTTTATTGTTAGGTGCTAAATTGTTTTTTCTTTCTGGTTTTGTCCGAAGAAATTTAGATCTGTAGTTTGAAAATAGGTTATTATTCTTGTACATTTCTAAAAAAACCAAATTACAAACTGCTTTTCGTTTTAGCGAATTGATCTCCATTCTATAAGACTCTAAACGCAGAACTTCTTCAATTTATAATATTCAAAGTTTTAAAGAGAGTTAGAATCCACAAGTTCTATGATTATTGATACGTTCAGCCTGAAAATATCCCATTTTGGTATATTCTATTCCAGAATGTAGAATTTCTTCGTTTTGTTTAAATCACTCCATTCACGCGAAGCGAGAATTTTTTGTAAAAATTTAATCGCTGCCAGAAAAGATGCCCGCCTTACTCAACTCGAAGTTGCCAATCGTTTGGGTGAGCCTCAATCTTATATTTCTAAAATTGAATCCGGAGAACGTAGATTAGACGTTGTTGAATTCTGGAGAATTTTTAAGGTCTTAGGTAAATCTCTCGAGTTTTACTTTCAATTTGATGACAAACATGATGATTTTGAGAAAAAATCTAAAACTTTGAAGGCAGCTAGAAACAAACGTAAGAAAAAATAATTTTTGATTCTCAAAAGATAGAAACTACTTTAGGGTTTATTCATTTAAAAAGTCGGAACTCAAAATCTTTTATTTGTGGTAGTTCCCACATTTTTAGGATTCTTTCAGGAGTGTTTGAATCCTGTTTCTCTGACTCAGTTTTAGTAAGTAGTTAGTGTTTACATATTTTGATATGAATCGTTAAAATTGAATTATATTCAACCGTTTGAGTCGGAACTCAAAATTATAGTCGTTAAATATATCTACCTCGGTAGTTCCCACATTTTAAACTTGAGATCGATTTTTCAAGAGCTAAATCCACAAGCTTCAAAAGAAATTAGAATTTCGAACGAGTTCCGGAATTTTATCTTAACTCAGCGGCACCTTTTCCTACGAGGCGCGGGATTCGAAAAAACATTGAGTTCAAATCTACAAATGTATAAAAGAAAATACTATTAATGATAAATAATGAGTGTCTAATATTTTGCATTCAAACAGACTTGTGTAATTACTTCTAAAGTATAAAAATAGTATCAAAAATCAACAATCGGTTTTACCGAAGATGTGAAAGTTTTCAAAAATTGCGTCTGACTCGAAATCGTTGGCTTTTTTGTGTGAGATTTCCACATTTTACTACTCGGACGCATAAACAGAATACTTGGGTTAGATTGTTTCAAAAATTTGAATGTTTTGGTCCTACTCTAAAATGCCGTAAATCCCGAATTTACGTTATTTTTTAAATGCTGCTATTTTTTTTCGCAAATTCGGCCGTTAATAACTTGGTACTATTTTCATACATTCGAGTAGTAATTAGAATAATTTTTTTTCATTAAAACTCTATTATAATTTCGGAAAAGTATTTAGAGAATTATTGAAAATTCTATATCTATTAATAAAACGATTACATTCATCAGTTATATTAAATAATTAGAATGGAACTGTTGAAAATTAATTCTTTTTTTGTTTTCGTTGTATTGAAATGGACAATTGAAGCAGTTTTCTAGTCTCCGTATAGGATTTTTTAACAGCTTAGTATTTAAAATTCTACTTCTAAAAAAAGTTTGTTTTAAAATATATTATACTTATATAATGAATTTTCTAATACTTTTTGATGAAACAGGATTTTGTAATAAAAATTTATGATGTTCAATTTTGTAGGATCAGTAATAAAGTCTGTCACAATACTTAAAGGAAATTATCTTGAATTTTTCAGAAAGCGTTTTCACGGATAAGTATGTTTTTTGAATATAAGAATGTTTAAAGTTTGATATTTTTGATTCTGCGGGTCAAAGAAACTACTTTTGTATAAAACGTTTTGATTTCTGAATATTAAAAAATATAAAAGTGATCATATTCTTTTATGAGAAATTTTAATTTTATAAAAGTTTAGTTATCAGTAATCTGAATCTACAAGTTACTCAAAACTTTAAAATTGAATGCCAAAATTCGACTTCCCTATTTTTTAAGGTTTTATATTAATCGGACTTTTTTCTGGTATTTTGGCGGTTATTTTAGGTGGATTTGGAGGATTAATTCCTTGTTTATATCTAAGTACACTGCCAAATAATAGCAAAAATAATTAAGTATTCTGTTTTACTATCCAGTAAAATTTAGTTAGTAAGGGTAGAAACTTTGTCTTCATACTTTCTTTCGGAAACTATAACCACGACTCCGAATGATATAAAAATACAAGTCCAATAGAAACAAGATAAGAAATCCAACTTATCCGAATTACGGATAGGGAAAGCCTATGAAAAAAGAAATCTTATTCAAAAATCAGTATCGCACTTTGGAATAAACTTTTGAATCCTTTTTAGCTCCTTGGGTAATATAGGATTTGCGTCTAAAAGTAACCATCGTAGTTTTTTCAGTTGTCCGATTTCTTTAGGTACAGTTGTAAGTTGGTTATGCCTCAAAAGTAACTCTCGCAAATTCTTCAATTGTCCGATTTCTTTAGGAAGAGTTTTGAGTTGGTTATCACCTAAATATAACTCTCGCAAACTCTGTAGTTGTCCAATTTCCTTAGGAAGTGTTGTAAGTTGGTTATAGGTTAAATTCAAACTTAGCAATTTCTTCAGTTGTCCTATTTCGTTAGGAAGAATCGTGAGTAGATTTTTACTCAAATTCAACATTCGCAAATTCTTCAATTGTCCAGTTTCTTTAGGAAGAGTCGTGAGCTTGTTATCATGCAAACTCAAGTCGTATAAATTCTTCAATTGTCCAGTTTCTTTAGGAAGAGTCGTGAGCTTGTTATCATGCAAACTCAAGTCGTATAAATTCTTCAGTTGTCCGACTTCTTTAGGAAGAGTCGTGAGTTGATTATTCCACAAATCCAAATGTTGTAAATTTTTCAGTTTTCCGATTTCGGCAGGAAGAGTTGTGAGTTGGTTATTATTCAATTCGAACACTTGTAAATTCTTCAGTTGTCCGACTTCTTTAGGAAGAGTCGTGAGTTGATTATCACCTAAATATAACTCTCGCAAACTCTGTAGTTGTCCAATTTCGTTAGGAAGAGTTGTGAATTGGTTATTCCACAAATTCAACGTTTGAAGATTCTTTAGTTGTCCGATTTCCTTAGGAAGAATCGTGAGTTTTTGTTTACTCAAATTCAAAACTCGAACATCTAAAGGATTTTTGAGCGCTTTTGTTAAATCCTTATAAGTTCCTGGTTCTTCTGCTTGCACAAAAGTAAAGGAACAAAAAAGAAACAAAGAAAAGAGGAATACTTTTTGTAAATCAGTTTGTGTTGAATTCATTGTTCGTTTTTCAGAATTAGTTGCTTTTAATCAGAGTTAGTTTTAGTTCGCTTTTATAGAAGTTGAATCTATGTTCATCATTTAAAATCTTAAAGAGAATCTAACTCTCTTCGATTTAAATCAGGACGTTCTATCCTATGAAAAAGGGATATTATTCTTCAAAGTAAATTTGGCACTTCGGAAGAAGTTTTCTAATCCTTTCTTTTTTTTCGGATGAGAGTTGATTGTTGTTTAAATTCAACTCTTGCAAATTCTGTAGTTGTCCGATTTCCTTCGGTAGAGTTTTGAGTTGGTTATCTCTCAAACTCAACTTTTTCAAGTTCTTCAGTTGTCCGATTTCAGCAGAAAGTGTTTTAAGTTGGTTATAACTCAAATGCAACTCTCGCAAATTCTTCAATTGTCTGATTTCATTTGGAAGTGTTGTGAGTTGGTTAGCATTTAAACTCAACATTTGTAAATTCTTTAGTTGTCCGGTTTCTTCAGGAACTGTTTTAAATTGGTTATTATTCAAAAACAACATTTGTAAATTCTTTAGTTGTCCGATTTCTTCAGGAACTGTTTTAAATTGGTTATAACCCAAATCCAACACTTGTAAATTCTTTAGTTGTCCGATTTCTTCAGGAACTGTTTTAAATTGGTTATTATTCAAATCCAACATTTGTAAATTCTTTAGTTGTCCGATTTCCTTCGGGAGAGTTTTGAGTTGGTTATCATTTAAATCCAACACTTGCAAATTTTGTAGTTGTCCGATTTCAGCAGAAAGTGTTTTAAGTTGGTTATAACTCAAATGCAACTCTCGCAAATTCTGTAGTTGTCCTATTTCATTTGGAAGAGTTTTGAGTTGGTTAGCATATAAATTCAACTGTTGTAGATTCTTTAGTTGTCCTATTTCCTTAGGAAAGGCTGTGAATTGGTTAGTATTCAAATACAACTCTCGCAAATTCTTCAATTGTCCAATTTCTTTAGGAAGAGTTGTAAGTCGATTTTTACTCAAAACCAACGTTTGAAGATTCTTTAGTTGTCCGATTTCCTTAGGAAATGTTGTGAGTTGATTACCACTCAAATGTAACTCTTGCAAATTTTGTAGTTGTCCAATTTCTTTAGGAAGAGTTGCGAGTTGGTTATTATTCAATTCCAACACTTGTAAATTCTGTAGTTGTCCAATTTCCTTAGGAAGAGTCTTGAGTTTTTGCTCATTCAAATCTAAAACTCGAACATCTAAAGGATTTTTGAGTGCTTTTGTTAAATCTGTATAAGCTTTTGATTTTCCTTCTTCTGCTTGCACAAAAGTAAAGGAACAAAAAAGAAACAAAGAAAAGAGAAATACTTTTCGTAAATTGGTTTGTGCTGAATTCATCGTTCTTTTTTCAGAATTAATTGCTTTTAATCAGAGTTATTTTAGTTCGCTTTTATAGAAGTTGAATCTACGTTCGTCAATTAAAATCAATCTCAAAAGAAATTGAATTCTCTTCGATTTAAAGAGTCAAAAGTATTTCAGTTTAAATCAGAACGTTCTATCTCTTGAAAAAAGAAATATTATTCAAAGTAAATTTGGCACTTTGGAAGAAGCTTTCGAATCCTTTCTTTTTCTTCGGAAGAGAGTTCATTGTTCCTTAAATCCAATTTTTGCAAGTTCTTCAATTGACCAATTCCCTTAGGAAGAGTTTTGAGTTGGTTATCATTTAAATCCAATACTTGCAAATTTTGAAGTTTTTCAATTTCATTTGGAAGAGTTTTGAGTTGGTTATTATTCAAAAACAACACTTGTAAATTCTGTAATTGCCTAATTTCCTTAGGAAGGGCTGTGAATTGGTTATTTCTCAATCTCAAAGTTCGCAAATTTTGTAGTTGTTCGATTTCGTTAGGAATTATTTTAAATTGGTTATAACCCAAATCCAACATTTTTAAATTCTTCAATTGTCCGACTTCTTTAGGAAGAGTTGTGAGTAGATTTTTACCCAAATACAACTCGTATAAATTCTTTAATTGTCCGATTTCATTTGGAAGGGTTGTGAGTTGGTTATCACTTAAATGCAACGTTTGCAAATTCTCTAATTGTCCAATTTCCTTAGGAAGAGTTTTGAGTTGATTACTACTCAAATATAACTCTCGCAAATTCTTCAGTTGTCCTATTTCTTTAGGAAGAATTGTGAGTATATTTTTACTCAAATCCAACGTTTGCAAATTCTTCAGTTGTCCTATTTCATTTGGAAGAGCTTTGAGTTGGTTAGCATATAAATCCAACGTTTGCAAATTCTCTAATTGCCCAATTTCCTTAGGAAGAAATCTTGAGTTGGTTATTACTCAACCCCAACACTCTCAAATTCTGAAGTTGATTGATTTCCTTAGGAAGCGTTACGAGTTGGTTTTCACTCAAATACAACTCTTCCAAATTTTGAAGTTGACTGATTTCCTTTGGAAGAATCTTGAGTTGGTTATGACTCAACCCCAACACTCTCAAATTCTGGAGTTGCCTAATTTCTTTAGGAAGAGTTGTAAGTTGGTTAGCATATAAATTCAACTCGTATAAATTCTTTAATTGTCCGATTTCTTTAGGAAGAGTTTTAAGTTTGTTATCACTTAAATGCAACGTTTGAAGATTCTGTAGTTGCCCGACTTCTTTAGGAAGAGTTGTGAGTTTTTGTTGACTCAAAATTAAATCTTGTAAATTCTTCAGTTGTTCAATTTCTTTAGGAAGAATTTTGAGTTTTTGTTCACTCAAATTTAAAACTCTAACATCCAAATAATTTTGGAGCGCTTTTGTTAAATCTGTATAGGTTCCTGGTTCTTTTGCTTGCACAAAAGTAAAGGAACAAAAGAAAATTAAAGAGAAGAGGAATATTTTTCGTAAATCAGTTTGTGTTGAATTCATCGTTCTTTTTTCAGAATTAATTGCTTTTAATCAGAGTTAGTTTTAGTTCGCTTTTATAGAAGTTGAATCTACGTTCGTCAATTAAAATCAATCTCAAAAGAAATTGAATTCTCTTCGATTTAAAGAGTCAAAAGTATTTCAGTTTAAATCAGAACGTTCTATCCCTTATGATATAAAAATACAAGCCCAATAGAAACAAGATAAGAAATCCAACTTATCCGAATTACGGATAGATTAAAAAAATGCCATATAGTATATGGTGAAAATAGATTTGGCACTTTGGAAGAAGTTTTCGAATCCTTCCTTTTTCTTCGGAAAAGAGTTCATTGTTCCTTAAATCCAATTTTTGCAAGTTCTTCAATTGACCAATTCCCTTAGGAAGTGTTGTGAGCAGGTTATTCCTTAAATCCAACTCTTGCAAATTTTGTAGTTGTTCAATTTCATTTGGAAGTGTTTTAAGTTGGTTATAACTCAAATGCAACCGTTGTAAATTCTTCAGTTGTCCGATTTCGTTAGGGAGTGTTTTAAGTCGGTTACCCCACAAACTTAACGTTCGTAATTTCTTCAATCTCCCGATTTCCTTGGGAAGAGTATAAAGTCGGTTATAATCCAATTCCAACTGTTGTAAATTTTGTAGTTGTCCGATTTCCTTAGGAAGAGTCATGAGTTGACTATTAATCAAATTCAACGTTTGCAAATTCTGTAGTCTTTCGATTTCCTTAGGAAGTGTTGTGAGTAGGTTATTCCTTAAATCCAACGTTTGCAAATTTTGTAATTGTCCAATTTCCTTAGGAAGAGTCTTGAGTTTTTGTTCACTCAAATTCAAAACTCGAACATCTAAAGGACTTTTGAGCGCTTTTGTTAAATCCGTATAGATTTCTGGTTCTACGTTCTCGCAAGAAGAATTAAGGAGAATTAGAAGTCCTATTGTTATTTTTTGTAAGAGAATCAGCGTTATGCGGAAGTTCATAAAGGTTATCCAGATTGGGGTTTTATTTAATTGAAAGATAAGCTTCTAAATAAAAATAAAAAGTCATTCAATTTAAACGTTCTTTTATAAATTTCTATTTGTTTAAAGTTAAAATTGATTCCAGATTTTCTTTTTTAATAAGATTGAATTTTAAATTCTAATAATCTTTTTCTAATTCCTTTCTTAAACTCTTTAAGAATTTGATTATCTTTTTGGTTTTTGTAGAATCGTAAAACTTGAACCTTTGTTTGATTGAATATAAATTTTAAGATTGCGTGGGGGTACCTGTAAACTTAACACAAGCGCTATGAAATGAAGAAGCAGAATTAAAACCACATTCAAGTGCAATATTGAATAAATTAAAATCGGTTGTTTTCTTCATATAATTAATAACTTCTATGATTCGATGATAATTTAAAAAATCAGTAAAACTCATATTTTTGTATTCATTTAGATATTCTACAAACCCTGTGAACAGTAAGATCTAATGCAGCAGTAATAAAATCAGGAAATATATTAATTCTTAATTTCCAAAAAATGAATATGTTTATTTATGAAACATATTTAGTCGTGTATAGGAAGTTGTAAAAGCCGCAATACAAAAAAGGCCTTGTGTTTCTGTTTCCTGGAATAACTGTTTTGCCACTTAATTTTCTTGCTTTGGCGGAAAGGGTAGTCTATCGTTATTAGATCCTAAGATTAACAGTATATTGATATTTTATAAATGGATAGACAGAATTATAATGGAATTCGATGTGATTACCCTAACGGTAGTTTATGCGAAAAATGTGATTTAGATTATACTATCAGAGCGAAAGATGAAAATAATTCCGTATGAAAAATATAGCCTTAAATCCAATCTCACAGTGGAAGAAGCTATTTCAAAATTAAAGGCTAATACAGAACCAAATGAGCTATTTGGAAGTGGAACTAAAATATTTCATGGAAATATATATAACGATACATTTGATATATGTAGAATAATTTCATATCAAAATTCATTTCTACCAAAAATTAAAGGTAATATTAGATCCGAAGCAAATTCAATTATAATTGATATAAAGATGCACTTACATCCATTCGTAATTGTTTTTATGTTTATTTGGTTTTCAGGTCTACTATTAGAGTTTATAGTTTCAACCATCGCACTTATGAATAATTTAAGTGATTTTCTCCGAGAACTTCTTATTTTCTTTGGCATGCTTACTTTTAGTATTGGATTATGTACAATACCATTTTGGATTGAAGTTAAGAAAGCAAAACAAGAGCTTGAAAAAATATTGATTATGGAATAACAAAAGCGAATTCTACGAATGCGAAATTAATACCCCAGATTTCAAAAGACATATTTAATGCAGATTTTATTTTGAAAATCGAAATTGATGATAAGTTCTTTGGGATTGAGTTTGGAGAAGTTATTCGTTAACTAAGATCGGTTTTTAGATAACATTTACTTTCAAGCACGTCAAACGGTACTTATAATTGATAAAAAAACAAAACAGACGAGCCCATCGGAACAAGTATTGTTTTGGCAAAACTCCAATACAAAGATTCCTTGGCACGAAAAAATTAGCTAAGAATAAGTATCTAGACAACTTACAATTTTTGTAATGAATTCAAATAGAGTGTTAAGATCAAGTTCTAACTATTACAAATAATAATTTTTAAATTCTCATAATGAGAAAGATGAAAATAAACTACTATTGTTGTTATCTCACTCAGGCTTAACGAAATTTTCGGTTTCTTTTTTCCACCTTACGCCTAACTCACGTTAATTTAAAATCAAAAGAACTTCCGATTTCTATTAGAGTTGTTGAAAAATAAATTCTCCATCTATTTCTATTTCATGGAAAACGGTCGATTGAATCGGTTTTGTTAATTGAACTATGAAATTTTTCAACAACTCTATTTTACTTATTCAGCCTCAATTTCTTCCGTAAGAAAAAATTAGTAATGTAGCTCTTTTTGAATGAATTTGTATATTTTGAAGAGATTACGATTGTTGTTTGTCTCGAATTTGTACGAAGCGTGAGTGGGCGTATCTAAAGGGACCTCTAAAAACATACTTTATGATTCGGAAAGTAGATGGAAGGCACTTGGATGTTCATGTATTGATAAAAACCTTAAAAAAGGTTGAATACTAAATTTTTCGATTCTTCTCAAATCCATTTTGAATGTTTCAATGGTACATATTTGACTTATATTAGAGTTAATTTTAATTTTTTCGAAGTAAAAAGTGATCTGTTATTGTTATATACTCACAAAGTTTCGATTTGCTTTAAAATACGAATCTTTGAAATCAGGAGAATTTAAATGAAACAATTTTTTAGTATTTGGTTGGTAGTTTTATTGCTATTCAGCGGATGTGGCAACGAAAATGGAGGAAATGAACGTTCTTCCCAGTTGCTTTCCGGAATTGTCAATGAACAGTTGTTAAAGATTGTGGCGGATCCGAAATCATCGGAGTCGGTCATTATCATTCCTGTACTTTACGTGGATTCTATTTCCGGAAGCGATTCCAATGCTGGTACACAATCTGCTCCGTTTAAAACGATTACTAAGGCCACTTTAGTTGCCACGGCGAGCGGTATCAAAGTAATTGCGGTTGCACCAGGTACGTATGACGCTTCTCTTGGAGAAGTTTTTCCGATTTATATTCCCGAAGGCGTTAATCTATATGGGGACAGTAACGGGAAAGGTTTAGCAGGGGGTTCTTCCTCCCTTTATGCAGGACCGCCGGGAACCTCACCTAAGATAGGGCCGACTTTGATTTCTGGAGTTGGAAGTTTTCCGCCGACTATTTATCTTCCTACCGTGGTCCCGGAATCTGGTAGTCAAATCGCAGGGTTTAAAATCAACAACCCTAGATTTTACGACTCTTCTACTGTTAATGCGGGAATTTATTTGAAAAATACAGGAATTACGGTCAAGAATAATACGGTGACTGCAGTAAGAGGAACAGGAGTTAGTATTCATCCTTCCAACGGGATCGGAGGGGGACATGTCATTTCCGGTAATTTCATTACTTCCAATTCTCACGGATTGCATGAAGCGGATTCAAATTCGAATAGCCTAGTGGAAGACAATCTGATCGCTCAAAATTGGATCGGCATTTCCACTTTTAATGGCCTTCTTGATTTGGGAGGTGGAAGCCGTGGAAGTAAGGGAAGGAATACCCTTTCCTGCAATATAATGTATGACTTGGAAGTAGACGTTTCTCAAGGGTTTCATTTCTATGCTTTAAACAATTTCTGGGATCATATCCCCCTTACGATCGCTACATTTCCAGATGGAAGTGTGACGGCGGATCTTGAAAACTACAATCAGTATGCCATTGTGCATCTAAGCGGAAGTAGTGTCGTTTCTAAGCCTTGTAATCCTTGAGGGATTTTCCCCACTTTTGTAGAAAGAGTGGGGTTTTCTTTCGTTCTTTTCTAAAAGAACGAAGATTTTAACAGTAATTGAATTAACGAGTAATATAAGATCAAAATTTTCAATTTGATTGTAAAAAAACTGAATTTGGTACAAGAAAATCTGGGCGAATCCGGCTTACCAACATTATACAACAATTATCTATAGTTTCAATTTATTGCCCCGCATCGATCCTTTCGCGTTATGCGAAACTCACGTTATTTACATCCAATGTAACGAATATAGATTCAGGAAGTTTACGAATTGTAGTAATACCTGATACAAATGCTTGTTATCCAACAAGCACGTATAAGAAAGATAATCGACTTCAATCAAAATTCACAGAATCAAGTAAATTGGAGTTCATCAACCGATCGGGCCCGCTTGTGATTTTAGCACACTTTCTTTCGGAAACATAACCACGACTCCGAATGATATAAAAATACAAGCCTAGTAGAAACAAGATAAGAAATCCACCTTATCCGAATTACGGATAGGGGATACCTATGAAAAAGAAATATTATTCAAAGTAAATTTGGCATTTTGGAAGTAGTTTTCGAATCCTTTCTTTTTCTTCGGATGAGAGTTGGTTGTTGTTTAAATCCAACCATTGCAAATTCTGTAGTTGCTCGATTTCCTTAGGAAGTGTTGTAAGTTGGTTATTACTCAAACTCAACTCTCGCAAATTCTTCAGTTGTCCTATTTCGTTAGGAAGAGTCGTGAGTTGGTTAGCATTTAAATTCAACTTTTTCAAATTCTTCAGTTGTCCTATTTCTTGTGGAAGAATTGTGAACTTATTATTATACAGATCCAACTCTTGCAAATTCTGTAGTTGCTCGATTTCTTCAGGAAGTGCTGTAAGTTGGTTATAACTCAATTCCAACCATTCTAAATTCTTCAATTTACCGATTTCTTTAGAAACCGTTGTGAGTTGATTATTATTCAAATACAACGCTCGCAAATTCTGTAGTTGTCCGATTTCTTTAGGAAGAGTTGTGAGTTGATTATTAAACAAATACAACGTTCGCAAATTCTGTAGTTGTCCGATTACTTTTGGAAGAGTTGTGAGTTGATTATTATTCAAATACAACGTTCGTAAATTTTGTAGTTGTCCAATTTCCTTAGAAAGAGTCGTGAGTTGATTATTATTCAAATACAACGCTCGCAAATTCTGTAGTTGTCCGATTACTTTTGGAAAAGCTCCGAGTGGATTTTCATCCAAATTCAAATCATACAAATTCTTTAATTGTCCAATTTCTTTTGGAAGAATCGTGAGTTTTTGACCATTCAAATCCAAAACTCGAACATCTAAAGGATTTTGGATCGCTTTTGTTAAATCCATGTAAGTTTTTGGTTCTACTTTTTCCGTTTGAATCTTGCAAAAAAGATTAATGAGAAATAAAAGGCCAATTGTTATTTTTTGTAAGTGAATCAACGTTATGCGGAAGTTCATAAAGGTTATCCGGACTGAAATTTATTTAAATTGAAAGATAAGTTTCTAAATAAAAATAAAAAGTCATTCAATTTAAACGTTCTTTTATAAATTTCTGTTTGTTTAAAGTTAAAATTGATTCCGAATTTTCTTTTTTAATAAGATCAAATTTTAAATTCTAATAATCTTTTTCTAATTCTTTTCTTAAACGCTTTAAGAATTTGATTATCTTTTTGGTTTTTGTAGAATTGTAAGACTTGAACCTTCGTAAGATTGAATATAAATTTTAAGATCGCGTGGAGATTTACCGGTAAACTTAATGCAGGCTCTGTGAAATGAATAATGAGAATTGAAACCACATTCAAGTGCAATATTAAATAAATTGAAATTAGATCGAGTACTAATCGTATTGATTACTTCGTTGATTCTATGATAATTCAAGAAATCATTATAACTCATATTAAGAAACTTATTTAAATAGTAAGAAGCTTGATGAGTGGAAATCCCTAAACCAGAGGCAAAATCAGGAAGTCTAATTTCTTCGTCAATAAAACCTTTAGAATCTAAAAAATGATTCAGTTTAGTTTGAACTTTTTCAAAATCGATCCCCTCTAACAAATTTCTAGATGGATATTTAAATTTTTTTGTTTCTTTGGGTTCTGGGATTGTAATGGTCTCTAACTGAATTTCTTTGATTTCCGGAATCGTAACAGTAATCTTACCAAATAAAGAAGTGAAAAAACGTTCTAAAAGAATTGTATAACAAATTACGGAACCCGGAATAATTTCTGCAAAAAGAAAGAAATCCTTCTTATCATAAATTGTACCTAAAAAATCAAAAACAAAACAAATAGAAATAAGGAAAGATAGAAAGGGAAGGTTAAAATATAAAATAGGTTTATTGGATTTTAAAACTTTTCTTAAAGACCAGATAAAAGTAAAAATAGAAATCGCAAATCCTAGAATGTCTATGAAATATATAAAGTAAAGATCGGGAATAAAATAAGAAAATAAAATCGTAATTGGAATGATCCCTAAAAGTCTTTTACAATAAATCCAGGGATTATTAAAAGGTTCTAATAAATATTTGAAACAGACAAATACAGCCAAACTGGAATAAAGAACCAAGCCATAGTAAGAACCGAATAAAATCCTACTATCATTTCGTAAGGTTCCTTGATCGATTAGAATACCGTTATTTAAAATTAGAAAAAACGCGGCGGATTGTAAAACAGAACCGTAGGATTTATTAAAAAAATCACTCGAAAAAAGTTTCGAAAATCCTAAGACAAACCCAAAAATAACACCGGCTGCATGAAAATAAAAAATCCCTAATTCTAGAGTATTTTTATAATTCTCAATTCTGATAGTGTTCATACAAATCTATGAAAAAGAAAACTCTAAAGTAACATGAATACGACGTAATAAAATCAGAGCGAATCCGGCTTGCCTCGGGCAGCCGGACCGGGCTCTTTAGCTCTGGTCAATAAATTGCATACAGGAAACGTAATACAATATTTCACTTTAGAACGCGCCCGTAAAAAGCGTTCTGTTTAAGTTTTATCGTATCGATCCCTTTCGCGTAATACCGAATTCAAGTTCAAGTAGTTTTATCTCATTAGATTCTCTTCATGACTTTCTAAATCGAAATAATCGAGTCTTAATTTATTTTTAATTGCTATTGCCTTACGGAAACCAGTGGATTTTAAAATTGCTTCTCTGTCTTCTTTGTGTAAAGGTATACCTATGTATTTTTCGTATTCGTCTAACTCTGATTCTGTGATGTCTAAGGGTTTTATTTTAAAATAGTTGATTACCATGTTTTTTTACTTATATAGTCGTTGATTAAAATTATTTTTAATAGAGTAAGAAAGCAATTAGTTGACTATTTGAAAGTTGTAATGAATTCAAAACTTAAAGTTGAGGAATCGTAATTTTTCAAAAGATTTGAAAAAGTTAGTAGGTAAAGATTTTGAAAATTGGCTTTGGAAATGGGATCTAAGAGAAAATAAAGAACTAAATATTCTATTATAAAAAATAGCCTTCTTTCTAATGGACTTGGATTTAATTCTAAATTTAATTGTCTGATTTTTCGAATAAAACATTACAATATCCTTTGTTTATAATGAGTTGATTGGTGGGATTGTATGTTGAATTATACAATTTGTCAAATAAAAAATTGATTAATGCAATAAAATGAGTGAAATAGAAATCCGAAATCGAATCAATATTGCCTTAAAATTTCTGAAAGAAATAAGAGGTTTCAATCAAAATCAGATAGCTCAAAAATTAGCTGTTACACCTGGAACAATTACTCGTTTGCGAAATGGCGAAAATACTCTTACAGAATCAATGGCTTTGCTTTTTGAGTATATTTTTGGGATTTCTTCAAAATGGCTCATTTATGAAGAGGGAGAAATGTTGTTCTTTCCTGCAAACATTGGAGAGAAGGAGGACATTGATTTTCTGCATAAGATTTATAATCGAAAGGGAATGAAAATTCTAATCGAAAATCTTCTTCGTTTATCTGATCGAGATCTCGCAGTCATTCAAGTAACGGTTGAAAAATTGAATTCTTAAAAAAGTTTTTTATTTTAAGTCTTACGTAAATTCTAGAATAATTATTGAGTTTTTAAATAATGAGACATAATCTATGTTATGTCATATTTATTAGAACAAATTGAAGTCAAAAAACTCATCGGATTAAACGAGCAAGAAGAACTGAGCAAAATAAAATCTTTTGTTTCTAAAATATATGAAGACGCTGGTTATTCCAATTCACCTTGGAAAAATATAGATCATTATGATCTCTGGTCGACTTGGTTTTATGTGGAAGAGGATGGACAGATCTTTTCAGCAATGAGAATTACTGAAAAAAAACCGTGCAATTTTATTCCTTTGGAAGTTGCTTTATTCAAAGACGAGCAGTTCCCACCGAAACGATATGCGGTCATTGAAGAAAATGTGGCCGATTGGAATAGTGTCGCCTTTACTCAAAATGTAAAAGGAGCCAAAGCGGCAAAGGCTAATTTTATAGCTGTTGCTGATCATTGTGTAAAAAAAGGATACGATACAATTTATGGAATGTACAATCCAAAGTTATCAGGTATTGAAAGAATTTATCTGAGAGAAGGTGCGATGTTATCTGTCAAATACCCTGGTCCTATGTACTTTCCTGGTTTGTATTTAAAAGGTGAAATACCTTGGTTTGAAGTAATAGAAATCGGAAAAGAGTCTTTACAGAAAGTTGCCTCAAAAAAAGAATAACGAACACATTTTTGTTGAAGATTTGTCAACTTGATCGAAACGGGAATTGGATTATTTGTTTTTTCTCTCGGTTGTTATGTTTGGATTTTTGCTTCCAATAAACCGGTTCGAAATTCTTTTTTCTTACTTACAATTTCACTTGCTGTTTGGCTTTTTTGTTTAGGGCTGAGAGTTTACGCTCCTACTGAATACCGATCTATTTTAGTTAATTGGACATTGATACCTGTTATCTTTACGCCGTATTTTCTACATTCTCTTGTATCCTATTTGTTTACTCCACATAAGAAACTTAAAGAAATGAGTTGGAAATCAATTGTTAATATAGTTGTTCTCGTTTATCTTATGATTTCTATTTTAAATTGTAATGTTGTACATCTTACAAAACCAGAAATATTTGCTTATACTCCAACTTGGATTTATCATCTTTTGATAGGATATTGTAGTTTTTACGTATTAATTTCTTCAATTCAGGTTTTAATTTTAATTTTTCAGAAGCGTGGAGATGATCGAGTAAGATCATTTCTATTTTTTTCCGGCATTATCATTGCACTTTTTGTTTCTTTAATATTTGTTTATATTCTTCCATTACACGGATATTTTTTAGCTTCTAATTCTGCTTTTGGTATTATGATTTCTTCTTTGCTCTGGGCCGTAGCAATTTTACATTATGACGCGTTTGAAATTAGGGAACATATCATAGAAGGTGATAGTCATCTTCCTTTGCTGAATCGTATTTCTTCTATCCCTATGCTTAAATTGTTTCAGATTTTAGATCCAGAAGAATACTGTAATAAAATTGTATTGAGTAAAACTAACGTGATTCTAAATGTTACATCCGTTTTTGACGAGCTCAAAAGCAGAGAAGAAGCTAAAAAGTTGAATACTAAAGAAAGAGCGGAATTATTAGCGAGAATTTTCAATCGCCGTATTCGATAATTTTATAATAATCGATTTTCAGTTGATTTCTTTAGAATCGAGATAATGAAATAAGTAATTGATGATTTATAGAAAATATTTTATATAATAGAGTTGTTGAAAAATTCTGTAGTGGAGATTAGCAAAACTGCTTCAATCGATCGTTTCCATGAAATAGAAGCGGATGGAGAATTAATTTTTCAACAACTCTAATATGTCATTTATAATTTAAAAAATCATATATCATATTTATCATTCTCTTTATACTTAAAACGAAATATATATTACCCTGCTTTAAAAATGAAGACATTGTGGGTTGGCATCGCGCCTGATGAAACTCCCAATCAAGCTTTTTAATTTTACATATTATTTTTATTGTATTATCTTTTGCATATATTGAGAAAAAAATTAAATGGCAGGTTATTTTTGATTTCACTTCAAAAACTATTGGTCGAAGTGATATTTCCGAAAAGGACGTTTTTAATGAAATTAAATCCGTTAGAACTAAAAGAAACGCTTCTTAATGTTGAAGGCATTATTAGATACTAATATTTACATCTCTGCTATTTTATTTAAAGGAAAACCTAGATTTGTTTTCCAAGATTTAATTGATGAATTTTTTACAGGATATATTTCGAGAGAAATATTAGATGAAATAGAATCTACTCTTTCTAAAACAAAATTCAAACTCGATGATAATGTATTATCCGAAATTAGAAATGTTACAACGCTCATTAAGAATAAACCTATTCAGGATTATTTGGAATTAAGAGATAGAGATGATTACCATATTTTAGAATCTGCCTTTGTGGTAAAAGTAGATTACTGGAGACAAAGATTTATTGAGTCTTCAGAAGATTAAGAATTTTAACATTATTACTCCAGATAAGTATTAAAGAAGAAAACAAAGCTTAATTTAGTGACGTCTGTGCCGTGAAATTCTGCAATTTCGTATAACTTTGTTTTCTTAATTTATTCGAAATTTCTAATGTATTTTCTGTAGTAGAGTTGTTGCAAAATTCCATAGTGGCGTTTAACAAAACTATTTCAATTGCTCGTTTCCATGAAATAGAAACAGATGGAGAATTCATTTTTCAACAACTCTACTACAGACTAAAATCACATTTGCTTTGTATTTCGACTTGCAAGACGTTCGCCAAAGGCTCGCTCAAGTCCCGCCGCACCTAAACGCTTCGGACTGCAAATTTTTTCGTTAGTTGCAGTAGCCCGGAAATTTATAGAGAAAGTGAAGGATTTATTTTATAAATTTTAACGAAAGAAATTCATATCAAATTTGATTTTAAAAAATTAGTGACAATTTTTCAAAAGTATATACAATGTATATATATAAAATTTATGGAATCAATTATTCAAAAATGGGGTAATAGTTTAGGAATTAGAATTCCAAAATCAATGGCAACGGAATTAGAGTTAAATGACGGAAGCCACGTTGAATTACAATATGAAGGGGATAAAATTGTAATATATCCTACGAAAAAAGTTTCATTAGAAGAAAAACTTTCTAAGATTACGAAACAAAATCTTCATTCTGAAATATCTAGCGGTGACTCGATAGGTAAGGAAGTTTGGTAAAGAGTAGAAAATACACTCCTGGAAAAGGAGATATAGTTTGGTTGAACTTTACTCCTCAAGCAGGTCATGAACAAAAAGGTCGTAGGCCCGCACTTGTTTTATCGCCTAAAGTATATAATTCGAAAACTGGGTTAGCAATATTTTGTCCAATCACTAGCAAGGTTAAAGGTTACCCATTTGAAGTATTCTTTAAATCAAAAAAAATCAATGGCGTAATTCTATCTGATCAAGTGAAAAGTTTAGATTGGACTATTCGTGAAGCAGAGTTTATTGAATCGATAAGTAAAGTTTCTTTGAAAGAAGTTTTAGATAATATTAAGTTATTAGTATTTTAATAAATGGACTGCTACAACTAACTTCATCTTCTTGCTTTATTCTAAATTTCTAATATAATTCTTTACTACAGACTAAAATCACATTTGCTTTGTATTTCGACTTGCAAGACGTTCGCCAAAGGCTCGCTCAAGTCCCGCCGCACCTAAACGCTTCGGACAGAAAACACTGAAAACTCTTTTGTTAGGCGAACATTTTTGTTATGCTATGGATCATTTAGAGTTTCCTGTTTAATAGAAGAAAAGATGAATACTTTTTATTAAGTCCATTCAACAATGTTATCAATCATATAAGCGATCTACGAAATTTATTTGTCTAATCATAAATCAATTTGTAAAGTTCATCAATGCAACTATCTGAACAAGTCTAAGCCATGAAATGTTTGTGCAGAGGACGTCTATCTGACGAAAAATTTGAAATGACTATTTTCATAAAATTTGTAATATAGGCGATCAAATCGCTCTAAAAAAAGGAGAAAAACATGATAAAATCAAAGAAAAAAAACAGTCCGCTGAAACAGAAAGCTGATGGAACGAAAATTAAATTTAGGGGCGCTCCGTCGCATAGCATAACACCTTTTCTCATGTTTAATGCGAACCCCGAAGAAGCGGCGAATTTTTATGTATCGATCTTTAAGAAATCCAAAATTCTTAGTGCGAACTCGATGCAGGCTGATTTCATTTTGAATGGTCAAAAGTTTTTTTCCTATAATGGTGGACCTGATTTTCAGTTTAACTGGGGCGTTTCATTTATGATCAGTGTAGAAACGCAAAAAGAGGTGGATTATTATTGGAACGCCCTTCTCGCAGACGGTGGCAAAGAGGCTATGTGTGGTTGGGTTCAGGATAAATACGGTTTGTGGTGGCAGGTAACGCCTAAGATTCTATTACAACTTGTATTTCATAAAGATCGTGCGAAAGCCGAACGTGCAACACAAGCGATGTTGAAGATGCAGAAAATTGACATCGCCGCTCTTAAAGCCGCAGCCGGCTAAAGCGACATTCCCCACAAGAAAAAATTTCCATTCAGAATTACTAATGCGTTTTTAGTCTGGTCTTTGACACATTCTCTCGGCTTAGGGGCACGCAAATCTTTGCGTTAATTCTTTTGCAAGTTTAGACACGCTTTAGAACCTCGAACTGATGTAGTAGCCGGGATTTTAGGTTTATTGGCAATTATATTGAACGAAATGTACTATTATTCTTACAAAATTGTGTACTGTAAATTTTTATTACAAACACTATCTCAGTGTAAAAAAACTAGGTATTTTATTAACGCTAATAAGCGCGAAATGGATCGATGCGAAGTAACTAAAGCAAAACGCTCTCTTAAACTAAAGCGTCTCACTCCCTGAACTCAGCAAAACGCTTTTTACGAAAGCATTTTAGGTCGTTCGACAGATCGCGTTCTATATTATAACTTAAGATGATTGTTATATAATGTTTCCTGTATGCAATTTATTGACCAGAGCTAAAGGTCGGATTCGCCACGGTCTTTTTAGATCGAACTATAGATCTGAGTAAGGTTGCCTAATGGAGAAAGATATTGTTGTTTGTTTTTGAATCATGCCTGTCTTATCTTTCTTTTTTTATGAAGTGATGATGCGAAATCATTTTTATTTTGTTATGAATTGACCTTTATTCAAAACTTTTATAAATTTATTAGAGGAGCGAGAGAATATGAGAAAAATAATTGTTTCATCATTTATTACATTAGATGGGGTTATGCAAGCACCCGGTGGACCTGAGGAAGATACATCAGGCGGTTTTAAATATGGCGGTTGGACTGCACCGTATCATGACGAAGTTTCTGGTAAGGTCATGGAAAAACAGATGAAACCTGCAGATTATCTTTTGGGCAGAAAAACATTTGAGATTTTCGCCTCTTATTGGCCTGAACATGCAGACTTTTGGCCTGGCATTAATGATGGCACAAAATATGTCATGTCCAAGACCATGAAAAAGTCACATTGGAAAAACTCAGTATTCCTCGAAAGTTTGGCGGATATTGAAAAACTCAAAAATTCAGAAGGTTCCGACATTCAAGTTTGGGGAAGTGGAGAGCTTATTCAATTGTTGCTTAAGAATGATTTAGTGGATGAGTTATGGCTTAAAATATTTCCCGTTACGCTTGATACGGGCAAACGTTTGTTTGGTGACGGGACCGTCCCGGCGGCATTTACATTAATAGAGGGTTCTGTTACACCAAGTGGAGTGATTATTGCTAATTATAAACGAGCCGGAGAAGTCAAAACAGGTACTGTTGGAGTTTAAAAAAACGAAATGAGAAAAATATTTTATTATTAATTTAGAATTATATTAGAATATTATAAAATTAAATAGAGTGAATGAAGAATGGACTCAGGATAATGAAAAGATTATCGAACATTTCAGAGAGCTTTTATTGGATACACCATCCAGTTTGGATTTGTTTCAGAGAATTTTTTCTAAAATCGAAGGTATCGAATATTTGGATGAAAATATTAAAGTAAAACTTGTTAATGATGTTTCAATTGAACTTACCGAACCTGCGGATAAAAAAGAAATAGAACAATGGCCTGAATCAGTTAAAAGAATATTCTCTGAACATGCAACTATGGGTATCTGGAAAGGAGAAAATTTATTCGGCGGACAAATTGCTTTTGATAATAGAATTAACGTCAAAAATCTTGAGGGAACCAAATGGAAGGATGAAGATTATGATTTATATAACATACAATCACCTATAAGTGGCGGTGATGGAAATTTTGTGTTTCATCCCGCTTTTAAAGATACGAGTGGAGAGGTTCTTTGTCAAGTTATTGATGGTAAAATTAACGGACCTTTAGCAATTGGACCAGGTTCCATATTTTTATGGATGATAGCAGGTTATATGGAAATAGATCGAGACATATCATTGCCACTCATATCAAAAGATAAGTTAATAAGTATTACTCCAAAATCAACAAAGTCAGGAGTAATAAAATTAATTATGGAAAAATCCGGTTTATCAAAAGAACGAATCGATGATTTAATTAAAAAACTCGAAAATCTTTATGATTTGGAGAAGAGTTTTAAAAAAGCTAATGATAAAAACCAATTTATAAAATTAGAATTAAAGTATATAGATGATATTGAAGCTTACAAGAATGCTTTACCCGAAAGCCGACAATTAGATTTTATTATGATTCACGGGTATAACATAAGTTGTTATAAAGATGAATTATTAAAAAAGTATAAACAACGCACATAACTGGGGTTTCCCACTTTCGTAAAACCGTAGTCGTTAAGTTAAGCGGACGTTTCTGCAAATTTAAGGAAGGCATCAATTTTTCGATCTAAGAAACTTAAAAAATGATTTAATATAAATTAAATTCAAACAACCAAGCTATCGGAATAAAAATTCAAAATTGGAATGTGCCTAAATTCCCGGAAAAATTGGTAATGGATGGAGAATTTTGTAAATTAGAGCCTTTAGATTCTAAGATACATTCAAAAGAATTATATGAAGCTAATTCCTTGGATAAAAATAGAAAGCAAAAAATTAGTTTATCTAGTTTAACAAAACCACTTTAAGCGTAAAAAGACGATTTTATTTTAATCAGGCAGAAACTTTCGTCTAACATGAGATAGTCGTTTTTGTGTACCAATTTCATGATGATTGAAAATAATTTCGCTTGTAATAACTTCTTGCAAGCTGTTATTCGACAACTAAAAGGTAGGCTATATGGAAGACCCAAACGATCAAGCAGAGAATTCAACTTCACCTATTGACACAACACCAAAGGTGACAGGAATTGGCGGTATTTTCTTTTTTTCCGACAATCCGCAGGAAACCAAAGAATGGTATGCCAAAAATTTAGGACTTGAAACCAATGAATGGGGTTCGACTTTCGAATCCAGAGACGTCAACAAACCAGACGAGATAAACTATCTTCAATGGAGTCTTTTCAAAAAGGGGTCTGAATATTTTTCTCCATCCAAAAAAGATTTTATGATTAACTACCGAGTTCAAAATATTGAAGGGTTTGTGGAGAAACTTAAACAAAACGGAGTAATCATACTTGACAGTATTACGAGTTACGACTATGGAAAATTTGTCCATATCATGGATGCCGAAGGCAACAAGATTGAACTATGGGAGCCTTCTTGACTGTGTTTTAACTTGAATGGACGGTAAAAACAATCAAGTAAGTAATAATTTACTCATGCAAATGCTGGTTCTGACACAACGTTTCTAAATCGTTTTATGTTATCTTTGCTTTGAAATAAAATCTCTTTTGTTAAACGTCATAGTTTAAAAAATATTTTCATTCTAAAAACGAAAAAGAAAATCGAGGAGGAAGTATTCTGGTTTACTATCACTTATCCTACTCAGAATAATAAAATAAAGTGTAATCGTTAGAACTTGATATTACACTTCTTGAAAATTTATTTTACTAATCTCTATAAAATTGAGTACCGTTAATTTTATCACAAAACACTGATTCCACGCAAAATATTAGGTACTCTATTATATAGTTATGATTAATAACCAAAATAAAAACTGACATTCTTTAGAATTTAATTAAGAAAATTTTAAGTTGTCTGAACGCTTTTTCTTAACTAAATCTTAATATAACTTTTACTTTTTCAATTCATTGATGTTTCACTATTGATCGCGAATAGTATTCACAAAACCTAATGATGAATGAACTTTCTGTTTATTATAATAGAGTTGTTGAAAAATTCCATAGTGAAAATTCGTAAAATTGCTTCAATTGTCCATTCAATCCAATACAAACAGATGAAGAATTAATTTTTCAACAACTTTATTGATCAAAAAGTATTTCTTCCGCTTCTTGAAATCTATAAAAGTAATTATATTCCATTTCTCTTTTCAGAGAACCAAAGAAGGGCCTGGCGATTGCGTTGTCCTAAAATTTTCCTTTCTGCATGCTCTTTCAAATTTTGTTGCTGAGCAAATATTTTCGAGCTTCGTTCGGGCCATAATTGGATTCTCTGTTTGAATGAAAAACTAAATCTTTAAGAGGATTTCTGCAATAATCGATTTAGAAAGAACAGTTGCTATTCACTTAACGACTGTTCTACGTAATAATAAAATGGGGGCGAATCCAGCCTTTGCAAACAAAGGCTGGACCGGGCTCTTTAGCTCTGGTCAAGTTATTGTGAGATTTCAGAATCAGATTCAGTTTTTATAAAATACCAATAACTTGTGCTGAGTTTCCAACGCGCCTCATAGGAAGTGTTGTGCTTTAGTTCATTCATCGATCCCTTTCGCATTGTTATACTGAATTTACACTAACTTAGAATCATTAGAATTTGAAATTGACCAACTTACTACTTTCCGAGAATAAAAATCCAGTATTATATAAAGATAAATCCAATCGAAGGAAGATCTTAAAAAAACGTGAATTCGATGTAAGGAACCCATGATTCTAAAAAAGTTGGAATCCGAATTTTACAGATCGTTTTCTTAAATGTGGGAACTACTGCAAAATTTAGGTTTGCCTGTAAAATGCTGTGGGAACTACCACAATTTAAAGAATAGAAGTTTATAAAGATTGAATCTGTCGTGTTCAAGTGTGGGAACTACCACAAATCACGATTTTACGAACAAATTTTAAAATTGTAGGAACTCATACTTTTAGAAAATTCTTTCTTGCTTTCTTATGTCGAATTCACGTTAAAACAAATTTAAATATTGATGATCGCAAAACAGCGGTTTTGTGCAAAAATCAGATTGGACGATGATTCTTTTTGTATCCCAGTAGTATAGTAGTTCCCACAATTCTCAAAGTTTAACTGATAAATCCACGATTTGTGAGAGTTCCCACATTTATCTTTTTACGAAAAAATTGACCTAGGATTTCTCCACGAACTCGTATTAAAAAAGTAATATTTGAAATTAGGATTTATTAGCTTTTCTGTAAGAGTTCCTACATTTTTGTGAATTGAAAGCGTCTCACTCCCTGAACTCAGCAAACGCTCTCTATCATAACCAACCCCACAAGTATTTAGATTTCAATATAGATCTGTCGGAATTACGACAAATCCTCTGTAAAACTTACATCCCACCCTAGATTTTGGGTGGTAACTCAATGAATTGCTTTCCATGGGTCGCAATTCAGGTGGGAGGTGGAAAGGCTTGGAAGACTTTTCTCTATCAGAGAAACATGCTTTTTGCAAGTAAAAAGACTCATTCTTGTCGGAACACTTGAATCATGTGCGTTTTTGAGCCTAAAACGCTTTCGCAAAAAGCGTTTTGCTGAGTTCAATTTTGATTCTAAAATCTTATTCAATTTGTGGGGTTGGTTATGGCTCTCTACGGATCGCGTTTGAAACTCAGTAAAACGCTCTCTACGGATCGCGTTTTAGGTCGTTCGACATAGGCGTTCTAAATTTACGAAACAATAAAAAATACGCGCCTACATAAAATACTAAACAGATCCAAAAAATAATACTGCCGGGAATTTCTAGGTTACGATGAAACGCAAATAGGATCATAGCTGGAAGATTGGCGATCGTAAAAAGAAACGAAACTAAACCTTTGCTTTTAGAACTAACGGCGATTAGCTGATAAAGATGTCTACGATGAGCTTGGAAAATATTTTCACCGTTTTTGAGCCGTAAAAAAATCGTAACCACACCGTCCACGAAAAACACCGGCAACAAAAAGAACGAGGAAGAAATTTCAAACGAACCCCAAAGTTTGTCGTCTATAAAAAACAAAGGAAGAACAGAAATTGTATAACCAAGAGGAAGAGAACCGGAATCGCCTAAAAAAAGTTTTGCCTTGGGCAAGTTAAAGCTTAAAAAACCGAAAACGCCCGCGCAGATCCAAGAATAAAATAAAGGAAGTTGGGAATGAAATAAAAATGAAAACGCTAAAATGGCAAGAAGAAAATGAGAAGAAAGATATGCATCCAGACCATCCATGAAATTACAAACGTTAACGACAAACAAGACGTAAACGATCAAAATCAAGGTGGAAAGACCTGGAATGTTTTCTATACTTAAACTTAGAAAAGAAAATCGAACCGGTTCCAGATAAAAGAAAACGATTAGGAAAAAAATTTCCAAAACGAGACGAATCCCAGCACTCAATGAAAAAAGATCGTCTGCAAGACCGATTAAAAAAAAGAAAAATAAACCCGTAAAAAATAGAAAAATTTTACGATCCGGAATTTCAAAAACACTGAACCAAACGATCGATAGACAAAAAATGGGAAGTAAAATCCAAATACCTCCCGATTTTTTCGTAGTTCCGACGTGCATACTTCTTTCATTCGAGACGTCCGAGATTGCGAACCTTTTGGAATGAAGATAAATCCAAGAGAAAAATGACGTGGCAAAAAAAAGGAGAGCACACGTAAGAACTGGATTCCAGAAAAAAGAAATCTGTTTCACTACCAATCCAGACTAGAAGTAAGAAGTCTCTCTGCAATCAGAAATCGAAACGTTTTTGATTGCCAAATCCGACTCAAATCAAGAACCTAACCCTATGTTCCAGGGCGTTTATACGGCGATCATCACACCATTCAAAAACGATAAAATCGATTACGACAGTTATTTCAAACTACTGGAAAAACAAATCAAAGCCGGAGTCAGCGGAGTTGTTCCTTGTGGAACGACGGGAGAATCTCCGACACTTTCTCACAGTGAACACGCGGAACTTATACGAGAAACCGTCAAAGCAGTACAAGGAAAAATTCAAGTAGTCGCTGGAACCGGGTCCAATTCCACAAAAGAAGCCATCGAATTGACAGAGGCGGCTTGTAAAGACGGAGTGGACGGAATCCTTTCCGTAAATCCTTATTATAATAAACCTACACAAGAAGGACTCTTCCTACATTTTAAATCGATCGCGGAACATTCCACCGTGCCTGTGATGCTCTACAATATTCCGGGAAGAACTTCTGTAAATTTATTACCGGAAACCGTACTCAGACTCAGCGAGGTCAAACAGATTCGATCTATGAAAGAGGCGACGGGAGATCTGGGACAAATGGGGAAATTAATTTCCTTAGTGGGAAATAAAATGACGGTACTTTCCGGAGACGATAATTTGACCCTTCCTTTACTTGCAATCGGAGGAGTAGGGGTTGTGTCTGTGATTTCCAATCTATTTCCAAAAGCATTAGTACAACTTGTAGGATCGTTTCAACAGGGAAAAATCTCCGAGGCCAAAAAAATACATTACGATTTTATTGAGGTCTTTGCGCTTGCATTTATGGAAACCAATCCGATTCCGATCAAGACGGCGATGCACTGGTTTGGTCATTGTGGTTCGGAAATACGGCTGCCGTTGACTCCACTTTCTCAAAACGAGACAAGTTCTAAATTTAAAAAGGTGCTCGAAGGTCTGAAAGAAAAAGGATACGAATAACGAATGAGTCAACCTTCAAAAACTCAAATTGCTTTGATCGGAGCGTCCGGAAGAATGGGACGCGCTATCATCTCCGTACTTTCTACTTCTATCAAATCCACGTTATCTTCATCGATAGTCAGTCAAAGTTCCGTATTTTTAGGAATGGATTCCGGACTACATTCCGGGATCAAACAAAACGGAGTGAATTTTTCATCTGATTTAGAAGTCGCGGTGCGGAGTGCGGATTGTGTGATCGATTTCAGCACACATCAGAACTTGGATTTTACACTTAAGGCGTGTATTCAGCATCAAAAGCCGGTTGTAATCGGAACTACAGGGCTCACAGAACTTCAAAAAGATGCGTTGCAAGTGGCTTCTAAAGAAATCGGAATCGTATATTCACCTAACATGTCTATCGGAGTGAATTTATTATTCAAGTTAACCGAAATTGCGGCCAAGGTAATGGGAGAAATTTCGGATATAGAAATCCAAGACATTCATCATCGTCACAAAAAGGACGCACCTTCTGGAACCGCCGAAAAATTAAAGAACATACTTTTAGAAACGTTAGGCAGAACGTCTAAAAACGTAGTCCACGGAAGACACGGGATTTTAAAAGAAAGAGATTCTAAAGAAATAGGAATTCACACGTTTCGAGCGGGAGAAGTGATTGGAGATCATACCGTATATTTTTTTACTCCCGAAGAAAGAATAGAAATAACACATAAGGCTCAGGATCGAAAAACCTTTGCAGTAGGAAGTGTACGCGCGGCAGAATTTTTAGTAGGTCGCAAGCCGGGACTTTACGATATGTTTGCGGTTTTGGGATTGTAAAGGGAGTCAGGATTGTTTTTTTTCAAGAACATATCCCTATTCCCACTCGGTAAAAATCCGTTCATTATCATCATAGATATACTGATTGTCGGTTTTTTCATTTATCAATTTTATTCTACCATTCGAAGAACCAGAGGGATTCAGCTGTTACTCGGGGTCGCGGTCATTTGGTTTTTAGGAATTTTTGCGAGTACGTTTGAACTCGAATTATTAGATTGGATTATAGAAAGTATTCGTCCTGCACTCGTATTTGCGATTATCGTTTTACTCCAGCCGGAGCTTAGAAAGATTACAGCAGATCTTTCTAAAATGAAAATCTTTCAGCCGTTTCTTTTAAAACAAATGACAGATTTAGAGGAGATTATAGAGGCCGTAAAGGTTATGGCTAAAAATAAAACAGGATCTCTGATTGCGATTGTACGAGAAAATAGTTTGAAGGAAATTATAGATCAATCCGTGCAATTAGACGCGATCATCTCCGCGAGTTTGCTTCTTACTATTTTTAAAAAAAATTCAGCACTTCACGACGGGGCCGTAATCATAGAACAGAATAGAATCGCTTGTGCCGGAGCTTTTCTCCCAATGACTCAGAATTTGGATGACGCAAGGATGGGAGCCAGACACAGAGCCGCGCTTGGAATTTCAGAAGAATCAGATTCTATTGTGATCGTTACGTCGGAAGAAACTGGAGAAATCTCCGTATGTTACGACGGAGAAATGACTCATCCTGTTAAACCGATCGAACTTAAAAATCTAGTCAATACGATCCTTAAAAAAAGAGATAACGTTTCCGAAAAACACAATCCGGTTGTGGAAGAAAAGGCGGAGCGCTGAAGTTGAAATTGATCTTCAATAACTGGCAGGCCAAATTAGGGTCTTTGATTCTGGCGATCGTATTCTATATAAATCTACAAAATTCTAAAATACTCGTAAAAGAAATCCAGATTCCGATCGAATATCCTAAGTTAGGCGGTTCTTTGATCGTTTCTAAAACCTCCGATAAAACGGTTCCTATAAAAGTGGAAGGGGTTCGGGAATACGTAAATTATTATTCCCAGTTTTTAAAAGCTCATATTAATTCTTCCGAACTTAAGACCGGAGAAAATTTAGTTTCCGTTTATAGAATTTCGGGAGCACCCGCGGGGCTTAGAATTACAAGATTACGGGATAAAATTAGGGTAAACGTGGAATCAAATTCCGGTAAAATACTTCCCATCGAAGTGAAGTTTACGGGAGACCTTCCACCTAACTATGTAAAGACGAATCATTTTGTTTCCCCTTCTGTAATTCACGTCAGCGGTCCTCCCGGAGTTTTGGAAGGTTTGGGAAAAATTTCGATTCCTCCTATATCCCTCAAGGATAAAACGGAGTCTTTTTCATATAAACATAAACTTCCCGATTTTCCTGCTTCCGTAAAGATAAGAGATAACGTAAAAGAAGTTACGGTTCGCGTAAATATATTTGCAAGCGCGTCTAACGCAGGTGAAACTCTTCTTCTCGGAATTCCGATCAAATGCCAAAACTTAGATAAAAATTTGGAAGCTGAATTTTCCGAGCCGGAAGTTTCCGTAAAACTTCAATCTAAAACCACTCTCAAAAGTATTCAGGTAATCAAAGGACTTTCAGCGAGTGTAGTATGTTCTCATAAATACGATCCTAAAACTAAAAAAATTCTTCCGGATAATAAACCGGTATTTGCCAAAATCAAACTGAACAAATCTGCTTCTCTAAAATCCGTAGAAGTTTTAGGAGTGTTTCCGGATAGAGTATCTATTCTTTTTAAAGTAAAACCCGATCAAAATCAAAACGATGGTGTAAAAGAATCCGATGGAGAGGATGGTGAAAATACGATCGAGCCGGATTCCAGCCCGGAGATTTTAGAAGAAGAATGAAGATTTCCGTAGGAAACGATATTGTAGAAAACGCAAGGATTCGTGATCTTTTAGAAAAACACGGAGATCGTTTTTTAAAACGAGTTTTTTCAGAATCAGAGCGGGAATACTGTACTAATCGGAAAGATCCAGTTCCACATTTGAGCGGAAGGTTTTGTGTTAAAGAAGCTTTTATCAAAGCCATCGAACCAGGTGACGATGTGATTTTAGATATGAGGGAAATCGAACTTTTCGGAAAAGAATTTGGAAAAAAAGAATTGGTACTGCATGGAAAATCCAAAGAATTGTTTCTTACCAAAGGATACAGCGGTTGTTCGGTTTCGATCAGTCACGCTGAAAATTATTCCACGGCCGTCGTGGTGCTTTACAAGGAGTGATCTATGATTTCGGAAACGATGAAACAAACTCTTCAATTCTATAGCGAAGGTCTGAACTTGTATAAAACTAGAAAGTTTAACGAAGCGCTTGAAAAATTTAAAAAGGCGATCGAGTTGACCCCGGACGACGGCCCTTCTAAAAAATATATCGGTCGTTGTCAGGCATTTATCACAAATCCTCCTCCCGCAGACTGGGATGGAGTTTTTGAAATGAAAACGAAATAAGAGAATCCATGTCTAAGAAAACTGCAACTAGAACTTCTCGCCCCATTACAGAATACGGCGCCATTTCCACGGTTCTCGGAAGAGAAACTTCCTTTTCCGGAATTTTAAATTTTCAAAAACCTCTTGAAATTTCAGGCGAGTTCCAAGGTGAAATTGAATCCGATGGATTTTTACTCATCAGCGAAGGTGCAAAGATACGCGCTAACATCAAAGCAGGTACCGTGATCGTAGGTGGTGAAATTACGGGAAACGTAATCGCGACTGAAAAGTTAGAAATGCTTTCTACCGGAAAGGTAAACGGAAATATCAAAACATCTAAATTACAAATTGCAGACGGAGTGATCTTTGACGGGAACTGTGAAATGATCCAGCCCAATAAAGATTGACCCGCGCTTTCATCCGTAAAAAGTGGTACCTGCTAACCCGAAAAAGCCTAAGGATAGGGCTGAGATTGGCAAGATAGCCCTCATTCTTCTCCTCGGTTTTTTCGCCGGGGCCGTGACGGGAGTTATTCTCGATCGCCTAACAGGCGTTCCTTTTTTCTCTTCCTACCTGCTCCGAGAAGCAATCAAATTTGAACTCTACGTAATCAAGGTCGAAATACAATTTACCCCTGCTAGTCTGATAGGACTCGTAGCGACGTTGTATTTCGTACTAAAAAAGGGGTAAACCATGTCAGTGATCTCAATGAAAAATCTTCTGGAAACCGGAGTACACTTCGGACACCAGACTCGTAAATGGAATCCTAAAATGGCTCCGTATGTTTTTACGGCCAGAAACGGAATCCATATCATAGACCTTCAAAAGACCGTTCAAAAAGCAAAAGAAGCATATGACGCTCTTAAAAAATTAACTTCCGAAGGTAAAAAAGTCCTTTTTGTAGGAACTAAAAAACAGGCCAGAGGTGCGATCGAAAGAGAAGCGATTCGTTCTAACATGTTTTTTATCAATAATCGTTGGCCGGGTGGTCTTTTGACCAACTGGAACACTGTGAAAAAAAGTATCGCTCGTTTAAAAAAACTAGAGTCGATGGAAGCGGATAACAGTTTTGAAAAAGAAGTTAAAACTAAAAAAGAAGTTCTGACTCTAAGAAGAGAGCTGGAAAAACTTCGCAAGACTCTCGGTGGGATCAAGGATATGGCGACCATTCCTGAAATTATGTTTGTGATCGATCCTAAAAAAGAAGAAATTGCGGTTAAAGAAGCTAGAAAACTGGGTCTTAAAATTTTCGCGGTTGTAGATACTAACTGCGATCCTGAGTTGATCGATTATCCGATTCCAGGTAACGATGACGCGATCCGAGCCATTTCCCTCTTCCTCGAAACCATGTCCAACGCGGTGATTGAAGGAACCGGTGGTGTTGTAGAACAACCTAGATTCAGCGAAGATTTGGATTCGGAAGCTTTGGCTTTGGAATACCAAGGTGAATATGATGAAAGTGGAAAGTTCATCATGGACGAAGACGCAGATTCTAAAAAAACTAAAACCGCAGAAGAACCTTCTACTACTACGGTCGAACCTTCTTCCACTACGATCGAAGTGGATCAAAACGAATAAGGATTTCATTCATGGCAGCAGTGACTACGGACTTAATCAGAGAACTCAGAGAGAGAACCAGTGCAGGAATGATGGACTGTAAAAAAGCTCTCGAAGAAAATAACGCAGATATTGAAAAAGCGATTACCTGGCTTCGTGAAAAAGGGATCGCAAAGGCGGCTAAAAAAGCGGGAAGAGAAACCAAAGAAGGCAGAGTGGTTTCTTATATCCACGGTAACGGAAAGATCGGAGTTCTTGTAGAATTGAATTCTGAAACAGATTTCGTTTCTAAAAACGAAGACTTTGAAGCCCTTGGTAAAGAAATCTGTATGCAGATCGCAGCGATGAATCCTTTGTATCTCAACGAAGAATCCATTCCTGCTGCGGATCTAGAAAAAGAAAAAACGATCATGAGATCTCAATTGGAAGCGGAAGGTAAAAAAGCCGATCAGATTGAAAAGATCCTTCCTGGAAAAATCAAAAAATACGTTTCGGAATCTTGTCTTGTAAACCAGGCATTTTTTAAAGACGATTCTAAAACCATAGACGACTTAGTAAAGGAAGCGATCGCGAAATTTGGCGAGAACATTACTATCGCCCGTTTTGTCCGCTTTCAGGTGGGTGGACTCTAAATTTTGGCTACGGAAGCGAAGTATAATAGAATTCTAATTAAACTTTCTGGTGAGGCTCTGGCCGGAGAAGGTGAATTTGGAATTGATACAAACAAAGCCCATTCTCTCGCAGAAGAAATCAAAGAAGTTCATGATCTAGGAGTAGAAATCGCTCTTGTTGTTGGCGGTGGAAATATCATCCGAGGTACAAATCTTGCCAAAGCAGGAATCGATCGAGCTACCGCGGATTATATGGGAATGCTCGCTACGATTCAAAACGCTTTAGCGCTCCAAGACGCTTGCGAAAAAAAAGGTCTTTATACAAGAGTTCAATCTGCGATCGAAATCAATTCTATTGCTGAAAGTTATATCCGTCGCCGAGCCGTTAGACATCTCGAAAAAAGAAGAATCGTAATTTTTGCGGGTGGGACCGGTAATCCTTATTTTACTACTGATACGACCGCAAGTTTAAGAGCCGTAGAAGTGGGTTGTGACGTGATTCTCAAAGCTACTAAAGTGAACGGGGTTTATACCGCAGATCCTAAAAAAGACAACGAAGCCAAACGTTATTCTCAGATTTCTTTTATGGAGTCTATCAATCGTAGACTTAAGGTTATGGATTCTACCGCTCTTAGTTTGTGTATGGAAAATAATATGTCGATCATAGTATTTGACATTTTCAAACGTGGAAATCTGAAAGACCTCATTACCGGTAAAAACATCGGCACATTGATCTCTAATTCGGAGGACATTCAAATCGATGGCAAGTGACGCAATCATTTCTGGAATGAAAACTAAGATGGATAAAACCATCGAATTGGTTAAAAAGGATTTTGGAACCATTCGCACTGGGCGCGCTAATCCTTCCCTTGTAGAAGATATTCGAGTGGATTACTACGGTACACAAACTCCGATCAATCAGCTTGGGAATATTTCCGTTCCGGAACCTAGAATACTGGTCATTTCTCCTTATGATAAGGGAATTATGAAAGACATCGAAAAGGCGATCCAAACCTCCGGTTTAGGGCTTCAGCCTACCAACGACGGGGTAGTCATTCGAATCGTAATTCCGGAACTAACAGGGGAAAGGCGGAAAGAACTTGCAAAAGTTGTAAAGTCTAAGTCCGAAGAAAAAAAGGTCGCTATTCGCAACATTCGTAGGGATGCGATGGAAGATCTTAAAAAACATACCGAAGGAATGTCTCAAGACGAGATCAAATCGGTTCAAGATCAGATTCAAAAAATCACAGATTCTTACATCGATAAAATTTCTTCTCTAACCGCAGAGAAGGAAAAGGAAATTACTACGATCTAAGGTGGGCTTATTCGAGTCCAATCTTCCCAAACATATTGCCGTTATTATGGACGGGAATGGTCGATGGGCAACCGCCAGAGGTAAATCCAGATCCGAAGGTCATAGAGAGGGTGCCCAGGCCATAGATAGACTTATGGATGCAAGCCTGGAACTGGGCTTAAAAAATATTTCCCTTTATGCTTTTTCTACCGAAAATTGGAAACGCCCCGTCACTGAAATCCGTTCTATCTTTAGTCTTTTAATCGAATTTATAGAAACTCGTTTGGATACGATTCATAAAAGAGGTATTCGAATCCTTCATTCCGGAAGCCGAAAAAAATTAACTCGAGGCGTTTTAGACAAGATAGATTTTGCGGTAGATAAGACTCAAAAGAATAAAAATCTAACCGTTAACTTCTGTTTGAATTACGGTTCCAGAGACGAGCTTTTAAGGGCGGCACAGGAGCTTTTTTTAGAAAGAAAACGCTCTAAAGTTTCTTTGGAAAAGCCTTTGAAAGAAAAAGAGTTCGAAAAATTTTTATATACGTCCATCCTTCCTCCCGTAGATTTACTGATCAGAACCGCCGGGGAACAAAGACTCTCTAATTTTCTGCTTTGGCAATCCGCGTATGCGGAGTTGTATTTTACGGATACTCTCTGGCCCGAGTTCGATAAAAATTCTCTGGTGGATTCCCTAAAGTGGTACGAAACCAGAACCCGAAAATTCGGAGGACTTACGAATGGGTGAAACTTCCAAGAGACTCGCTTCTGCGGCCGTGCTCATACTATTTTATCTTTTTATGATATTCTATCCCGGTTTTTATTATCTGCAGACGTATTTGATTCTTCTTTTAGGTGGAGCTATCGGAATCAAGGAATTTTATAATCTTTCCGATCGAGGTGAGGACGGAAGACCGTTTCGAGGAACCGGCGTTTTTTTTATGTTGTTGATCCTCTCGTTTTATTACTTTCGATTTTTGGGTTCTCAAAATCAATTTGAAGCACCTTTGTTCTTTCTGCAAAATATAAAATATTTCATTCCTCCTTTTGATCCGGTTCCAGTTGCTTTTCTTTTATTATTTATCGTTACGTTTACTTTGCAGATCACCAGACGCCCGTTAGACGGTGCTATCTTTTCTGTTTCATCCACTTTTTTAGGTGTGTTCTACGTTGCGGTTCCGTTAGGTCACTTTTTACTTTTGCTCGGAATGGCTCAGGGAATCTATTATATTGTTTTTGTTTCGGTGGTCACCTTTTTGACGGACGCCGGTGCTTATTTTGGGGGAAGGTGGTTCGGAAGACATCCGGCCGGTCTTGCAATTTCTCCTAAAAAAACCTGGGAAGGTTATGTGACCGGAATTTTTACGGCGATCGGTTCCGTTTTTATCTTCAACATAATTTGGGAATATTCTACTGGAACTCTCGCAGCTGTCAGAGGATTGGAAGTTTTTTTGATCTCCGCGATTTTATCTTTTGTCAGCGTGATTGGGGATCTTTTGGAATCCGCAATGAAACGAGACGCAAAAATCAAAGATTCTGGTTCTTTGATTCCGGGTCACGGTGGAATTTTAGATCTTGCGGACGCTCTTTTGATTACCATTCCTGTCTTGTATTACTATCTTCAGATCAAGGGGAATCTTGGAGTCTAATCGGATATGACAACTTCCGTCTGTCTTTTGGGCGCTTCTGGTTCCGTTGGAGAATCTACTCTAAAGGTGCTTCGCGCTTATCCGGAAAAATTTAGACTTCATTCTTTCAGTGTTCATTCTAATCTCGAAAAAGCAAAAGAGATTCAAAAAGAATTTTCTCCCGATTTTATCTGTGTGAGTTCCAACTTTGCAGACGTAGGGGTTCTTGGAAATAAACTGGGTAGGACACAAATTCTTTACGGTGAATCCGCGCTTTGCGAACTCGTACGTGAACCCGAAGTAGAGATCGTGATCACTGCTGTTGTGGGTTCCGTCGGTTTACGTCCTACGATTGCGGCGATCACAGCGGGAAAAAGATTAGGAATTGCTAATAAAGAAACGTTAGTCACATCTGGGCCACTCATTCGATCTCTGATCGTAAAACACAATACAAAAGTAGTCCCCGTGGATTCCGAACACAACGCACTCTTTCAACTTTTGGAATCTTTAAACCCTAACTCTGTGGAAAAAATCATTCTCACCGCTTCCGGAGGTGCGTTTAGGGATTTGTCTGTAGAACAACTTTCCTCTGTTACAAAGGAACAAGCGCTCCATCATCCTACTTGGAACATGGGTCCTAAAATCACGATCGATTCTAACGGTATGATCAATAAAGGACTCGAAGTGATCGAAGCTCATTTTTTGTTCGATGTTGCGTATGATAAAATCGGAGTTGTGATTCATCCTCAGAGCATCGCTCACGGAATTGTAGAATTAAAAGACGGCGCTTCTTTTGTATATGCTTCTTATCCGGATATGATTTTTCCGATCGCACATTCTCTCTTTCATCCGGAACCGGTTCCTAAGGTTTTACGGTCTTATCCTGCTAAGGACTGGGGAAAATTAGAGTTTCGCGAGCCTGATCTCAAACGTTATCCTGGTTTGGGCCTTGCGTTTGAGGCGGGCAAGGTCGGAGGAACGGCACCTTGTATTTTTAACGCGGCCAATGAAGCCGCCGTAGAATTGTTTTTAAGAGATGAAATCCGTTTTATAGAAATTCCGGATTACATTCGAATAACGTTAGACGAAATACAAATTGAGTTTCCGTCGTCTCTGGAAGAATACGAGGAAGCGGATCGGATTGCCCGCGAAACCGTCCGAAATCTGAAAACAAGGAAGGTAGTATCCGCATGTTGATCATGGTATTAGGCGCCATTTTTATGTTGGCGATTTCTATTTTTATACACGAGTTAGGTCATCTTCTTTGTGGTATGCTTGTAGGAGTTAAGGCTAGAATTTTTTCGATTGGTTACGGAAGAGGAATCTGGAAAAAAAAAGTAGGTGAAACTACTTATCAGATTACTGCGATTCCTGTCGGAGGATATGTTCTATTCAAAGGAGACGACTACGGCGGGGATGTAAAAGGAGAACCGGGAGAACTTCTTTCCACACCTCCTTTAAAACGAATGATTCCAGTTTTAGGCGGTCCGCTTTTTAATCTATTTCTTGGTTTTGGAATATTATTAATTTTGAATTTTCTAGGCCACAATCCTCCCGGAAACAGAATTTTTATCGATCCCGCAGATCAGGAATTCTCGGCGGCGTATCAATCTGGACTTCGAACGGGGGATAGAATCCTTTCCATAGACGGAAACAAAACCGAAAAGTTTGAGGACATAGTGACTAACGTTGGTTTGTCTTCGGGTAACTCTCTTAAAATTTTAGGAGAAAGGGAAGGAAAATCGATGGAATGGAACGTGACTCCTAGAATTATCTATAATCCGAAACGTTCTTCCGGAATTCCTACCATAGGAGTTGAACCTTTTGGTGAAAGAAGGGTAGTCGCTACCTTTAGTTATCCGGAACAGTTCCAACACTGGTTGTCTTCTCGTTTAGATAAATCTCACGAAGCCGAAAATTATTATCAAGAACGCCTGAAAAAAGCGGTGGAAGGTAGGGACATTCCCACCGAGGTTCTTTTGGAAAAAGAGAAAGAAGAAAAAGAAAATCTTCTGCGTTCTCGCGCTTTGAGTTATTTGAACGACGGAGACGTAATTCAAACTGTGAACGGTAAAACGATTTCTACTGTGGGAGAACTTCAAAAAATTTTGGGAGAATTCCAAAATCGAAAAGTGAATATAGTAGTCGATCGTAAGTCTTATCCGTTGGTCAATCCTTGGTCTACGGAGGTGGTCTCCGTGGAGGTTCCTGTTTTAGGCGCTAATATATTAGAGTTTAAGAATATTCGAGATCGCAAATATCCTGAGTTGAATTTGGAATCCTATCAGTTTGCAAGTTATGATCCGGAACTTGGTCAAAAACTTTTGAACCTTGCCGTGGACGGGCAGACCTTTCCGAGTTTCGAAGAACTTCTCGCGTATGTTAAAACGAAGAACGGAAATACGGTTACGGTCGATATGGGAAATCTTAAGTTAGAGGCCGAGCCTAAGGTTCGTCCAATCGGACTTTTGGGATTTAGGCCAAATATGAAATTCAATCCGGAACCTATGCAGAGAGATTTAGGTTTTTTAGAATCCTTTGCGGTTGCGGGTAAGGATGTTTATGAAAACGTTGAGACTACTCTTAAAGGAATTGGAATGTTGTTCTCTGGTATTCTTTCCGTTAAAGACAGTTTGTCCGGTCCGGTGGGAATCGTTTCTTATGCTGGGATCAGTTTAGAGATCGGATGGGAAACGTATTTAGAGTTTGTCGCTAGGATCTCGATCGCTTTGATGATTATGAATTTACTTCCCATTCCGATGGCGGACGGTGGACATATCGTATTGTATGCGTATGAAGCGATTACTGGAAGACCACTTCCTGGAAAAGTAATTGAGTCCATCTTTAGAATCGGATTTTTATTCTTACTGGGGCTTGGACTCTACGTCACCTTCAACGATGTAATGCGAATTTTCTAAACGCATGAAAGCATCGAAATATATTCTTCCCACAGAAAAAGAAAATCCTGCGGACGCGGTTGTTGCGTCCCATCGTTTGATGATCCGTGCCGGTTTGGTTCGTAAGTCTTCTGCCGGTCTTTATTTTTATCTTCCTTTGGGTCTGAAGGTTTTGAAAAAAATAGAACAGATCGTTCGTGAAGAAATGAATTCTACTGGGGCTTTGGAATTTGATCTTCCGATTTTAACTCCTTCTGATTTTTGGGAACAAAGTGGAAGATGGTCTGCGATGGGTAAAGAGATGTTTCGTATCCAAGACAGACACGATCTTTCTTATGCCCTTGGTCCCACACACGAAGAATCTTTTAGTTTTTTATTAAAACCTCTTTTGAAGTCTTATAAAGATCTTCCGGTGAACGTATATCAGATTCAAACTAAATTTAGAGACGAGATCCGTCCCCGTTTTGGTGTAATTCGTTCCAGAGAGTTTATTATGAAAGATGCATATTCTTTTCATATCGATGACTCTTCTCTGGATGATACGTATCAGGCGATGAGAGCCGCTTACAGAAAAATTTTCGATCGCTGTGGTCTGAAAACCATTCCGGTTCAAGCGGATTCGGGTAGTATGGGTGGTTCTGCGTCGGAAGAGTTTATGGTGGTTTCTCCGATTGGAGAAGAAACATTACTTTTATGTAATTCTTGCGGTTATAGTTCCAACAGCGAAAAAACTCCTTTTATATTCAAAAAAGAGAATATTTCTCCGAAACTCAAGGATAAAAAAGAAATTTCCACTCCTGGTAAAAAGACGATTTCGGAAGTAAGCGCTTTGTTAGGTGTTTCCGAATCAGAGACGATCAAGGCGGTCGCTCTCAAATCGGAGAAAAAAAAGATTCTCGTTTTTATCAGAGGTGATTTGGAACTTAATCTTCATAAACTTCATTCTCTCTTAAAAATTGCGGATTCGGAACCGATGACAGACTCGGAAGTCCGCGAACTTGGTTTGGTTCCTGGTTTTATTTCTCCGATTGCACCTAACGATAAAATTAAGGTGTTATACGATCGTTCCTTACAAAAAGATTTTCCTTATGTGGTCGGTTCGTCCAAAGAAGATTTTCACACTCAAGGTTTTATTTTGGAAAAGGAAATTTCGGGTCTTCCTGAATTCGCTGATGTTGCATTAGCAAGAGAAGGAGATCTTTGTCCCAACTGTAGTTCTTCCCTAAAAGCGGAAAAAGGGATTGAAGTAGGACATATTTTCAAACTAGGAGATAAATATACAAAAGCTTTTGGTATCCAGGTTTTGGATCAAAATGGTAAATCTAGAACTCTTACAATGGGTTGTTACGGTATCGGAGTCAATCGCACGATGGCTACTGTCATTGAACAGTGTAACGACGAGAAAGGTATTTTTTGGCCGATCAGCATTGCTCCGTTTGAAGTCGCTCTGGTGAGTATTACCAAAGGAGAGGATCAGTATTCTAAAATAGAAGAATTTTATAATGTTCTAATGAATGAGGGAATTGAAGTTTTTTGGGACGATCGGGATCTTGGTCCTGGTTTTAAACTTAAAGATTCCGAATTGATTGGTTTTCCGATTCGAATTACCATCGGTAAAAAGTTCTTTGAAAACGGAGAGATTTCTATCTACAATCGTAAGAAGGATCAAGAAGATTCCTTTGTTTTTTCCGGTTTTGATGATCTGGTTGCAAGAGTGGAATCTATGCGCCAAGAACTCTTTACGGAATTGAGGTAGTTATGGGAAAAGAAAATCAACAAGGCTACTTTGGAGAATTTGGCGGTCGTTATTCTCCTGAAATTCTTCATGATGCTCTTGTCGAACTTGAAACGACTTACAAAAAACTCAAGAAGAACAAACACTTTAAAAAAGAACTCGAATACTACCGTAAGAATTATATCGGTCGTCCTTCTCCTCTTACTTATGCTGAACGTCTTTCTAAGGTTTGGGGCGGCGCTAAGATCTGGCTTAAACGGGAAGACTTAAATCATACAGGAGCGCATAAGATCAATAATACGATCGGCCAGGTTTTGATCGCTAAGGCTATGGGTAAGACTAGAATCATTGCGGAAACCGGAGCCGGTCAACACGGCGTTGCAACTGCAACCGTAGGTGCTATGTTCCAGATGGAAACCGTTGTTTATATGGGAGAAGAAGATTTAAGACGTCAGGAACTCAATGCGATCCGGATGAGAATGTTAGGTGCCAAAGTCGTAGGTGTTTCCAGTGGCACGGCAACTCTCAAAGACGCTACTAGTGAAGCGATGAGAGACTGGGCATTAAATGTTTCTAATACTCATTATATCGTGGGTTCTTCGATTGGCCCACATCCGTTTCCTACGATTGTCAGAGACTTCCAATCTGTGATCGGTATTGAATCTAGAAAACAATTTAAAAAGACAAATGGTAAACTTCCAAACGCAGTGATTGCTTGTGTTGGAGGCGGCTCGAACGCGATCGGTATGTTTTATGGTTTTATTCAGGATAAAAAAGTTAAACTTTTTGGTATAGAAGCCGGCGGTTATTCTTCTAATCCAGGTTCTCATTCTGCCACCATTCAATTTGGTAGAACCGGTTTTTTACACGGTACTAAAACTTTAGTTATCCAAGATGATTTTGGACAGATCGTTCCCGCTCATTCCGTTTCTGCTGGGTTAGATTATCCTGGTGTTGGTCCGGAACACGCTTATTTTCACAAAAGTGGTAGAGTCTCATACGTTAGCGTGGACGACGAAGGAGCGTTAGACGCTTTTATTGAAGTCTGTAGGATTGAAGGAATTATTCCTGCTTTGGAAACTGCGCATGCGTTTCGTTATGCGAAAGACTTGGCTAAATCGATGAGTAAAAAAGAGAATATTCTGATTTGTCTTTCCGGTAGAGGTGACAAGGACGTGGCAGAGGTTTCTAGACTTAGAAAAGGAGAATTTATTTGAACTCCATTTCTTCCGTTTTTTCTTCGGAGCAAAGTGTTTTTATCCCTTACATCTCTTTGGGTGATCCGGATTATGATTCCTGCGTTACTTGGGCGGATGCTTTGATTCGAGGTGGCGCCGGAATTTTAGAATTGGGAATTCCGTTTACCGATCCAGTCGCCGACGGTCCAGTAATTCAAAAAGCTTTTAAACGTTCCTTGGCTCATCCTTTTTCCATGGATAAAATTTTAGATGTTACTTCGGAAATTCATAAACTTCATCCTCAGATTCCCCTGGTCTATCTTACGTATTTTAATCCTTTATTCTCTATGGGTTTGGAATCCTTTACAGAAAGAGCTAAAAATTCTGGCATCCAAGGTCTAATCATTCCGGATCTTCCGTTTGATACCCCGGAAGCAGAGGAGTTTTTTTCGCAACTCGAAAGAAAGAAGATCGATTTTATACATCTTGTGACCCCTGCTACTACGGAAGATAGGATTCGTTCGATGAAATCTCTTGCGTCCGGTTTTATCTACTACGTGACTTCCTACGGCGTTACCGGGGAAAGAGGTTCGATTGCGTCTGGCTTGGAAGATAGGATTCGTTTGGTGCGTAAGATTGTCGGTCTTCCGGTTTGTGCTGGTTTTGGTATTTCTACTTCGGTTCAATCTAAAATCATTTCGGTTTATGCGGATGGCGTGATCATCGGTTCTGCCGTACAAAGGATCATTGAAGAAAACGGGTCCGATCGTAATAACTGTGCAGATAAACTTCTGGCCTACGCTTCTGAGATTCGTGCTTCGATGAGATAAGATTACTTTTGGTAGCGTCGTTAGTTGAAGTGGATTTGGCTTGGATGCGTCCTTACGAGTTGAATTTGGCTCTGTAAAAGTTTCCGTGGAAACAGTAATTTTCTTGTGATAACTAAATATGTTGGATCTCCATTGGATTTTGTCTTACTGGGGACTCCCTCGTTTTCAGTCCATTCTAAAAGAAGGGAAAATAAAAGACAACGGGATATTCCTAAGCCCCAGGCAAGGATTCCTAATTTACACCAATCTTCTTCAAAAGGACGAAAATTCATTTTTTGTAGATTAAGATTTTTCTCTTGATACCTAGCATAAACCAGCCTCTTTCCCAAAAAGCGTTTCCGAATCAAAGTTTCATCCCAGTTGGACAAAAGAAAATGGAGAGTTTTTCTGAGCATTTTAGGATGGAGACGAGAAGACCGGACCAAATTTTCCGGAATTAAGAACGAACAAAGATTACCAGATTTACGGATAGAGCAGAGAGCAAAATCGGACTTTAAAGAAGAATTCCTCATAACCGAAACGGTTCTTGCAAGAATCAAATTGGAGTCGAAAAAGGAACAAAAAAATCAAACGGAAGGCGAACCGGAGCCAGTAAAATCTGGAAAATATTGACGAAACACCGACAAATAGGATACTGATCCCCGGTCCAGATAGGAGGAACGTATGAGCGAAAAAAAAATTAAGATCACTCCACTCCACATACTGTCATTGTTGCTGGGGATAATGGGGATTCTATTCATATCATTTACCGCATTTTTACCTAACTTTTCGCTCAACACCGAATTCTTGCTAGGTGGATTTACGCTACTGTTGATCAGTTCATATCCAATTTATAAATTTTTAGAAGTAAACACAGCGGATAAACAAAAGTCGGGCAGTATCTGGTTGGCCGTAGTAGTATCGCTTGTGATGTTCTTTCTTTATCAGGTATTTACGCCGCTTGCAGAATTGGAAGAATCTTCCGTGTCCTGGAGATTTACATTGCTCAGGGCGGGAGTGAATAAGAGCGAAAAAGAATCCGAAGAGGGAACGATCGAATATACACGATATAATCCCCCGCCAGGAGCGAGACAGGATATACAAATAATAGGAATTACAACAACGTCCTTGGAGAAGTTACAAGGGAAATGGCCGTTACCTTGGAAATATTATGCAAATATAATAGATATATTTAAGAATACATCGAATCAGTTGATGTTCGATATTTTTTTTGTAGATTATAAGCCGGGGCAAACTGAAGAAATGGCGCAAGCCTTGGCAAAAAATCCGCAGGTAATGTTCGATTATCCGATGGAAACGAGTTTAGAATCCAAGAGTTCCATATTAAATTTAGAAAAACGGATTGAAATACTAAGAAAATTTAAACTGGAAAACGTAGAAGATCCGGGAGACGCAGGACGAACTTGGTTGAAATTCCCGCAACCACCGATTGAACCAGTGGCAGAAAAAGCTTCAGGATTAGGATTTGCGAATATTAAAAAAGATGAAAGTGGGCTCAATCGAAGAATGCCATTGGTTGCAAAGTTAATGAACGCAGGGCCGTTAAGAGAAACGGAATATTATCCATCCATTGATTTGATCATAGCGTGTAATTATCTAGGAGTCGACGTAAAAAAAGACGTGGAAGTGGTAATGGGAAAACATGTCAAAATCAAAAATATACCACAAAAAACACTGACTCATTTCGATCGAAAAACCTTGAAGATGGAAACCAAGGATATTATGAATCGACCGAATGAAACGAGGGAGGTCATTATACCGATCGACGCAGATGGACAGATGCAGATTAATTTTCCAGGAGGGCTTTATTCATTTAGGGCGCATGAGATATTTGAAGCGGCAACGGAATGGAACGAAGAAACGGCATCTCAGTTTCAAAACACAATCTTTTTAGTGGCAATGTATTATGCGACTGGAGCGGGAGCAGCCAAGGATACGCACTTGTCACCATTTGGAGATATGTCTGGGATAGAACACCACGCCGCGGCGATCAATACCATACTCAATCAGGATTTTCTATTTGAGTTACCTTTGTGGGGAGAATTTTTGATCATAATCTTCGTAGGAATGTTGGCGGGGGTTGTACAACCTAGGCTAAAGACATGGTTAGCGTTTCTATTTTTCTTAGCGATTGCGTTTATATATTCGGTCGGAACATTAATTAATTTTTCCGAATTCAATTTAGTACATTTATATCCTACGGTGATATTAGAGCAGCTATTTATATTTATTGGTTTAATAGGATTTAGGATATTAACGGAAGAGGAAAACGTAAAGTATATCCGAAGTACATTTTCCAAGTTCGTATCCAAAGACGTAGTGGATGAGTTGCTGAAAAATCCGGATAACTTGAATTTAGGAGGATCTAAACGAGACATCACAATATTCTTTTCTGATATACGAGGATTTACTACGATGTCGGAAAAAATGGGGCCGGAAGAGTTGGTTCAATTTTTGAATCAATACTTATCCGAGATGACCGAGATCATTATTGAGTTTAAGGGAACGATTGATAAATACATGGGGGATGCGATCATGGCATTCTGGGGAGCGCCTGTGCCGTTAGAGGATCATGCCTACTATGGATGTGCGGCTGGGTTGGCTCAGATGAGAAGGCTCGCGACATTAAAAGAAGAGTGGAAAAGTTTAGATCTTCCACAAATGGATATAGGAATCGGATTAAATTCAGGACCGGCGGTAGTAGGAAATATGGGGAGTTCTCACAGAATGGATTATACATGTATGGGAGACACGATCAACCTTGGGTCCAGGTTGGAAGGAACCAATAAAGAATACGGAACTCATATAATCATCTCAGAATACACTTATGAAAAGGTAAAGGACAGAGTTATCGCAAGAGAACTGGACTTAATTAAAGTGAAAGGAAAAACTCAACCCGTTCGGATCTATGAGTTATTGGATTTAGTGAACGAAGAAGACCTAAAACTATTGAGAAAACCTTTGCAGGCGAACTGAGAGATTGAGTGAAATTAGATTAGAAAGTTTGCATGCAACAGGAATCAACTCTGCTTGATAGAATTAACTATCCGGCCGAACTAAGAAACATACCACTGGAACAACTACCTCGAGTTTGTAAGGAGGTTAGAAATTATATCATCGATACACTTTCGGGGATTGGTGGGCATTTTGCGAGTAATCTGGGGGTTGTAGAACTCACGGTCGCCTTACACTACGTATTCGAAACTCCCAAAGATCGATTGGTTTGGGACGTAGGACATCAGACTTACCCGCATAAAATACTCACCGGAAGAAAAGACAAACTCAAGACTGTGCGGAAATTCAATGGGCTTTCCGGGTTTCCTAAAAGAGAAGAATCCCCGTACGATTTATACAATACCGGACACGCGGGAACTTCGATATCCCAGGCATTGGGAGAAGCCGCGGCTAGAGATCTAGTAAAAGAAAATTATAATGTAGTAGCCATCATAGGAGACGCGTCGATTGCCACAGGAATGGCTTTAGAAGCGATGAATCACGCGGGGCATTTGAAAAAGGACATGATCGTGATCTTAAACGATAATTATATGTCTATATCCAAAAACGTAGGGTCTATATCTAATTATCTTAACAACATCATAACGTCTCATTTTTACAATCATTGGAAGAGAGTATTTTATACTTTCTTAAAGTGGTTGCCGATCATCGGGCCCGCAACCGAAAGATTTTTTAAAAAAGTAGAAAAGGGATTTAAGGACGTATTAACTCCGGGTGGGCTGTTTGAGGATTTGGGATTTGGATATATAGGACCTGAAGACGGGCATGACGTGATACGACTCGTAAAGATGCTCGAAAAAGTTAAAAAGATGAAAGGCCCGATTTTATTGCATATCATCACACAAAAAGGAAAAGGATACGATCCGGCGGAGAGGGATCCAATTAAGTATCATGGAGTGACTCCGTTTCGAAAAGAAGACGGAGCGATGGATAGCGGAGATACATCTAAAATCGCATACAGTAAAATTGTGGGAAAGATGTTAACCATTTTAACGGAAACAAATCCTAGGATTGCAGCAATCACACCCGCGATGATAGAAGGAAGTGGGCTCAAGGAATATGCAGAAAAATATCCGGAACATCTATTTGATGTGGGAATTGCGGAACAACATTCGGTAGCGTTTGCGGGAGCGATGACGAACGGAAACATCATACCGTATATGTGTATCTATTCCACCTTTTTGACAAGGGCGATGGATCAACTAGTACAAGACGTATCTCTCATGAATCTACCAGTGCGGTTTGTGATAGATCGAGCAGGATGTGTAGGGCCGGACGGAGAAACTCACCAGGGACTTTTCGATTTAGGATATTTATTAGGACTTCCTAATATGGATGTATTTGTGCCGTCTAACGGACAAGATATGATAGATGCGTTACGATGGATGGAGGAATACGATAAGTCGCCGATTGCGATTCGATTTCCAAAATCGAGCGTAGATTTAAAAACGTTAGATTTTTATAAAAAGACGGAGTTACAACCTGGAACGTTTCGAGTATTAAAAAGAGGAGTGGACGTAGCCCTAATATCGATCGGCTCCATGATTGACGAAGCAAAAAAAACTTCTGAAAGATTAGAAAAAGAAGGGTTTAGTGTTACATTAATCGATCTGGTATGGTTGCGACCTCTTGGGGAGGAGGCGTTTAACGAAGAATTGATGAACGTTAGGCGTTTTGTAATATTAGACGAAAGTTATATAGACTCAGGAGTAACTGGGTATTTACTCAACCGAATGACACGGGAAAATTTATCAAAATACGTAAAAACATTTGGATTCCCACCGGAACCGATTCATCACGGAGAAAGAAAGGAAGTTTTCCAAAAGTATAAATTAGACGGGGAATCGATTGCGGAACAAGTAGCCGAGGTATTGAGGAAAAACTTAATCAAGCCTTAACCGATCCAAACCGAAAATAAAATAAAACGGGTAATGGAATTGGACAACTATACTTCTTCGGATTTTTTAGAAGCGGCAAAATACTTTTACAAAAAAGGCGATTCGGATAGAGCGGAGTATTTGTTTAAACTCTCATTAGAAAACGAAGAAAGTCACGAAGCTTATTTCTTTTTGGGATTAATGGAAAATCAAAAAGGAAATCCAGAAAAGGGATTGATGCATTTTTTTAGATCTGTGGAAATAAATCCAAATTATGGAAATCCGTGTAACGAAATCGGAATTATACTTTTAAGAGCCGGTAAGGAAATAGAAGCGGTCTATTGGTTGAAAAAATCTTTACGTTGCGAGTTAAACGACGCACCTCATATCTCTTTGTATAATCTTGCTACACTTTATAAAATTTGGAATCGCCCGGAAAGATCTTTGCAGTATTTACATAGAGCGATTTCAATCAAACCCGATTTTGAAGAAGCCAAAAAGCTCAAAGAAGAATTAAACTCTGCGTTTTAAGTTATTAAAACGAAACGTTCGTGTAGAAGATTAACTAATCGTAAACATTCTAGTAACCAGTGTAAGCTAAGACAATGAGGAGAGATTATTTTATCATAAGATACTTTCGGATTTGAAAAAACGATATGGCCTGACCAATTGCCAAATCTATCTGGCAAACTCGTTCCTCCTTGCTTGGTCATCACACTTACTATTTTCTTTAGTCGTTTATCTAATCTTTTATCTCCTAAGTTCAGTGACACATATTTTTCTATTTGGTTTTTATGAATGTTAAATAATCTCTTCGTAAGATAACGTGAGTTCGGTATACGAATGCGATTATTATGCTGCGATCTATAGTGAGCAACACCTAAGTTTGAAAAATTCCGAAGGAATTGGAGCGAAAAGAACTCAGTAAAACGCTTTTTACGAAAGCGTTTGAAACTCAGCGTCTCGCTTCTACGGTCGCTCGAAGTAACTCAGCAAAACGCTTTCCTACGGGTCGCGTTTTAGGTTGTGGGCCAGTCCACTATGAAATTTGCGAGCTGCGACGACGACCCTCGTTGCACCTGAGTTTATTATTCGCCCCAATTTTCTTACGTCGAACTCACGTTAACTTATCTTTTTGTCCCCGGAGAATCATCAGGATTTACAGCTGTGATTCAGGGATTAACTGTGAATTAGTGAGGAGCAATGTTTTACATGTTCAAGATGGTAAAGAAATACGTCCCAACAATTTGTCTACTAATCGCGATATCGGTAGGCTCCACAATTTTTTCCAGACCATTATCCATTTCCGAAAAAAATCAAGAAGAAAAAATCAAGAATGATTTTCAGAGAGAATTCAGAATCGAAAACTTCGTATTCATCCCCGCTGGAGAATTTGTCATGGGCTGCGTTGCTGGTGACATACAGTGTGATGATAGGGAGAAACCGCCCAAAGCCATGAAGATCGTCAGACCGTTCTACATGGGCAAATATGAAGTTACACAGACACAATGGCAACTTGTGATGCGTTATGATCAGAGTGATTTCAAGAAGTGTGGTGGTTCTTGCCCAGTGAACAACGTTACGTGGTTTAGTGTCCAGGAATTCTTAAAACAGCTAAATTATACAATGCAAGAGCTTGGAAAGGCGACAATGGTCTTTCGATTACCGAATGAAGCGGAATGGGAATATGCAGCCCGAGCTGGTTCGACTACAAAGTATTATTGGGGGGAAGAAATGGATCCAAATTACTTATGGTATTCCTCAAATTCTGATTATAAAATTCATCCTGCTGGTCAAAAGAAACCTAACTCATTCGGCCTTTTTGACATGAGCGGAAATGTCTCTGAATGGACCGCAGACAGCTTTGTGTATCGCCATTCGAAGCGCAATGTCGAAATGCGCATCGTCCGCGGATGCAGTTGGTTTAGTGAATCTGAGATTTGTCGTATTTCACATAGGAACGCTGGTGTACCAAGCTATGGCTCAAATATGGTTGGTTTTCGGCTTATTCTGGAATTACAGTAAAAAATTGGTCTTTAATGTTTGACTACCCATAACTGGTCATTTTGCCCTCATCATTCACTGTGGCGACGGCTTAGAGATTAACAGTATCTGAGTGAGGCAAATTCCTACATATTTGGGTCTCGGTAGTTGCCGTGCCAACACGAGGTCGGCGGATAACAAAGGCGCAATTATTTCAGATAATGATCTAAGTGATTGTCAACGTTCCGCGAGCCCGAAGAGCCTCCGCAATTGCACCTAACGAAAGAGTCTCCTTCGACGTTTGAACGAACCTTAGTGAACGGCTCGCAAACTGAGCGACAAAGCAAATGTGTCGAAGACCGGACTGAGAAGCGCAGTTAGGTGCCAAACTACTTTTTCTTTTTAATTGTGCTATTAAAAGGATTCGTAATTTGTAAACCTTTGATTTGAAGTCCATCTTGTAAATCTTCACTTAACAATGTTTTACAATTCGCTTCTATCGCAGAACCTATAAGAACAGAATCGTAAAAAGAAAGTTTATATCGGTTTCTGATTTCAATTGCATTCAAAATATTCTCATTAGTATAATAGACACTGCATAATGGAAACATAACTCTTTTCAAATATATTGCTAAGTCTTTTGGTTTGAGAGGTATCTGAAATTTTTTCAAAGCTACATTTGAAAATTCTTGAATCACTTGATAACTAATTACATAATTATTTTCTACTAAAGCCGTTAAAACGATTTCCTTTGATTTCTCATGTTTCGTTTTATTTTCTGTATCAAAATTATAAATAAATAGATTAGTATCTAAGAATACTTTATCTTTCATTCATCTCTTCCCTCGTAAACTTGCGACCAACTTTAACGTAGGCTAGTTTTTGTAATAGATTTTCATAATCAGAAACGTCTTTAACTGAATTTGAATAGTTCTTAAGAAATTCATTAAAAACGTCAGTTAAAGATTTTCGTTCACTGGCCGCACGTAGTCTCGCTTTTTCAAGCAATTGGTCGTCTGCTCTAAAAGTAATATTCTTCATAACTTATTAGAAGCACGATTTTCGTGCATTGTCAAGTGTTTTCAATCTAATACACAAAAAGTCAAATGAGCGAGGGATATGTCGAAGACGCCAGTGAGAGTTTGCGAAGCAAAACTTGAACGAAGCGGAAAGTGTATGTTAAGCGGTGTTCGAGTTTCAAAAGCACAATGCAATGGCTCTATCAATGGCGAGGCAAAAGCGCAAGTAGTAAAAATAATTATTCTCTAAAATGTTTTTATAGAAGAAAGATAAAACAACGAGCCTCTGAGAAATTAAACTCTGAAAAGTCTTTAATCACAACCGAGTCAATGAAACTCTGAGGAACTACGATTTCAAAACAAACTCATTAATTCTCGCACTTTTGCCATGTGCTGGATGTCTCAGGAGAATGACGCTTAATGTTGAATTTACAAGACGTAAAGTGCGCCCGTGTCAACTTTGCATCTCTAAAGCCGGTTCGCATCACTTTAGGTGCCTAGGTCGAGCACGTGACCCAGCCGGAACGGTCACGATGCAGTTGTTGTTTGAAGTAATTGCGCCTGTGAGTCCGTCTAAGAGACATTGCATGGGTTTATAATGAAAATGCCATTTAAATTTAGTACCTCACTTGGAAACTCAAACCTCGTTTCTACGGTCGCTCGGTTATGGGTTGCGTTTAAAACTAAAGCACACGCTCCCTACCATAACCAACCCCACAAGTTAAATAGGATTTTAGAATCAGAAGAATCCAAAACGCACATTAGAGTTGTTGAAAAATTAATTCTTGAGCTGTTTGTATTGGATTGAAATGGACAATTGAAGAAGTTTTTCGAATCTCTACTATGGAATTTTTCAACAACTCTATTATTGAAGTGTAAAAGATTGGATATTTTATTTTAAAGTTCTGGGTAGGTAGATACCTGAAGAAAAAGAAATTTTTAAATTTTAAAAAAGCGGATAACGATTTAAATTATTATGAAATTAAGCAATATACAAGAAAGGATGCTACTTTTTGCGTTGTGTATAATTTTAATATTCGTATTAGAAACTTGTGGTTTAATGGAAATGGATTCAGGTATTTCTGTAAACTCTTGGCGTTCTAAATGTGTGGCTGAGTATTTATTGTTTTCAAATATTGGGGTCGATAATTTGAACAAACCTGATAAAGAATTAAACGACTTACTGCTGACTCAATTGTATTTATGTTGGAGTTTATGCTCTGAAAACTCAGAATTGCAAGAAGTCATTTTTGGAAAAACTCATTGTGGAGAATAATTGTTTTGATAAACGGAACTCTATAAAATTTAAAAAGAAGTATTTTTAAAACAGATTGATGAATAATATTTTTATTATATACTTACCTCTTAATTAAAAATTCGTTTTATAAAACTTCCTTAAAATCATTTTCGATTTATTCAAATTTATTGAGTCCTATTAATTAAATATGTTTTTATTTTTAAACTACTTGCTGTTTACTCTCAACCATCGACTTTAAAGCAGTGCACACCTACCAAAGTGGCAGAGCGCATCTACTATCGCTTATACACTGATTCACAGAACTACTGGATGGATAATCCCCTGTGCCCCTTCTGTCTTCACTTTCTCCAGTACAGTTATTGTTAGAAATTAAGAAGTCAAAAGTATTCTGATAAAGTTCCCCTAACTGTATCGTTGTAAATCTCGTCAGAGTTCTATTTGGTCTTTCCAAGTAAGTAGTAATTACGTGATTGGGATCTGTGCTAGGTATTAAGAATTGTCTGAAGTTTTCAAGTGCGCGTGGACTATTTGTTGGAATTACTACTAACCCCTGAGAGGTTCTAAGAATTGGAACTGCATGTCTTACAAAGGTCCAATCTGGGAGTCGCCATCGCAGTAGTCCCAACCATATGCTTCCGGGAGGAAAATTGATAAGTGAACTAATATGAGATAAGATCTCAGATCGGGTATTGAATGTATTTGACGGAGTCCATTCGAATTGAGGTAACATAGTAATAGCATGTGTTAATACCAAAAGCCGGGCTGTGTTATAAGAAGGACCGAAAATGTCAATTGCATTTACTAACGTACTATCTAAAAGCGGATAACGTTGTCTAAATGATATAAATGGATCGGTATTAGGAGCCGTATCGAAAAAATAACCTCCTGCGGAAAGAGGTCCTTGAGAATGATACTCCTGTAGTTCTGCCATCATCTGGAAAGCATGAAGCAAACAAACTCCACATATTCCACTATATTGAGTTTCAGGTATAGTTGATCTCGCTATATCGTGAAGTCTTTGAATCCAAGCCTCAGTTAATTGAAAATCGGGTGGTAAGGTTCTTTTGACTCTTTTATGTAGAATACTTTCGTGATTACCAGCTGGACAATACTGATCTGTCTTTCCAAGATTAGATGACGTATAACGTGTCCAATCCAGTAAACTTTTATCGACTACAAACAAAGAAGTGGGGCTATTCTTAGTATCCTTTTTGACAAAATCAGGTTTAGCTGCATAGGCAACTCCCCAATTGCTTCCATATCTGGTTACTCTGAGTAAATTGCCTTTATAATCTGTGATGATTCCTCCTTCTTCGGTTTGAAAAGAGACGTTCCAAAAAGTTGGATTCTCTTTACTGATCGCTGCGTCACTACACGATGCCCAAGTCACCCAATCCCAATTCGATTTACCCACGTTAGAATACATACAATAGAGAGAACTACTCACCGGGTCATACTGAGCAATATGTCCACTTTCTGGATTGTAGTAGAGAGGAGTTGTATTCTTATCCGAACCTCCTCGGCGAATAAAATAACGTTCATTTCCCTCGGTAGTTTGCAAATCCCAAGCGATAGAAGTTTGAACGCTGATGTTTCCAGGAGTGGCTATTGTTTGAATCCAATCTTTCATGGAAGGATCTAATGTATGGTTGTATGTATCTTTAGAATTTCTTGATATATAGGCATACCAATTTGTATCCTTCAATCGATAACGCTCATCTGCAGTCCAAAACGAGTTGTCTTTTACGATCCATCTTTGCAGAGGATCGTTGGTTGTACAAGGTCTGAGATGTACATAGTCCCAGTTTTTTTCCCCTCTAATGACTGTCTCCGGTGCAGTGATACATAACCACGTATTATTGACGTTATACGAAATTCTTTGGAACACGTCATATCTTGCATTCATAACGTGCATTTGCCAACACTGTTCAATTACGATGTAACTTTCACCGCCGCTAAAAGTAGGACCATAACAAAATGTTCCTCCGCCACTTACATTGACTTTGATTGGTTTATCTTTTGGTGGATCGGTAGGTTTTTGAATGATCGAGTCAACGGTCTTTGAGGAAGAAGACGCGTGTACAAATGTATGATCCATTTCATACTCCAAGTAAATCATGATAGAGATTAACAGAACCACTATAAAAATTTTCTTCCAATTGTACATTTTCAATTTACCTTCTTTTTCATAAGATTGAATTGTAGAACTATATTTTCTAAAATAGTAATCAATTATATCGTAATACTTTAAATTATTTTCAGAAGACATATTGATTTCTAATAAATTAATATTAGATTTGTTGAAAAATTAATTCTCCATCTGTTTTTTTTTTTTTTTTTTTTTTGGATTGAAATGGACAATTGAAGCAGTTTTGCAAATTTCTACTGTGGAATTTTTCAACAACTCTATTCTGTAATTTTATTATATATATTCTTCTATTGTTTCTCCGAGGTTAAGTTATTGTTGATCTTATATAAAAGTATCATGAATTTTTAGATAAATCCGTATTTAAAAACAGAATTTTAGCGTTCTACTGATCTCTATAAAATTGAGTGCCGTTAATTCTATAACAAAACGCTGATTCTATGTAAGATATTAGGTACTTTATTATATAGTTATGAGTAATAATGGTTCTGAGTAGTAAACTCAGTGTATGTCTTTGATCAGACATTCTAATAAATTAAAATGATAATTTGTTTATTTTAGACTTAAATTTGAATTATAGCTGAATTCTAATCCTTATTTTTTAAGTTTTGAAGATAGATTTGTTTTGATTTTGGCACAGTGTATAAAAAGAAACCTAAAATCGATCTCCTTTTAATCCCCGATAAAATGTGGTAGTTTCCGCAAAAACTGTCGTATTGAATGATTTATGATTTTTTAACATTCTTTTGTTATTAGAGTTGTTGAAAAATTAATTCTTGATCTGTTTGTATTGGATTGAATGGACAATTGAAGCAATTTTACGAATCTTCACTATGGAATTTTTCAACAACTCTATTGTAATTTCTCTATAAGTTACCACATTTTTTGGTTTTGGAACAGATTTATAATCATATATGTGAAATTGTATCTAGTTGATTTTTTGTGATTGTAGGATTTATTCTTTGGTTCTTGTCGATATTAATTGTAAGATCAAATTCCTGAAGCTAACTCTATTGGAATAGTTTAATAATCTTATGTACTAATCAAGGATTCTCTTAGGATGGGAGTATCATTTTCTTTGTTTATGAGTGATGTTAGAAGATTATACAATGAAATATTGCTATAGAGTTTTCTTCGGCGGACGTTTATATCTGGATATGTGATAGGCACTTTCGATCTTAATCGCATCGGTATGTGTAGGTTCAAACAAATATCTTTGATTCGGGTTTTCGGAGATGATATAGGAGCCATCGTTTTATAATTGTATAGTTCTTTTTTTATAGCATATATTGTATTCACATTTATGTAACATTGTTTAATGCGAGCCAGTTGAATCGTTAATAAATATTCTAATTATTTTTTTAAGTAATATCATGGAGTCTGCGTTGAAAAGTGGGGTTCGCCTTTCCTTATCTTCGTACAGATAGACACTCCAAAAAGAGTAATAAGTTTGTCCAATTGGAATTTGTAGTTCCACGAATCTCTCTTGATTATATTGACCTTTATCAAAAAAAAGGGGGACATCTGCTTTATGAATTTGAATATTACTGATTGGGAATTTATTTTTCTTCCAACAGATTCCGATTCCTCGATGCTTACGAAAAGACGTTTGTTTACAAAACAGGAATAGTCTTCCGAAAGAATATTCAAAGCCTCGGCTTCGTTTTTTAAATTCTGGATCGCTAAAATATCTGCATCGATCTGAAGTAAGATGTTCTCGGATTTTTTGAAAGTCTAAATCGGATCTTGGATCTTTCTACTTGAAACTCCGTTTTCGTCTTTGATTTCTTCTATTTTCGTAAGATAAAGTGTTAGTGTGTCATAACTTGCGGTCTTCAGTTTGAAATTTTCCGCATTCAAAGTAGAGATTATAAAAAGCAAAAGAAGATAAATGAATCTTTTAAAGAAGAAATGTATTTCTAGTTTCTATATTCAGAAGTCATTTAGTGATTTATAGTTGGAAAAAATACTATAATTTTTTAACTTCTATATAAGGATCTGTTCCAAAGGCAATTTCAATAGCACTGCTCACTATGGATTACAAAAGAAACTCAATAACGCTACTTCCACACGGGCGTAGAGTTAGGAACAGAACGCCAATAGAAGTGAGACTCTTTAGTTGCCGCAGCTTAATCTTCTGATAAAGTAGAGTAAGTGTTGGTACACGCTATAAAAAATTGGGGAAAGCCGAAGTGCGCTTTTACTGAGTTTTAAATGATTTGAATTCGGTGGTTGAAACAATTTTCTAAAAGTATGAGTTCTTACAATTTAAGAATTTGCTCGTAAAATCGTGATTTGCAGTAGCTCTCACATCATTTGATGGACAAACCTAAGTTTTGTGGTAGTTCCCACACTTGAATACGGCAGATCCAATCGTCTTTACATCGATACTTACTTTATTAAAATTCAATTTCTAAAAAAATTGCAGACTTGAAAGTGTTTTTAAACTTCTAGGTCTGAAATTTTTTTCAAAATTTTAAAAATTAATTTGCTGTTTATGAAACTTTTCTAATTGATATTAATTCTCAAATAGGTTTCAAAAAATAAATGGAACAGAAAAAGCCTTTCTTTTTCGTTTACTTGCAATTTTTCACATAACCAAAAATCCTGTTTCCAATACCAAATTGTAGGGACTTCATACGAATGAATAACAGAGCACTGAAACTTTCGGTAACGCTCATCACAGTCGCGGCCGTTGCGTATCTGATTTTCTCTCCCTCCAAGTATGTTGGGTATGCGCCCGATCAGCCTATACCCTTTAATCACAAGATACATGCCGGAGATAATAAGATAGATTGTAAATACTGTCATACCGGAGTAGAAACCTCGGCACACGCCACAGTCCCGTCCACTTCCACTTGCATGAACTGCCATTCTCTCGTAGCAACCTCTAAACCATTGATCAAAAAACTCACTCAATCGTATAACGATAATAAGCCGATCGAATGGATTAAGGTTCACGATATGCCTGACCACGTTCAGTTTAATCATTCTCGACATATATCGAGAGGAGTGGATTGTTCTCAGTGTCACGGAAACGTAGCGGAGATGGTGAAAGTAAAACAAGTGGCGTCCCTCAATATGGGATACTGCGTGGATTGTCATAGAGAGAACAACGCACCTACAGATTGTTCTACCTGTCACAGATAACCGGGAGTAATACTAAAATATGGATCAAAAAAATTTCCAAAAAGAAAAAAAGGCTCACTGGCTGTCTTACGATCTGAAAGACAAAGACGAAGAAGTCAAAGAGATGCAAAAATCCGAATTCTTTACTTCTCCCGATCCCTTGATCGAGAGAATTAAATCCGGAGAATTCGATCGTAAATCTTTTCTCAAGCTGATGGGCGCGGGAGTCGCTATGACTTCCTTAAATTGTATCCGTAAGCCGGTTGAGAAAATTGTTCCCTATGTGGATCTTAACAAGACGGATGAAAATTCTCAATACGACTTTGTAAAACACGGACATTCTTATTATTACGCATCCGTTGTCGCCGGAACTGGGGTTCTTATAAAAGCAAGAGACGGTAGACCTCTCAAGTTGGAAGGAAATCCGGATCACCCGGTTTCTCAAGGTGCACTAAGCGCTGCCGGACAAGCTTCTATCTTTGATCTTTATGATCCAGATAGAGCTCAAAATCCTGCGACCATTGAAGGTGGAATCGAAGTTAAATCCGATTGGGCTACGATTGACGCTAAAGTAAAATCTGCATTAGCGGCTAACAAGGGCAAGACGGTTGTAGTAACAAAACCTCTCGATTCTCCTTCTACTCAGTCCATCATCGGTGACTTTCTTAGAACCGTAGGTGGAGGAAAACACTACGAAATTTCTCTTACTTCTGCGGAAGAAGTGGTTTCTAAGGGACAAGCCGCTTCTTATGGAAAGGCAATCGTTCCCAATTATCACTTCGATTTGGCGAACGTAATTCTCTCTATTGATTGCGATTTTATGGGCAATTGGTTGTCGGGAGAAGAGCATCAAAAAGATTTTTCAAAACGTAGAAATCTACGCCCGAACGGTTCTATCCATCAAAGTAGTTCTGCGGACGTAAATCTTTTTGTAGCAGCCGAATCTGTTCCTACGATGACTGGTTCCAACGCGGATCTTCGTCTTGCAATTCGTCCAGGAGATCAAACCAAACTTGCACTTGCGGTTGCGGCGGCTCTCGGTGAATTAGGGGCGAACACAAAAGATCTGTTAAACGGAGCTACCCTTTCCGGTCTTGTTTCCGAGTTAGGTGTCAGCGAAGAGAACATCCGTAAAACCGCAAAGGCTCTTTGGTCCAACAAAGGAAAGTCCCTCGTGGTTGCCGGAAGTCTTGCCGCCACTACGAAGGATGCGGTGGATCTTCAAGTTCTCGTAAATCTACTCAATAGCGTATTAGAAAACGACGGTAAAACCGTAGATCATTCTAATCCAAAGAAAGAAGGTCTAGCGGATTCTTCCGGAAACCTAAAGTCTCTCGCGGCGGAATTAAAACAGGGTAAGGTAGGAGTTTTATTTATAAACGACGTAAACCTAGTTTATCAAGCGGGAGAAGAATGGAAAAATCTACTTCATCAAGCGGCTTTGGTAGTTGCATTAAACGATCGTGCCGACGAGACCGCTCTTTCGTCTAACGTTCTTGCTACTACTACACATTTCTTAGAATCCTGGGGAGATGCCGAAGTTACAAAGGGAATTTTCTCGATCCAACAGCCTGCAATTCGTCCGCTTTTTAATTCTAGATCTTTCGAGGATAGTTTGATTGCGTTTGCGGGAGGTTCTCTCGGAGGAGAAGCCAGTTTCTACGAATACGTAAAAAATTCCTGGATTAAAAAATTAGGTTCTAAAAGAAATTGGGAAGATCTGTTAAGAACAGGTACAACCGTAACTGCTTCTGAGCGTAAAAAAGTCGCTGGTCCTTCTAGAAACTTCAATCGTTCTTCTATTAAGAAAATTGAATCTTCTTCTGCGGGTTTAAAACTTTCTTTGTTCGAAACCATTGCAATCGGAGACGGAAAAGCTGCGAATAATGCGCACCTACAAGAACTTCCAGATCCTGTTACCAAACTGACATGGGATAATTGTATTCTACTTTCGCCTGCTTTGGCAAAAGAGAAAGGGATTTCGTCTAACGATGTTTTGGTTCTAAAAACCGCAAAACAGACGATTGAACTTCCGGCGCAGATTCAACCTGGAATGCACAAGGATGCGATCGCGATTGCGGTAGGTTATGGTAGGACTGCAGCGGGTACTGTAGGAACCGGAGTTGGTAAGAACGCATACGTACTTTCCGAAAATGGAGTTTATTCCGGAATTTCTGTAACTTCTCTCGAAAAAACGGGTAAAAAATATAAACTGGCTACTACACAACACCATCATATGTTGTCTCCTGGTTTTAGTTATCCGGATCGTCCAATCGTTCAATCTACTACCATCGAAGAATATCGTAAAGATCCTGCTTCCGGTAAGGCTCCATCTGAAATTCCTAAAATTTTAAAAGATGGTAAACTTGTAAATGCGGTCGGTGCCAATCCTACTTATCCTTACCCAGGTTACAAATGGGGAATGAGTATTGACCTTACTTCCTGTACTGGTTGCGGTTCTTGTGTGATCGCTTGCCAAGTGGAGAATAACGTTCCTGTGGTTGGAAGAGACGAAGTCCGAGTAGGACGTGAAATGCACTGGCTGCGGATCGATCGTTATTACATAGGAGATCCGGATCAGCCAGAAACTTTACAAGTGGCTCATCAACCTATGCTTTGCCAACAGTGCGACAATGCTCCTTGTGAAACCGTTTGTCCGGTTCTTGCTACCGTTCATAGTTCCGAAGGAATCAACGACATGGTTTATAACCGTTGTGTAGGAACTCGTTATTGTTCAAACAACTGTCCTTACAAGGTCAGACGTTTTAACTGGATGCAACACTGGTACAACGATTTTGGTTGGAAGAACAACCAAGCGAAAGAGTCAAAAGCACCTCGTTACTTGGGACTCAATCCGGAAGTTGCGGTTCGTGGTCGTGGAGTAATGGAAAAATGTAATTTCTGTTCTCATAGAATCGCTGCGGCTAAAATCGCTGCGAAAAACGAAGGTCGTGTCCTAAAAGACGGAGAGGTTAAAACCGCGTGTCAACAAAGTTGTGCAGCGGATGCAATCAGCTTCGGAAATACGAACGATAAAGACGCGGAAGTTTCTAAACTTTCTTCGGATCCTAGATCGTTTCGAGTACTCGAATATCTGAACGTCGGACCTCAGGTTGCTTACCTGACCCGGGTTAGAAACTCAATTTAATGGAGTAACGTAAAAAGCTATGTCAATGTCCAACGCAGTCAAAGAAGCCCTGGATATCCAGCCTCTCGTAACCGGTGGTAAATCGGTTCGGGACGTTACCGAGGATATCCTAAGACCCGTAGAAGCGTTTCCTACCTCTCTCTGGTGGAAGGCTTTTCTTTTAGTTCTTACTATAACAGTAGTAGACTTAGGTATCATAGGATACTTAACTTGGGAAGGTCTATATATCCTAGGGATCAACAATCCGGTGGCCTGGGGATTTTTTATTGTAAACTTCGTCTTCTGGATCGGTATCGGTCACGCAGGAACTCTGATTTCTGCCGTTCTATATTTGTTTCGTCAAGAATGGAGAACTGGAATCAACCGTGCTGCAGAAGCGATGACCATCTTTGCGGTGTTAACCGCAGCCTCCAACCTGATCATCCATATCGGAAGACCTTGGGTAGGTTATTGGTTATTCCCTTATCCGAACGAAAGAGGACCACTTTGGGTGAACTTTCGTTCTCCTCTGATTTGGGATACTTTTGCGGTTTCTACTTACTTAACCATTTCTCTCGTTTTCTGGTATATCGGTTTGATTCCGGATATTGCAGCGGTAAGAGATCGTTCTAAAGGAGAATTCAAACGTAAACTTTACGACATACTCGCACTTGGATGGGTCGGTTCCAATAAGGCTTGGTCTCATTTGGAAACGGTGGCAATGATATTGGCAGCACTTTCCACACCACTTGTGCTTTCTGTGCATACGATCGTATCCTTTGACTTTGCGGTTTCCATACTTCCTGGATGGCATACAACGATCTTCCCGCCATACTTCGTAGCAGGGGCGATTTTTTCCGGGTTTGCGATGGTGGTCACTTTGATGGTGATTGCGAGAGAAGTTTTCAATCTTAAAGATTATATTACCATGAAACACTTGGAAAATATGAACAAGGTGATTATGGTAACCGGTTTGATCGTAGGTCTTGCCTATTCCACAGAGTTTTTTATGGCCTGGTATTCCGGAAACGAATACGAAGGTTTTACTTTTGTAAACAGAGCCTTCGGTCCTTATGGTTGGGCTTACTTTATCATGTTCAGTTGTAACGTGTTTTCTCCACAGGTATTTTGGTGGAAAAAACTCAGAACCAACATTCCGGTTATGTTTATCATTTCTATCATTGTAAACATAGGTATGTGGTTTGAAAGATACGTGATCGTGATGACTACCCACGCGGACTTCCTTCCTTCCAGCTGGGATATGTATATCCCAACCGTTTACGACTTTATGATGCTCATCGGAACGTTCGGAATCTTCTTCACGTTGTTCCTTCTGTTCTGTAGAATCATGCCTGTTATCGCGGTAGCGGAAATTAAAACCGTAATGCCTCACAAAGACGGAGGACACCACTGATGTATAAACCACATAAAGAACAATTTCATAAGTTCGAAGAGACAAGTTCTGGAGTATTCGGACTTTTTGATACTCCAGCGGAAATCATTTCGGCTGCGGCTAAAACAAAAGAGAAAAATTATACTGACTTTGATTGTTTTACTCCGTATCCGGTTCACGGATTAGATGACGCGATGGGGCTTCCACGTTCCGGACTTCCTTGGGTAACTTTTTTTATGGGACTTTTTGGGTGTACTGTAGGATTTTCAATGCAGTATCTGACTCATAAGTTTGATTGGTCTTTGAACATTTCCGGAAAGAATCTGAACGCGTGGTTTGCATATATTCCTATTACGTTTGAATTCACTGTATTTATGGCAGGTGTAGGGACTGCCGTCGCCATGTTCTTCCTGGCTAGATTACCAAAATTGAACCGTAAAGTTTTACATCCGGATATAACCACGGATAAATTTGCACTTTGGATTCCTTCTTCATCCAAAGGATACAAAGAAGATGAAGTGTTGAATTTTATCAAGGGACTCGGCGCAAAATACGTCGAGGTTGTAAAATAGGAGCAGGGACAAGAATGAAATATTACAAATCTCTAATTTTCCTTTTGGCCGCTGTTCTTTTTTGGAATTGCGAGTCCAAAACTCCTCCTCTGGAATATTTTCCCGACATGGCTGATTCTCCTGCAAGAGAAGCGCAGGAAGCCGATCCGATCGCACACGACGGGGCAGCTTCTAGAATCCCTCCAAAAGGAGCGGTGCCGGTAGGATATTATCCGTACGAATATTTAGGATTGGATGTATCACAATTACCTAATAAAGGACTTGGAAATCCTTTTAAAGACGATTTAGCAAACCTTCAAAGAGGAGAGGCAAAATATCAGACGTATTGTTCTCCTTGCCACGGTGTGAGAGGAGCGGGGAACGGAACCATCGTAGGTCCGGCTCCAAGAATCGGATTTCCGGTTCCTGCCGTGATTTCTCCTAAAATCCAAGGATATTCCGACGGACAAATTTATCACGTAGTTACAGCCGGATGGGGAAGAATGAAAAGTTACGCTTCTCAGGTTTCTCCCGAAGACCGTTGGAAGATCGTTCTCTACGTGAGAAAACTCCAAGAATACGAAAATAGAACTAAAAAAGACGTGGTTAGGAATTAAGAATCATGGAAGTCAAAATCGAACAAAATCTGATTAACTTCAAACTCGACTCTAAAACTCGAAGTGCCCTTTTTGGGATGATCGGGATCGGAGTTTTGAGTTTACTCATTGGGTATTTTACCTTGTCCCACACACCGCCTAGACATGAAGGTGGGCATTCCAATCCGGCTTGGTCTGCATTTTTAATCGGAACTTTCTTTATCACTGGAATTTCGCTTGCGGGAGTTTTTTTTACCGCGGTCAGTCATATCACTGGAGCACATTGGGCCGTTACAGTTCGTAGAATCGCAGAAGGATACGGATTGTTTTTGCCGGTGGTCGGGGTGTTGTTATTGATCACTGTTGTTGGAATTCATGATCTTTACGAATGGAGTCATTCAGAAGTAGTTGCACATGATCATTTACTTCAGCATAAAAAACCTCTTTTGAATATTCCGTTTTTTGTGGCTAGAATGATTCTTTTCGGAGCGGCTTGGTCCACGTTTGGTTGGTTCTTTTACAAACGTTCCACAAAACAGGACGGGGACAAGGACGTTTCGCATACACAGTTTAACGCTCGTTTGGCGGGAGGATTTATTGTATTCTTCGCGCTTTCTTTTTCACTCGCTTCTTTTGATTTGATCATGTCTTTGACTCCTCACTGGTTTTCTACAATGTTCGGAGTGTATTGTTTTGCAGGAGCGTATCAGACCGGGCTTTCTACTCTTGTAATCATGATCTACTTTCTAAAAAAGAAAGGTTATCTTGGAAATCTGGTAAATGAAAACCATATCCACGATATAGGAAAGTTTATGTTGGGGTTTTGTACCTTCTGGGCTTATGTTGGGTTCTCCCAGTTTATGTTGATCTGGTATGCGAACATTCCGGAAGAAACTTTCTTTTACGAACAAAGATTAACTGGTGGTTGGGAAGTGATTTCTTATTCTCTTCCGTTTATTAAATTTGTATTTCCGTTTTTATTACTTCTCAATCGACCCAATAAGAGAGATATAAACGTTCTCGTAAAAATTGCACTTTGGATCGTGTTTACTCAGGTGATTGAAATTTATTGGTTGGTATTTCCGGCAAACTTTGAAAATTTTCATCTTTCCGGATTGGTTTTGACCTTTGGTACCGTAATTGGATTTATCGGATTGTTCGGGTTCGTGGTTTTAAAAAGATATGAATCCGCTCCTTTGATTCCTGTCGGAGATCCTAGGTTAGATCAGGCTTTGCACCATCACCAATAAGAGGAAGAAGAATGAAAAGAAATATTACACTCATCGTTCTGTCAGTTGGGGCCGCTCTTCTTTTGGGAGCGTGTTCTAAATTAGCCCAGGTAACCAATCATAAAAATTGTGATCCTTCCTTACTCAATGCATCTCTGGAGCCGACGGTTCCCATTTTTGCGGATGCTGATTCTACTTCTGTAGTAAAAGAAAGGGTAACTCCAGGTTCAATTGTAAGGGTTTATGATTATAGAAATCACGAAGCAAACCCAAAACCTTTTGTACGCGTAAAAACTGAAAAAGTAGAAGGATGGATGAATCCTCGTTGTTTAGTAGTAGGACAGGACCCAGAAAAGTCTGTTTTTACTTGGGGTTATCGTAAGGACTATGTTCACTTTTACAGTCCGGATGATCATGAACACTATCCTAATGGATACGAATTTGAGGATTATGCATCTCTTCCAAAGGATAAGGTTCCGTTGGCGGAGCTTGCTCCTGAGTTAAAGAAGTAAGTTTAATTTTTAAGTTAAAAAATCCATGCCGCTTCGAAATGGGGTATGGATTTTTTTTATATTTACGAAACATCATAGAACGTTTCCGTAAAAAATTTAATGGCCGCGTCCCTCCCCGGTTTTTTCTATAAAATATTATATTTCTCTAATGCCAATAACTTGACCTCGAATTGCTCGCGGTTGTATTGAATTTTGAAAGGGATAGGACTTACGAGTTTCCGTTTGATGATTTTCTAAATTACGGAATTTTAACATTATAAAATAACTATATCGATTTTTTGTTCTACTTTGTTTTTTTACTACGTAATTGAGATTTTATCCTAGATGGCAATTTGCAGGAGTTCCCACGTTTCAAATGGTTAGGTTTTAGGACGTTACATTACAAAAGTTTTTCCGATTTTATCATAACGATAACGGCGCGGAAGAAGTTCGAGTTTTACAGTTTGTTTAAAAATGTGGAAGTTCCCACATTTTCAGGTTTTGGGACAAGATCTGAAAATAATACTGATCTCTAAAAAATTGATTACCGTTAATTTTATCACAAAACGCTGGTTCTATACAAAATGATAAGTACTTTATTATATGGTTATAATAATAGGAGTTCATCGTTTATGACGATAAGTTTAAAGATTCAAAGAAAACAACCCATAGTGTTTTTGCTCGTTCTATTTTCTGCGATATTGGTGAGTGCAGAGATCGTTGCACATCCTCCTTGCGGCGATTTTTTAAAACTACATAATAAAAAGCCAAAGTATCTGGAGTTTATCCAATGCAAAAAAACTCAGAATGCTCAAATTCCGACGCTCCAAGCTGCGTATCGTGTAAAAGGAAAATACGCCTCCGAAGTGGAAAAATATTTAATCAATATGTTTGGAATGCAACCTCTTAAATTCGTTTGCTGTATCTGGGAAAGTGTCCCGAATCAGAAAGGAGAACGTTACGGGCATTATAAAAATCTTCATTATAAAAATGATTCGGAATCGTATTATACGGTTAGTATGGGTACTGAAGACACTTTGCACAGTGAACGCGAGGATTGGTACAAAATCGATTGGTTTTATGTTACAGTTGAGTTACTTCTGGAGTCTCCATAAAAATTATACTTTGCGTAAGTTATCAGATTAAAAATTCATTTTATAGAAATTTCTGCAAGTATCTTTAATTGTCGAATGGATTTCGACATGAATACAAGCTTAAGCGGAGTCATCAGTTGGACTTTGATCTGTTTTCCCGGAATTCCGAAGATGTTTTTTATCATTGATGATTATATACAAAAGAATTATGAGAAAAATTTCTTATGTTTAATTTAACGTGAGTTCGGTCATAATTTATTTTTCTGAAAAAAAAGTCGAAATCTGAACTTTATAATCGATTTAGACTATAAAGATTTTATGCTCGTTAAAAAGATGAGCGAAACATACCTTAGATTATAAAATGGCTATTTTATTTATATTCGAGTTATTATAGTCATTGGGATAATTTTAAAAATGATTTATAAATTCGATTTTTTATAAAAACAAAATAGTTGCTTCATTAGAAATTTCTATAAAATGGATTTTTAATTTTGTGACGGTTTTACAAAGCAGATCTTGTTCAAAAAACTTTAGGACGATGATTCTTTTTAGATTTTGCAAAATTATTTTTAGAGAATATTTTGAATCCTTAAATTTCTGCTGATTCTTATCAAATTGAGTGTTCTATACTTTTATTATAAAGTTATGTTTTATTGCAAAATACCGGGTGTTTTATTTTATAGTTTTGAGTGAGATTTATCATAAAAAATGAATATTCTTTCTTTTGAAATCAAGTTGTGGTATTAAACTAAATATATAAATTCCACTTCTTTTCGCAGTTTTTTTTGAAATTTTTGGAAAAGAAACGCGTCTGTCTTTGGTCAAAAATCCTGTATCTAATAAAAAACAAAAGCGTAGATGTTTACAATAATTTGTACAAGGAAAATTTGCAGTATATGGGCAAAGACAAAACAGGAGTTAGTTTGAATCTAATCAATCGTAATTTTATAATTTCTATTTTTATTCTTTTCTATTCTACTTGTTGGGTACAATCCTTATTTTCTAAAACTCCAGTACGTTTAAAAATATCTGCAAATTCTAAAACGGATCAGCCTGTACAACTTTTAGTGAGGGGAAAAAATTTTGAAAAGAATATTACTTTTTCCGATGTTCGGGAAACTACGATAGAGTTACCGGATCAAGGAAATTACGAAACCGTTCTTATTTGGAAAAGCGGGTTTACCGAGAAAAGAACGGTTAATGTAACACAAAATGATTTTAATATAGAATTCACTTCTAATCCTAATAGTTCTGCAGATTCTATCAATGTAACTGCAAAAAGACCGGAGGCTCCTCCAAACTATACGCTGAGTCAAGAAGATGCGGTTAGAATGCCGGGAGGTTTTGGAGACGCTCTTAAGGCGGTTCAATCCATGCCGGGGATTTCTCCTATGTATCAGATGTATACGGGTGCGAGTTTTCAGTCTGCAATTCAAACTTTTAGTCAAGTAACGAATCCGGACAAACCCGATAAACCGAATGGCGAAAAAGGTTTTTTAGTAATGCGCGGAGCTGGGTCCCGTGCAAATCAGTTTTATTTTAACGGTTTACCTATGAGTTATCCATTTCACGCGGACGGGCTCACTTCTGTAATTAACAACAACGCCATTCGTTCCTTGGAGTTGTATTCTGGTTCTTATTCTGCTAGATATGGGTTTGCTACGGGAGGAATCATCAATATAGAAGGGTTTCAAAAAAGAGATTCAAATTTATCGGTCGCTCATTTGAACGCTTTTTTAACCGATGTATACACATATCGTAATATTACAAAAAACTTTAATGTTTCCGTATCTGGTAAAAAGTATTATCCAAACATCGTTTTTGGAAGGGTTCCCAATTTGATTCCTACGGAAACCTTTTTATCGGATTACAACGATTATCAGGCTAGGATTGGTTGGGATATTAATGAAAATCATTCCATATCGTTTCAGACTTTTGGCGCAAAGGATAAACGTTATCCGTTTAAAGAACTCAGTCAATACAATCCTAAGGAAACCGCTCAATCGTTTGCCAATCCTCCTTCTGCTGCGGATGCCGCTAGGCTGGATCGTATTTTTAGAACCGACGGAATTCAGCATATTTGGAAACCTAAAAGTTCCATTACAAATACGTTTAACGTTTCCAGAAACTATTTTAACGAAGTTACTGAAAACGGTTTGGATATGTTGGTTCTAGACATCGCTAAAATAGGTTATCCACCTTCTTTATACAAAAGGGTTCAAACGATTCAAAACGAGTACTTTAACGATTTAAGACAGATAGAGAATGTTTCCGAAGTTGAATTATTAAAACGAAATTGGAAGATTGTTTTCGGTGGTCAGTATAGAGAAGTAGACACTGGTTACAAGGGGAAGGTTTCTCAGATAAATCTGGATCCTACGTATAATTTTATCCATCAACAGTTACTCAATTCTTCAGATGTAAAATCTGTTTTGGAAGGTGATTCCGTTAGAACTAGGCAAATTGGTACTTTTTTTGAAAATAGATTTAAGTTTTATGATTTCAATTTAAATCTAGGAGTAAGAAGGGAATACTACGATAAATCGAGAGAATGGAAAACGGCTCCTCGAGTTGCGATCAGTAAAGAGATTGCTTATACACAATCTAGAATTTTTGCGGGATATGGTAAACACTTTCAAGCTCCCGCGGACGTGAGTCGATATTCCGCCAGAACTGGAAATCCAAATCTAAAAATGGAAGAATCCGATCACGCTGAAATTGGATGGGATCAGAAAATAGACAATTTTTGGAATATTAAAATAGAAGGATATCAGAATACGTTTTCTAATCTTTCCATTGCGGATCCTTATGCAATGGATCCTTTTTCAAGAAATAGGGATCTAATGCGGGAAAGTTTAGATCCTAACGCTGATCTTTCTTTAGTTAGGCGTTCTAATTTAAATTATTCTAATTCGATGACTGGTTATTCCCGCGGGGTGGAAGTTTTTATTAAAAAGGAACCTTCTGCCGAGTCTGGTTTGTATGGATGGATTTCTTATACAAAATCGATTACAAAAAGAAATCGAAACTTGCCTGAGCTTACTAAACAGGAATATTCCTCCTGGCTTTCGGAAAGTTCAGCAAAAGATTTGATTCATCAGGAAAACACGGATCATTATTATGCGAACTTTTATAGAGACGGCAGCTACGACGTTTTATTCAAAAATTCTAAAGAAGAGTTATACGATTTTGATAGAACTCATATGTTTAACATGGTGATCGGTTGGAAATTTGGAGAGAAGGCGCAAATCGGTTTAAGGGGTACGTATTTAACAAATTATGCATATACTCCCGTGGTCGGATCAAAAACTATCACTTCTGAACAGCTTTCTTCTCAGTTATTTCCTTCTGCCGCCCCACCACCTCCTTCTTCGAGTTCGAGCTCCAGTTCCTCCCTTTTTTCTATTTATCAACCGGTTTATTCGGACATGCTTCGTTCCGCTAGACTTCCTCACTATCATCAATTTGATTTAAGATTTGATCGTTTTATTCCTACTAGCTGGGGAAGGATCACTGCTTATTTTGAACTTGTGAACATTACCGGAAGTAGGATTGCGGTAAGCGCAGATACTTTTGTTCTGATTTTTCCCTTTGTGCCTGGAACCAATCCGGAAACTCAATATATTTATTTAAATGGTTTACAGTCTTTAAGAACTGAGAAGAATAAAATTCCCTATCTGAATTTTGGAATTGAATTTAGATTTTAAATTTAACGTTTGGTTTTGAAGTTTTACTGTGAAATTTAGATTTGTTTTAAGTTCCCACATTTTATTTTCTGCGTAAAAATCGGGTTCTATAAAACGAAGACTTTGCATCAAACTCAGATTATTCGGAATTATATAATAAAGCACTCAATTCTCTACACATCTATCCTGTGAATTCAGAGCAATAAAAGTTTGGGCGAATCCGTCGTTGCCGGACCCGCGCTTTCAGCTTCAGTCAATCAATTGCATGAAAAAAACGTAATACGATATTTCGCCTTAAGTTATAATATAGAACGCGACTCGAGAAACTAAAGCGAATGCCTCTCTAGGGATCGCGTTGGAAACTCAACACAACGCTTTCCTATGGGTCGCGTTGTGGGGTGGTTATGATGGGAAGCGATGCATTGAGTTTAGGAAAGAGTTCTGCTGAGGTCTCAATCGCTTTCACGTTGGATTATACCGAAAACGCGTTAACCGATACATAATCGCAGCATTTACGAGTATTCAATTTTGTAGAAATCAGTAGGAGGTAAAAAATTTCCAATCTTTAGTAGTCAGGTTTCGTGAAGAACATAAAAAAAGACGACTTTTCAACGAAAATAAAATAATCGTTCCTAGATTTTAAAAAGTGAATGGAACTAATTTTAAAATTAGTACTTTATTATAATAACAATTAAACAATGGAATGAATTCAAATATTTTTTATATCAAACTAATGTAGGAACTACTGCAATCTCGATCTTGCGGTTAAGTTTTGAAATTGTGGGAACTACTACAATCTTGATCTTGCGGTTAAATTTTGAAATTGTAGGAATTACTACAATCTTGATCTTGCGGTTAAGTTTTGAAATGTGGGAACTACTGCAATCTCGATCTTGCGGTTAAGTTTTGAAATGTGGGAACTACTACAATCTTGATCTTGCGGTTAAGTTTTGAAATGTGGGAACTACTACAATCTTGATCTTGCGGTTAAGTTTTGAAATGTGGGAACTACTACAATCTTGATCTTGCGGTTAAGTTTTGAAATGTGGGAACTACTACAATCTTGATCTTGCGGTTAAGTTTTGAAATGTGGGAACTACTACAATCTTGATCTTGCGGTTAAGTTTTGAAATGTGGGAACTACTACAATCTTGATCTTGCGGTTAAGTTTTGAAATTGTAGGAACTCTCACGTTATTTCCGATCATAGAACTCAGACCGGTTGAAAAAAAACTATGGTTTCAGTAGAAAGTTTTTAAAATAAACTAAAAATTTGCTAAAAAAACAACGTTCTTTGCCATCGAAAAGAAAAAGAATGGAAAATGATTCTACTTTAGAGGATAATCGTTAACCTATGGGTCAAAAGAAAAGTCACTTACCTGAGACTAGAAATCCGGTCGAATTGATGGAATTTCTCTCGAAAGAAATGGAACATCCTTCTTTTGACGAATGGCTTTCTGAACTTGCAGATAAAGCAATCGAAAACGACAAATTCGTGTGGAGTTTTTTATATCAAGTGATGCGTGATGTGGATTCAGGTAGGCTTTCATGGGGTTACCACAAACGATTGCTTTCCGGTGTTGTTCAAATTCTTTCTAGGGTGGGGGACAGCCGTGCTTATCGTGTGATCATCAATTACGTCAAATCTCTGGATCGCCAAATTCCGATTGGAGCGTTAGAATTGATCAGCGATTTGTTGCCTTCGTTTTCGGAAGTGGATCTGGATGAGATTTTAAAAATCGCTACTCATCAGGATTCACTTAAATCCGCATTTGGAATTTTAGCAATTTTGCAACTGATTGTTCAGGGAAAACTTCCGACCGAAAAGGTGGAAGAGACAAAATTGTTTCTTAAAAATTATAAAAACTATGTTTATTATTTGGATTCGGCGATAGAACAGTCTTTGGATTATCTGGAAGCACAAGAGGAACCGAATCTACTTACTTTCTTCAACGAAATCGCAGTATAAGCCACTAAATTTTAAAATTTGTGAGAACTCATACAAAATTCTTATCATACATTTGAAATTTGCCAGGAATTCCAGACTTTTAAAAAGAATCCCTGTTCTATTCGGCAATATGTTCGGTGTAAAAAATCCATAATTCTAAAAAAAAGTTAGAATCTGCACTTTGCAGATCGATTCTTAAAATGTGGGAACTACCACGAATTTATAAAATAGAAGTTTATCATAATTGAATCTGTCGTAGGGAACTTCTCACGAAATTTAAGTTTGTCCGTAAAATGATGTGAGGAATTACTACAAATCACGATTTTACAAACAAATTTTAAAATTGTAGGAACTCATACTTTTAGAAAGTTCTTTCTCATTTCCTTACGCTGCTTGAACTTACGTTATTTACAAATCCGATTGGTTTTTATTTTAACGTGAGTTCGACGCAAGAAAATCAGGGCGAATCCGGCTTGCCATAGGCAGCCGGACCAGGCTCTCAGCTTCGGTCAAGTTATTGTGAAACTACAGAATCAGATTCAATTTTCATAAAATACCAATAACTTGACCACGCATCGATCCCTTTCGCGTTACGCCCTGCTCACGTTATTTTAGTATTTTTTAATATTCTATTTCTAATTTTTGGTCTGTTTATTTATTCGGATGTATGAAAATAATACAACGTTGGGCTTGTTTAAAAACTTAAAATGTAGCCTCTCTTTCAAAATGCCAACGATGCTGGGTCAGACTTAATTTTTGAGAATTTTTGCATCTTTTATAAAATTGACCATTCACTTTTGGTCTTATTTTTATGTGTCCGAATAGTAAATGTTCGCAGATTTTTGAATCATTTACTTTTATTGATTCAATTTTTATAATGCTCTCTAAAGTTTTAGAACAATGATTTAATATAGTTTGTGGAGGAAAAAATTTCACTATAAACTATATTTGTGAGAGTTCCCACAGATTTTGGTGCCTTGCAAATTTTTAAACGTTCATTTTTTGCCAATTGAGTTGTTGAAAAAATCCATATTTACAAACGATTTTCCCCATTCGTTTTCATGAAAAAAACGGAAGAAGATTCATTTTAACAACTTTATTGGAGTTCTTACATTTTATTTTTTGCGGAAAAATTAGGTTTCATAAAACAAAATCTTACGCCCTGCTCACGTTATTTAACGTAGAATAGATGGTCTTTCTAAAACTCTAATTCAGAAAAACGATTGAAGTAAATAAAGGTTTGGATTTAAATTTAGGAAAGAAGGAGCCGATTTTATGTATTCAAAGTTTTTCATTTGGTTTATGACTTTAGGAATTTTTTTTCCATTAGCCGGGGTTTTTGCAAAAGAAAGCTTTTATGATTTTAAAGTAAAAGACATTAAAGGAAACGAAGTGTCTCTTTCTAAATATAAGGGAAAGGTAGTAATGGTGGTGAATGTAGCTTCTAAATGTGGTTATACCTATCAATACGAACATCTCGAAAAGGTTTATAAGAAATATAAGGATCAAGGGTTTGCAGTAGTAGGATTTCCTGCTAATAATTTTGGAGGCCAAGAACCAGGAACTGATCAAGAAATTGAAACGTTTTGCAGAATTCAAAAAGGAGCCAGTTTTGATATGATGTCTAAAATTTCCGTCAAAGGAAAGGACATTCATCCTTTGTATTCTTATCTGATTCAAAACTCTCCGAATCCGGGAGACGTGGAATGGAATTTCGAAAAAATTCTAATATCAAAAAACGGAACGATAGAAGCGAGATACCGTTCTTCTGTTGAACCTGATAGTTCCACAGTGGTTCAAAAAATTGAAACCCTATTAAAATGATCACATTGAGTTTGAAAAAATCTTCTTTAATAAAATTTTTAAATTTAAGATCTTTATAAAGTTCTAAATTACTGAAAACTTTAAAATGAGATCTTTGAGTTTATGTTTAAGATTAAATTATATTTCAAGGTTATAGAATGAGATCTCCAGTATTTTGTATTGAAACAGGGCCTTGCGATTAAAATCCATGATACTTAATTTATAAGTATCTGTATCTACAAAGCAAGTTATTTGATTGTCTTAAAATTTATGGAAAGTCCATTTTATTTAAATTTTTATAAGTTATCTTGGAAAAGATTTAATTTAGAACTTTGGTTTGACAATAAAATAACGTGAATGAACGCGAAAACGATCGATGGTAGGAGACTTAAGCATGCTCTTTCGAACTAAAGCGCTTCACTTTCTGAACTCAAATACATCGCGGGGCGCTCTGGAAACTAAATCAAAACGCTTTCTTAAACTAAAGCCGTCTCGCTTCTTGAACTCAATGTATCGCTCCTACGGATCGCGTTTTAAATTGAAACTATATACGATATGTTGTATCATGTTTCTTATATACAATTTATTGACTATAGCTGAGTTCGGCTTGTTTGTAGCAGCCGGATTTGCTCCGGTTTTCTTACGTTAAAATAAGAGAATTTTAAGATGATACTACGTAAAGTCTTTGTTTGGTGATAGTAGGAGGTTCAGTGGGTGCTACTTTAAAAAAAACTTTCATAGTATTTATGTTCATTACGTTAGGGAATATAAATCCTATATTTTCGGATAAAAAATCGGAGACTAAAGAGATCCCAGTGCCAGTGTCCATCCAAAACGGGTCGACCGGAAAAATTGTAGATCCGGAAACGATTTTTAAAACATTAGAAAATTATGATGTTTTGATATTTGGAGAGGAGCACGATGACGTCGTTGGACATAAAATTCGTCTGGATTGGTTTCAAAAGATCGCTTTAAGAACTCCTATCATTTTATCTTTGGAAATGTTGGAAAGGGATCAGCAAAAAACTTTGGATGAATATCTGACCGGTCAGATCACGGAAACTGCTTATTTAAATTCTCTGACTCTTTGGCCCAATTATATTCGAGATTATCACCCTTTTATCAAATTTGCAAAAGAACATAAAATTCCAGTGCTTGCGTCTAATGTTCCTCGAAAATATGTGAATTTAGTAGCTTCTAATGGACTCGAAGCGTTGTTTCGGATTCGTTCTGTGTTTTTACCTCCTAAATATCTGATCCGCAAGTTTTCCCAAGAAGGTTACGAGATTAAAATTAAAAATGCTCTTAAAAAACATCCAGGAACCGGTTCGGAAAATCGATTTATAGACGCTCAATATCTTTGGGACACAGGAATGGCTGATTCGATCGCGAATATTTCTTTGATGAGAAATAGAAAAGTGATTCATATTAACGGCCGTTTTCACAGTGACGAGGGATTTGGCGTTCCTCATAGGCTTAGAGAGTTCGGTTTGAAGATTCTGTCGATTTCAATGTTTCCTTTGAAGGAAGGTGATGTAGTTCCGACCGAAATACTAAAGGGTTGTGATTTTACAGTGGTTACGGAAAGGAGAGAAAAAGAGAATTAAATTGCTTGTCTGGAATTCGTAAATTTTCCGACAATTATGAGGATGATGGAGACTGGAATTCAGACTCTAAAAACGACTCGATTTTTATGTCCTGAATGTGGAACTACTTCTAGGCTTCCGGAAGGAGTTCCTACCGGTTCTGTTTTTAGACTTACCTGCTATCAATGTGGGCATAAGGTTTTGGTAAGAACGGATATTCCAAAAGTTCCGATTCCAGTTCAGTCATCCGATAAAATTTTACGTCATCCGGAATTACCTAAAAATGTAGGAACTCCTAAATTGCAATCTGCTCCGCGGCTTCAGCCTGAGCCGACGGTTCCCCAAACATCCGGTCCCGGAATTTTTGAAAAACTCTCCGAGATTCAGAATCTACTGCGACAGAAATTGTGGGAACTAACACAAAAATTTAGGGAAATAAAAAGGAATCGAATCGAATCCGATGTGAGTTCACATTCACTTCTTCAAAAAGAAAAGATTACATCCGAAAAAAAACCGTTTTTAACTGTTAGGCGAGAGATCGGGGCAAATGGACAACATACAGTCAAAACACTTGCTGAAAGACTCAAGGAACAAATAGGCAGACGTAGTATTCGGCTTCCGAACGTGATTTTACTTTCTTCAGGAGCGGTTATTTCTCTACTTCTTTTGGGAATGATCCTTTTTTGGGTGGGAGTCATCACTCGAGAATCGGAACTTAAAGAGATGATTTCTCTATTCTATAATCATCAACCTTCAGTGATCTATGATCGGGATGGAAAAAAGGTCTCTGAGATTTTTGCAAAAAAAACGAGTAATCTGGAATGGGATGCTTATCCTGAAAATCTGAAAAAGATCGTGCTATTGGTAGAGGATCGGAAGTTTTTTTCCCACGGCGGAATCAATTATATGTCCTTACTCCGCGCAGTTTTTGTAAACATTACGAGTTTTCGCTTTAAACAAGGAGCTTCTACAATCACACAACAGCTCGCAAGAATTTTGTTAGACGATAGGGAAAAAAGCCTTGTCCGAAAGATCAAAGAGGCGCAGCTCGCCTTTGCGTTAGAATATTCATATGAGAAAAAGCAAATATTCTTATATTATTTAAATAACGTATACTTGGGGCACGGAGCGTTCGGGTTTGCAAGTGCAGCGGAATTTTATTTCAAAAAAACTCCTTCCGAACTCAGTACGGAGGAAATGATTGTACTTGCTTCTTTGGCTTCCGCTCCGAATCGATTTTCACCTTTGAAAAACCCAGATCTTTCTAGACAAAGGGTCAACGCGATCATTCACTCTTTTAGAGAAGACCAGATTTTAAAGGAAAATCCAAAGACAAAACTCGACGAAATTTATCTTTCCTTTCATATGAGATCGCCCGGCGAAACCGTATTCGGAAATCGAAAGGATCATTCTCCTTATGTAACCGAACACGTGCGTAAATTTTTGAACTCTTTATACCCAGATTCCAATATTTATGAAACCGGAGGATTTTCTATTTATACGACTATTTCCGAGCCTGTCCAAGCGGAACTTCCAAAAATCGTGAAAAACTACGTAGATAACGTGCAAAAAAACGGATTGGTTCGAAAGACAAAACTTACGGATAATAAAAATTCCAGTGAAACCGCTGTTTTTAGAAGATATATACAAGATCTTTCGCCGGCGTTGGAATTATTTATAGATACGGATTCTTTCGGCGGTCAAAACGAATCCGGATTGCAAGTTGCGTTAGTCGCTGTTGATCCTTCTACAGGAGAGATTCTATTGATGCACGGTGGTTCCGAATTTAAAGCGGATAATCAATTGGATAGAACTACTGCGATGAAACGTCAGACCGGATCTTCTATCAAACCGATTTTATATTCTGCGGCGATAGAAACCGGAATGATCAACGCTTCTTCTCGAATTTTAGACGCACCGTTAATTTATAGAAATCAAACCGGAAACTGGATGCCTGAAAATATTGGAAATCAATACGACGGAGATATTAGCGTTAGACTTGCATTGGCAAAATCCAAAAATACCGCAGCGGTTCAAATTGCTGAAAAGTTAGGAATATCAAAGATTCAGGATTTTTTTCAGAAGTATTTCTTTCCTGATTTGAAAGTATTATCCTCTCGATTTAGAGGGGATCTTTCATTGGCATTAGGTTCTTTGGAAATTTCACCATTGGAAATGGCGCTTGCGTATTCTGCGTTTGCAAATGATGGAGTGATCAAACGTCCTTATCTGATTCAAAAGATCACGGATCGATCTGGAAAAATTGTATTTGAAAGGAAATCTACGGATGAGTTTGGTTTAAAGGTTCCAGAAGAAAGAAAGGTATTATCCTCACAGGTTGCGGAAATAATGATCGACCTACTTCATGGGAGCGCCAATTCCGCAGGAGTAAGAAGTACTGGATATAGAGGAGAGGTCGCTGGTAAAACAGGAACTACAAACGATAACAGAGATAACTGGTTCGTGGGAGTAAAACCCGGAATGTCGATGGCGATTTGGCTAGGATACGACGATCCTAGTTACGGACTCGGCTCGTCCGCGTTAGGCGGAACTGTTGCCGCTCCTCTTTGGGGAACCGTTGCCAAAATTTTCGAAACGGCAGAAGGTTCGGACGAAAGAAAAAAATATCTTATTAGCGAACATGCGATTAGTGCGACCGTTTGTGAAGAATCCGGTAAACTTCCCGGTCCTTCTTGTAAACATCCTAGAAAGGAACTTTTTAAGAACGGGACTGTACCTTCCGAAGTTTGTCCTCTAAATCACGGAACAGACGTAAAACGGGAAGTCCTTCGTAATGTATTTTAAAATTTATTATTATATTATTATATTCTTAATTTTTATACATAGTTTGCATTCTGTTTCTTACGAAGAAGCATATGCAATGGAAAAAGAAGACCCACTGTTTTCGATTCCTTTATATGAAGAGTTGGTTCGAACCTCTCAGAAATCGGATATACGTAAAACGGCGTCTTCTAGACTTTTTTTCCTTTATGAGAAATATCGCAAATACATCCCCGCTATTTTAATCATGACTCGTTCCGGGAAAATCACGGATAAAAAAGGAAAATATACCACGATCGTAACCGAACTTGCAAACGGTTTGAACGTAAGTCCCTTTGCGCTGGTTTCTGTTGTTTCCGGTTGTAGTAAACCGATTCCAAAACCGGATGTTTTTTTTCAGGAAGTAAAACCGATAGAATCAAAGGAGGAATCCGTCGAGGAAGAAGTATCTTCAACACAGACGCTCGAAATTCCCGAAATGCCACTACTGTTTAAAATCCTTTCAAAAAAGGAGAACTCTTCGCTTTATAAGGTTTGTTATGCGGTAAAAATCAAAACGGGCGATTTTGACGGTTGGGAAAAAATACATGCTTTCGGAGAGATGAAAGAAATTTTATCTCCCGAAACTTCTTTGGCTTTGCGTATCAGTTTTACTCTTCATTCAGGGAGAGGTAGCGCCTATAAAAGAATTTATTCGGGCGGTAAACTGAAAATGTTAAGCGAAGAGGGAAAATCGGATCTTTTGTATCTCTACGGAAAGTTTCTTAGAAATTTAGGAAAATATGATTCTTCTGCGAGATACTTTTGGATGAGCGGTTCTTACGCCAATAAAGAACGAAGTGAAATTGAAACTGCAAAAACCCTTTTGATTTCCGGAAGAAAACAGGAAGCTTGTTCTAATCTTTCGAAAAAATTTTTTCCGGGAGATGAATCGGAAGAACTTTTATCCAGGGTGTGTTTTAAAAATTTTGAAAGTAGTTCTGGACTGTTAAAAGCTATAAGTCTTTTAAACTCTGATACTACCGATCCTGTATTTGAATACTTTTTAGGAAAAAACATTTTAAACAAAACGGAGGAATCCGATTCAGATGAATCGGATTCTAATTACGGTAAACTTTTAGATGAAAAATTGTTTTCCGGAGAAAAAAATCCCACTCCTTTCTGGGATTATCGAAAAATGAGAACTGAGTTTAATATTTCTAGCCCACCTTCATTTATTTGTAAGTATGGAAAAGGTCCTCTATTTCAGAAAAGTTTAATACAACCTCAATATTGTGTTCCTTTTTCGGAATTTTCTTCGGATGCGATTTTGGCGACTCCTTTGTTTACTTCGGATCAAGAAGAGTTAAGTTTGGTTTTTTCTAATTCTTCTTATAATCCGATACCGGTTCAAATTGTTTTTGTAAATTCGGACGGTTCGGAGTTTTCGTTTCAAATGACAAATTTAGTATATCGTAAATCTCTAAATCGTTTTTTTGTAGAAGGATTTTCAAGTGATAAACAGTACAAATTTTACTCAGTCGATTTAAAGAAAATTTCTGTAAACGTATTGGATTTAAAATAGAGTTTTTGAAAAATCCATCTAGTATCGGTAAGACGGCGTTATTCGTTTGTTTTAAAACTTGTTCAAAAAATCATAAAACTAATGTGAGTTCGTGGAGAATAAGGAAGGAATTTTCTAATAGTATGAGTTCCTACAATTTTTAGAATTTGTTCGTAAAATCGTGATTTAAGTGAGCTCCCACAGATTAAGTCTCTTAGAGAGATTTATAGACGTTCGAACAATTTTAGAAATTGTATTAGTTCCTACATGTATAGATTTTGAAACGACCTTGGAGTAAAAATTCAATTTAAAAAATGGAATTCTACTTGAGAAAGTAGAAGAGTTCGATAGGAAGAGACGGAAATTTTTAAAATTAAGGAAAATTCCGAACGTGATCCAATCTAATTTTAATCATCCTAGGTTTAGAGAAAACGATTCAAAAGGACATTATGAAAGTTGGTTTGTCAGGGCAAATCACCCTAACGCTTGTAAGGCGATATGGATTCGTTATACAATTTTTTCTCCAAAAAATATTCCCGAAAAGGCGATCGGAGAACTTTGGGCGATTTATTTTGACGGTGAAAAAAATACCCGGTTCGTTTCTAAGTCTGAATTCCCAATCGATAAATGTAAATTTAATACTACTCCTTTATCTATAATGATAGGAGATTCAGAACTTTCTGATTTTCATCTTAAGGGAAGTGCCGGAAATAAAAAAGGTTCCGAAGATTTTTTCTGGAATTTAAATATTTCAAACGGCAGCCCTCCGCTTTTTCTTTTCCCTGAAAGTTTATACGAGGAATCTTTTCCAAAGGCGAAAGTTTTGGTTGGAAATCCTTTGGTGAGACTTAACGGAAGTTTAAAGTTAGGTTCGCAAATCATACAAATTTCAGATTGGGTTGGAAGTCATAATCATAACTGGGGATCAAAACATACGGATCGATATGCTTGGGGACAGGTTGTAGGTTTTGAAGAGGATGCGGATTCTTTTTTAGAACTCGCCACCGCCAATTTAAAGATAGGGCCTTTTTGGATTCCTGCAATTACTCCTATCGTATTCAGGTTTAGAGGAAAGGACTATAAACTCAATCATCCTTTTACAAGCTTTGGAAGGGCCCGGTATCGTTATTTTGATTGGAGTTTTTCTGCGAGTTCAAAAGAGATTCAACTCAAAGGTAGAATTTTTGCGGAACCAAATGATTTTGCATGTCTGCAATATTGGAATCCTCCCGGTGGTTGGAAATATTGTCTCAATAGTAAGATTGCAAGTGCTGAACTAATCGTGAAGAGAAAAGAAGATCTGACTTTTTTAAAACTGACTTCGAGTCGTAAAACCGCGTTTGAAATTCTTACAGACGATTTTTCTCATGGAATGAAACCGGAAGTTTAGAAATGGAAATCTGTTGATTCGTTTTGTTTTTTCTAAAGTTTAAAAAATGTTTTTTTAATTATAATGATTCCGAGTTAGTGTACTTCACTAATCAATATTATTATTGAGTAAGTATGATTTCTTTTCACTTTATGAAAGTTATGTGTGTTGATATTTCATTTTTCATAAAGTTTATTTTTTTGTTTTTTTACTTAGATGATACGTCAACGCTAAAGAAATGCAAACTTTCAATTCTTTATTTGGAATTGGATCTTTGACGTTTAGCTGAATGGAACGATTTTCCTTCGAACTCAAACTTTTTGGGAAAAAATTCTTTAAAAGTAGAGATTAAATTTGTCTGACAATGAAAATAGATCGCATATTTATCTTCTTTAGATGGAACTTTATCGATTCGAATTGTACTTCCACTTTTGGTTTCCGAAGTTAGATAACTAGGCTGACCCCATTTTAAGGTTTCTTCCAACTTACCAACACCTTCGGTTAAATCCGCAGTGTCGAAAATGAGTTTTCTTAAAAAAAGTAATTTTTCACGAACTTCGTTTAGATAGTTTTTAAATACTTTGGCAACGTTCGGGTCTTTAAATTTTATCTTAGACATTATAATGATTCTCTAAAGAATATAATGAAATATTAATGTATTTCTATTTTACTGAGATCTTTATAATAAAACACCTAGTTTTTTGCATTACTCAGAACTACATAATAGAGTACCTAATATTTTGCACTAAAACAGTGTTTGCAATAAAAATTTACGGTATAAGATCGGTAAGTAAATTCGTCGTAAGAAAATCGGGAGTGAATCCGGCGTTGTCGGACTACGCTTTCAGTTCTGATCAACAAATTGAACTAAAAACAAAATTCTTTCGATATTTCAATTTGTTATAGAACGCGATCTGTCGAATGACCTAAAACGCTTTCGTAAAAAGCGTTTTGCTTTAGTTCAATTTTGATTCTAAAATCCTATTCAACTTGTGTGGTTGGTTATGATGAGAAGTGAGACATTAAATTTGAAATAGAGTTCTGCTAAGTGTCCCGCGCCCCAATTGCTTTCGCATTGGATTATACTGAATTTGTGCTATTTAACGTGAGTTCGGCGTAAGAAATCTATGATTCTGAAAAAAGTTGGAATCTGAACTTTATAGATCGATTCTTTAAATGTGGGAACTCTCACAATTTAAAAGATATAAGTTTATAACAATTGAATCTGTGGTATTCAAGTGTGGGAACTCATACTTTTAAAAAAGTCTTTTTCAACTGAACTCACGTTAAAATAGGATTTAAATTTTGATGATGACCACAAAACAGCGGTTTTGCGCAAAAATCGGATTGGACGATGGTTCTTTTTGTATTTCATAGTAGTTCCTATAATTTTTAAAGTTTAACTGGTAATCCACGATTTGTTTGAGTTCCCACATCTATTTTTTTACGAAAAAATTGACCTAAGATTTTCTTACGTTCCTGCTCACGTTAAATATAATTTTTTGAAAATTTCTGAGTCTTTGTAAAATCGCCCATTCATTTTCGAATACTATTTTTATGTGTCCGAGTAGTAAGTTCTTAAGTAGAATTTACTACAATTGGTTGTTAATTTGAAATCGATAGGACTGTAAAAAACAAAAGAAATATGGCTAATATAGAATATTCTAAAAAACTGAATTTATAAAATAAGTTATAACAAAAGTCCTAAAATTTCCAGATGGTTCTGATCTTTACAGATAAACGATTGAGTTATATTCCTTTATGGGAAGCGGCACGAAAAGTCTAAGCTGGAACTACGTCGGTAGGAGTTAAAGATTCGATATTATGTGTAAATCCTTCTTTGTCGTGAAATAAAACGACTAATTTTTCGTTCTCGAAGGAAATTACTTCTACGATCGTATTTGTATGAACGAAAATTCCGTTATGTAGAAAAGTGCGTTTTACGATTTTAACCTTGTCTCCCGGTTTCATTTGTTTAAGTAAATATCTTTACCTTCTTTTTTCATGACGGAAAAAAGATGAATTTGTTTTTGATCAAGACGGGTTCCAATGTCGTAGATTGCGTCCGTAAAATCAGCGCCTTCTACGTTTGCGCCTGCTAGTTTTGCCCAACGAAGATCGGCGCCTCTGAAATTTGAGTTTCTAAGATCCGCGTTGTTTAAAAAAGAACCTCTGAGTTTGGCTCCGGAGAAGTTAGCTCCTACAAAGGAAGAGTTTTGTAGAAATGCGTGTCCTAAATTGGCGCCTGAAAAATCGACTCCATCAAATTTAAGTTTCTCTAATATAATACTGGAAAGGTCTTCGTCTTTGAGAGAACCTTTTACTTTCAAAATTTCTAATGCTTTTCCGGCGGTGATTCTTTTTTCTTTGGGAATGCCCGCTCCGCTTTCGTAATCTCGCACCGCTTGTAGTAGGGCTGCGACCGCGGATTCTGGATAGTTTTTTCTACGTTCCGGAAATTCGAACATGGATTCGATGTCTGTAGAAGTGATCGATTTGAGTTGTTCGATTGTTTTTCCTTTTGCGAATTCCGTTGCCATCGCAAGAGCCACAATTCCGAACCCGCAACCGGTTGTTGTATAACTTGCGTCCGTGACCGTTTCTGAAGAATCAATTTTTAAATAAATTCGATAACCGTCTCCACAACCAACGTTTCTATAATTAGAAACGACGGTCGCGTCTTCCATTTCACGATAGTTGACTCGATCGTCGTTGATTTGTTTATACCGCGTGAAGTCCATTACACTCATGAAAGTTTTCCTGCTCGGTTTTTAGACGGCATAAAAAGAAAGAAGAGTTTGTAAACTTTTACTGCATCTTATATTTTTTCTTGAACTTATCTACCCGACCAGTGGTATCCACTAGTTTAGACTTTCCCGTAAAGAAAGGATGGCAAGCGGAGCAGATCTCGATATTAATATCGCCGATAGAAGTTCTGGTTTCGTATACGGTTCCACAGGATGCACAGCTGATTTTAGCTGCTCTATAGTTTGGATGAATTTCGGTTTTCATAAATTCCCTTGTTGAAACGTTTACTGTGTGTTCATACTGGCTAAAAAGGCGTCGTTTGTTTTAGAAAGCCTCATTTTTTCCAGCAATAATTCCATGCTTTCCGTGATACTCATAGGAGAAAGTACTTTTCGTAGAACAAACACTTTCTGAAGAACGTCTTTGGTGATTAATAGTTCTTCCTTACGAGTTCCGGATTTATTAATATCGATTGCGGGAAAGATCCGTTTATCGGAAAGTTTTCGGTCCAGATGGATTTCCATATTTCCCGTTCCTTTGAATTCTTCAAAGATCACCTCATCCATTTTGGATCCAGTATCTATCAAAGCAGTGGCGATGATCGTTAGAGAACCGCCTTCTTCAATGTTTCTCGCCGCTCCGAAAAATCGCTTCGGTTTATGAAGTGCATTGGAATCCACTCCACCGGAAAGAATTTTACCGGAAGTAGGAATGACTTGGTTATAGGCTCGAGCCAAACGGGTGATTGAATCTAAAAGTATAACCACGTCTTTTCCGTGTTCCACAAGACGTTTTGCTTTTTCGATGACCATCTCCGCGACTTGAACGTGTCTTTGTGCAGGTTCGTCGAATGTGGAAGAAACTACTTCTCCACGAACGTGTCGGGCCATATCTGTCACTTCTTCGGGACGTTCGTCGATTAGAAGTACAATTAAAGAACATTCCGGATGATTGGATGTAATCGCGTTTGCGATATTCTGCATCAGAATCGTTTTACCGGTTCTAGGAGGTGCTACTATCAAGGCCCTTTGTCCTTTTCCAATCGGACACATCAAATCTAAAATTCTAGTATCCAACATAGATGGATCGTATTCCATCTTGAGTCTTTCGTTTGGATAAAGAGGAGTTAAGTTGTCAAATAAGGCGCGTTTGCCGGCTACGTCCGGAGTATAACCGTTGACGGTTTCCACTCTAAGCATTGCAAAAAATCGCTCCGATTCTTTGGGTGGACGAATCTGACCTTCGACTGTATCTCCGGTTCTAAGACCGAACAATTTGATCTGAGAAGGAGAAACATAAATATCATCTGGACCTGGAACGTAGTTATAATCCGGAGAACGTAAAAATCCATATCCATCCGGAAGTTTTTCCATAACTCCAGCAGCATGAACTTGTCCGTCTCTTTCCGCTTGCGCTTGTAGAATGGCGAAGATCAAATTCTGCTTTTTTAAACCGCCAGTGTTTTCTACTCCTAAACTTTTAGCGACTTCGATCAAATCCGCGATCGCTTTTTTCTTCAGTTCTACAAGGTCGATGGGCACCGGCGCCGGGCCTTCGTACCCCCCTCGTTTGCGTTTACGAGATCTGGGATCTGAATTTTCAGAAGAATCAGATTCTTGAGATTCTTGATTTACGTTTTCTTCTTCGAAAGAATCTCCAGAGTCGTTTTGGTTGTTATGATTGTGGTTTGAATGTTGGTGTCTGTTTTTATTGTCTCGTCTTGCTGTTGCCATATTAAAGAACTACTTGATTTTTAAAAAGGGAGAAGGATTTCGCCTTTTTGAGATTTTATTTTTGAGAATTCAGAGTGGAGAAGAGATCAGTTAGATCGGCTCTAACCATGAGATAACGGATAAGAAGGATGGTTGTCAACGAAATTATTCAACGACGGTTTCTTTTTTTTACAGTGGTTTTAGAAGAATTTTTTTTAGATGCAGAGTTTGTTTTGGGCCCGTTCTTTTTGGATTTTTTAGAGTTAGGCGTCTGAGAGTTATTGTTTTCCGTATTTTTAGGCGACTTTTCTGAAGAACCAGAAGCCGAAGCCTTTTTACGAGGAATCGGATTTTCTCTCGAAAGGGAATAACGATTTTGTAGATCTAAAAATTTGATTCTATTTTGAAGTGTGGTTCTAGGAACTCCTAATTGAAGAGCGGTATGGGATATATTATCTTGGTTTGCTTTTAAAGAATAAAAGATAAACGAACTTTCCACTTCTTTAAGCATAGTTTCTAGTGGAAGTTTTTGTAAAAACGCGTCCCGAATGGAGGGAAATTCCAGTCCATTTTCGTCCTGACGTCCTAATACGGCTTTAGGCGTTATGAAATGATAGAGATATCCTGCTATTTTGGAGTTTTGTTTGAGAACGATAATTCTTACGTTACATTCTAGTTCGGACACATAGGTTTGTAAAGAAAAGGTAGAGTTTCCGTCTAATCGAAGTTCGTTGGTTTTTAGATAATCCGCTAAAAGGTTTTTACTCATTTCCTTAAGTAATCTTTCCGCTTGTTGGATTGAATCCCGAAAATACTTTTTAGGTAGAATGTTTTGTTCAAAGGTTTCGTTGTAAAATAGGGAACTTCCTTCTAAATCGGTTGCTAAAAGTCCGTCCGGAAAGTTCTGAAGTATGAGTTCCATAAACCAAAAACGGGAGTTTTGTTCTTTTTCTTGTTTTTGAGTTTCGGTTGTGGAAGGTAGGCTTGGACGATTGGCTGAGACGAGTTGTCCTAGTTCCGCCATCAATTGCACCTTGTCCCATTCTTCTTTTTTTTCGCCTGTTATAGATAAAACCGGAATTGATTTTTGTCTTTGAAAGTATTGAAAGAAAGATTCTGGAATGTCCGTTTCTAAAAATGATTCTGGAATTTGTGCATATTCTTTTTCGGAATTACTTAAATCAGCCATTTCCATTTGGATCAACTTACGAGATAACAAGCCGATCAGTTTTCCAGAGTCGTCTACAACGGGTAGATGTGTCGAGGGTGTAAGTAGAAAATATTTGTAAATGGTTTCTATCTTCATGCGAGTAAATTCGTGCCGATTTTACGTCAGAATACTTTTATTTTTTGGTCTGTAGGAAAATTCTTCTCTTTTTTGAAGCGGGAAAGCCGGTTCCACGAAAAAGATTTCCGGAGAATGTGGGAGTTCACACATCAACGGAAAAAATCGATGACAAAATCAAGTCTCGATTTAGGATTCACGAGGGGTTCCACTTCGAATTACGGCGGTTAACGGATGAAACGCAAAAACAAAATCTCGATCCCCGAAATTATCATCTTTCTCATTTTCATTCTTGTCCTATCCTTATTCACAGGATTTAGCGCACTCGGTCTTTACGCATTTGGAAAACAAATTCAAAAATCATGGGAAAGTGTTTCCTGGATGCCCTCCACTGCGACGATTATTTCTCATCCTTCGGAAGAAGAAAAGTTAGACGAAATCATAGCAAAAAAAAAAATTTCTCTACGGGTATATCGTAAACGGAACTGACTATAAAAACGATACGATTCGTTTTGGACTGAGTGAAAACGAAATCGAAAGTAGAATTCAAAATTTAAAAAAAAATCAAAATATCTCCATCTACTACAATCCCGATAACCCCAAAGAATCCGTAGTAGAGAACGCATTCGAATTTTCCAATCTCATTTATCCGATCCTATTCTTCGTATTCTGTTTCTTACTCAGCATTTTATTCTTTTCCGTCGAAATCTCTTCGATCCTTTTTCTGTTTGGAAAAGAAAAAATCGCCGGCTCCACGATAAAGATGTTTTTTGGAACACTCCTTGCGATATTTACATTTATACCGCTTTCGTTTGTTTCGTTTTCCGCGCATGAGATTTACAAAGGAATACAAAGTAATACCTGGAAAAAGACGAACGGGAAAATTCTTTCGATAAGGACAATCTACGATAACCATAGCACAAAACATTCGAACACAAAAGTCTTTTATCAATACGCGTCGGGAGGAAAAACATACACCAACTCAAAAATCAGTTATCTCAAAGAATTCCCTTACATAGGAGAAGAATTCGATACGTTCAATCTTTACAATTCTTCCGATTCGGTGTCCGTGTTTTTGAATCCCGATACAAAAGAAGAAAGCGTATTAATACAGGGAACGGGGATCTTTCCTTTTTTTGTTTTGCTTTTAGGCGTTTGTTTTTCGAACATATTCGGATTTTGGTTTGCCATATATATCGATTCCCACAAAACCTTAACGAAAAAAATTTCACCGCAAAAACAAAGGAGTGTGCTCTTCACTTCCTTCTTTCTTCCTTTTTTAGCAGTCGCTTTGCGGATCAGTTTTTTAGGATTTCAAAATGTCTACATTTATCATTTGGCCGAAAACTGGCCGATAACGGAAGCAACAATTATAGGAGCACACGTTCACGTTCAAGACAAAAACGGCGTACACCAAAATATATCGGATAGAACACGTCTCTCCCAATATATTCCTAAAATTGAATATAGCTATCGAATCGAAAATAAGGAATACATCGGCAATCGAATTCAAATCGGAGGAATATGGAGCTCAAGCAACTCTTCCGTTGCGGAAGAAATATTAAAAAAATATGAGAACCGCTCCGTTTGGATCCATTACAACCCTAAAAATCCGACGGAATCCTATCTGGAACGTTCCGGTGTTTTTAGTGCTTACTCAATAGGAATCATTTCCGGCCTTTTTTCCGTTTTCATTTTTCTGATTCTGATTCGAATCTGGAAAATAAAGAAATGAATTTGAAAAATATATTAAGAATATGATATTATGAATCGTTCATTTACTCCTTGAAAAGTCCGATTGTTTTCATTCACAAATCGGAACTCGGCACAAATTCGCCAAAAACAAGGATCATTAGTTTTAGAACCTATCTCAAAAATCCTTTATCTTTTCTTTACTTAAAATGCCGAATCGGTGTCAGAATACTTTTATTTTTTGGTCTGTAGGAAAATTCTTCTCTTTTTTTAATTTATGAACTATAAGTGAGAATGACTTGGATTGATCCAAACTTTCTTATTCAGAATCCACAATATTTACGTCCTCAATTTATAATCTTTCGGATAAAAAGTGATATGACTTTCTAAGTCGTCTGTTATTTTACCGAATACTTTTGATTGAACCGTAATATATGATTTTTAGACCGAAAGACTTTCCAAAAAAGACAATTCCAAAATACTACTCAGACTACTTCGAAAAACTGAATCATTTTGATTTTGAAGGAGCCATAAAACTTCTTGAGAAAATTTTTCAAGACGAACGAAACCAAAATAAAAAGGGAATTTTAAAGGAAGAGAAGAAATACAAAAGTTTATCTGTTCGTTTTCAGGAGATGTTAGATGGATTTCATTTTTCTGAACCGTTATCTAAGAAAGTGGATCTGGTCTTAAAACATTTAGAAGAAAGTTTCAATCCGGAAAATTTAAGAGTTCATCGATTTAAACCTTTCAACGGTTTTCTTTTTAAGATGTCCGATGATGGATTTTCTAGTGCGGTTTTAGAATCGATTCATTTTGATCCGGAAACACAAAGAATTTCGAATGTGTTCGGACTCAATCACGAAATCATCTTTGAAAAAGATTCGTATCCTTCTGGAGAAGATTTGGAGGAAACAGAAGAAAACAGTTCCGAACTCTATGATTTTATCTACGATATGGAAGAGGGGGAATATTCGATTTATTATCAAGAAGAAAAAATCGACGGACGGGATTTACACGTTCATATCAAACTACTTCTATTTACAAAAATGATTCGTGAAATTGTAGATAAACTTTTGTTAGACGAAAGGTTCGCAAAGTTTCCGAAAGTTTTTCCTTTTTACGTTCTAGTAAACTCGGAAGAATGTTACAATTATACTCAGGATTCGTTTTTTTTAGAAATTTTGCCTCCGATTGAATTACAATCTATTCGAGAGAATCCTTATTTCACGTTGTATGAAACATCATCTAAAATCGAAAATTCCATTTCTGCAAAGGAAGAATTTTTATTTCATCTTAAATTTTTAGATCAACAGGATTCCAAAGAATTTCAGACCTTGCTTAAAATCGTAAATTCTAATCCGGAATTTCAATCTATTTTGGAAAAATCTGCCTCAGATTCTCTCAATTATAACTTCGACGAACAAGACGAACAAGACCTTCTTGCAAGAGTAAAGGATTTTGAGCCTCATCTATTTTCTTCGTTTTTTTGGAAACTGGCGCAATTCAATCCCAAATCTCATCTAGAAAACGCGCGCAATTTTCAGAACAAAGTTTTTTTCCGTCTTCCACCTCCGTTGGTTGATTCATACAAAATAGCAATTCCTAATATTAATGATTTTTCATATGTTTTGTTTCATTCTTATTTATCTATTCCGGAGGAATATAGGTCTGAATTTTATAGTTCGTTTGAGGAGACTTTAAATCGAATGAAGTCCTTGGCTCATCCCGGGTTTAAGATCCGAGCTATGGAGATCGAGGCCAGATTTAAATCCAATCAATTCGATTCTAAAGAGAGTCCGATATATTCAAATCCACCAGAAGAATTTATAGATGTGATCATCGATCTGATTCACTGTATGCCGAAAAAATTTCCTTGGTTTGGGGAAGCGTGGGATTTTATTTTTAAAGATAGACTTTTGCCTTTAGGGAAAAAGGCAAAAAGGGCGGTTCCCGCAGTGATTGAAGTGATGGAAAGATATAACTATGAGGACTCTACGCGAGAGCTCGCTACTATTTTGTACACCATCGGATGTGATGATATTCCTTCTCTCGTTCATGAATTGCATAAAGAAAACGAATTTTATATGGAGGAATTTTACGATCAGTGGTCTAAGCAAGCTCCTGTGGTACGTTGGTCATATTTTCTGGATCGGTTCGAACATTTTCCGGAAGATTTTGCGCGTTCTGAAATTTGGGAAGATCTTCTTTATGATAGCGAGCCTGGTTTTTTAGTATATTATGAAAATATTGAAAAGGATATAAATCGAAATCGGATTTTTTACGCGCTTTTAAAAGCTTTAAAAAACGATCCTCAAGACGTACCTTCACGTTTTGCTTTATTTTACGCCGAAAAGTTAAGGAATAAGGCTAAAAAAAATAGAGAAAGTTTTTTTCAAATTATATCCGAAATGACGGAAATTCTAAAGTTATTGAACGTACATGGAAAACTAAACAGTGGACAAAGGGTATATCTTGAATGTGGAATTGCGGCTAAGTCGATCCAAGCGTTTTTATTAGAGAAGACGGATGTGTTGGATATTTTAAATGAAACGTTATCCGAAATATCTATAAATCCTCTGTTGCTTTTTTTGAAAGTAAATTATATAGAAAAAAAAGAAGGGATCAAACGGGGTATGGAAGAATTAAGACAAATTCTTCCGGTTCTTTGGAAAGATGATTTTATACTTTCAAAAGCGTTCTTTTTATATCTTTTATTTCCAGATCAGAACTGGGACGAGATTCCTTCCGGAAAGTTATATGCTTTTTATACAAAAGTTCGTTCCGTTTTTCAAAATCATTTTTTTCGGGACGGTAATTTTGTAACTGATTTAGAATCCTTTGATATGGATTTGTTTATAGATGTATTAAAAAAAGAATATTCAAAACTTGAAATAGAGTCGCATAAGGTATGGATTCAAAATCAAGCCGAAGAATACTTGGTTTTCGAAAAGTTGGGTTCTATTTCCGAAAAGGAACTGGCTACATTTTTAAAACCTGGCAATTTATCTCTCAACCTTTCGATTGCGCCTAAACTTTTAAGAAGTTCTAAAAATTTTTCTAAGGAACTTTTACAACTTTTAGAATGGGAAACTGAGAAAAATTCGGTTTTTCAGATTTTGAAACTGTATTATCCAAATGAGTTTTTAAAAGAAGAACTTTTGCAAAATTCAGTTTTTCATACTCATTTGTCATTTTTTATTAGAGAATACGATGAGGTTTCTTCTAGAGAACTCGCTAAATTCATTTTTTCTAAACTTCAGGAAAAACAAAATTCATTAGTAATTGTAGAGACTGTAAAGGATTTGGATCCGGATGCGATCATATATTGTTTTTTAACTGTTTATTGGGCGTTTCAAAATGAAAATCGTTTAAATGAGTTTGAGTCGATTCTGATTCAATTTCTGAAAGATTCGGATCAGACAAGACCTGAATACGTTTTGATTGCAACTAATTTAGGAGTTTTGCAAATAGAAATAGGCAAGTTAGAAACGGCTAAAATAACTTTTGATTCAATTTTTTCTATGGATTGGAGCCGTTTTGATTATAAAAAAGAATCTGATTTTATGGATAAGATTTTAGGCTATGATTTAGATAAACAATACTCAGATATTTTTCGTAAATATTATGCACATGCAAAGTTTAACGCTGCCTGTTTGTATTCCAAGTTACAAGATCCCGAAAAAAGTGTATCTTATTTAAAAGAAGCAGCGGGTCTTGAGCCAGAAATTTACAATAGAACTAAAATTCTTTCTGAAAAAGATTTTTTATCTATAGAACACCACGAGATATATAAGGAATTTATAAATTCTTTAAATTAAGGATCAAGATGTTAAGTTTTCATTTGGAATTGTTGGATAAAGTTTTCCTAAAGAATGTGAATCAATTTGTAGTTTATAAAGATTATGCGTTCATATACGGAGACTACGGCCGAGCGTATGAAATTCATATTCTTAGTCTTGAAATTCCAGAAAAGCCTACTCATGTTCAATCTATCTCGTTTCAAAACGTGATAGTAAAAGTAGAAATTAAAATGGATACGTTATATGTGGCCGAAGACAAAAGAGCGATTCATACATTTGATTTGTCTAATATATCCGAACCGAAACGTGTAAATTCTTTCGTATTATTAGGCTACGACATTTATGACATGAAGATTATTGGCGAAAATGCAATTCTTGCTATGAATTGGGAAGGAATTGGATTGGTAGATTTGAATTTATCTGATCAAATTCAACCAGTTCAAAAAATAAAAATTGAAAATGGATGTGTGGAATATTTCGTTTCGTTCGGTGATAGATTTTTTACCGTAAGCAGTTTGAAAAACGATCCGTTTTTATATGAAATTTCTATTATAAACGGGTATTTAGAAATCAAAAATAAAAAAGAGTTTTCTGATTTTAATCCATCCAGCGTATTTTGTGGTACGTCCGAAGTCGTTTTATATGGCGAATTTAAAAAGGGAAAGAATAATAGAAGTGGAATTTTGCTTTTGGATGACAACTTACAGCCTTTAGGTGAGCCGATTCGTTTGGAACGTTCTCCGATTGTTTGTTTTCAGCTTTCCGACGGTAATTTTCTTTTTGGTTTCGATTATTCCTACGTTTTATTAGATAAAACACAATGTACAATTGTTCCTCTGTTTGCACAATTTAAACAAAAAAGTTCTAATAAATACATTGAAATTGCGAGCAACTCTGATTCTAGATTGGAGCCTCAGGATACTTCCACGTTAGTTTCTATGGATTCTTTACAAAACGCTCATAAGCAAGGAGATTTCTTTTTTGCTTTACACGGTAACCATTTTACATCCTTTAGAATATTAGAAAATTCTTTATTTCAAGATATTGTTTGAAGATGGGCTGGCTGAGGCCAGTCGTTTTTCTTCGGAAAACAGTTCTTTTGAATGTATCAAGGATTTTTAATGTATTGTACTTGTTGGATATATTGAATGTTTAGTGGTGGGTCGTAACTACGTCTAAATTTGTAAACTGTGGGAACTCTTACAAATCACGAGTTTTTAACAGTTGGGAGTATAGTTGATTTTTTTAGAGAGATTTTAAGAAATTAAAAACTGCATTAACTTGTGCCTACAAACTATTTCATACAGAAATTTGTTTACAAAAAATTTAAAGATAAAATCGAAAATGCCAAGTTTTTAAGAAAGCGTTTGAAACTAAAGTAAAACGCTTTCTCAAACTCAGCGTCTCACTCCCTGAACTAAAGCAAAACGCTTTCCTGAAACTCAATGCATCACTCCCTGAATGCCGATCCTTAGAGAGGTATTCGCTGAGTTTTCTGGGTCGCTCTGCAGGTTGCGTTTTAGGTCGTTCGACAGATCGCGAGTCTTTTTAGATATAAAATTCACGAGCGATTCGCCAAAGTCTTCTCCATAAATTCATCTTATTTATAGAATCGCTCTGGCATAAGAAAAATATAGATTTAAAAAATTATATTATAATAATATTATAACATATAAAATTTATTTTTAAAAACCAAAAAATGAAATTCTCTTTGGTCGCAAAATTAATGATGATAAATTAAATCTTGACTCCAGTCTTTGGGTGGGTTGGGGTCTAGATATAAGTAAAAAATTTCTCTTGCGCTAAGAAAGGATTGTACCCAAAGAAACAAGTATTCCTTCCAACTTCCTCTGTCCCAAACCGTTATGTAATGATAACCACCACCAACCGTATCCCAATCATAAAAGGCTACTCTGCTGCCATTTTTTAGACATCCATTGTCTAAATTTCTAATACCTAAGTTATTAGAAGCGTCGTTAAACTTTGTATGGTAGCCATAGTCGCCGCTGGCTGCGCCAATAAACCAATTCCAATAGTAATTTAAATAATAAGAAGATTCAATTCTGACTGATCCATTATTCATCATACAAGATGGATTAGATTCCGAAACACTCTCTTGCAATAAATTGAATTTAGTAAAATCCGTTTTTGTTGTAGCATCCGCTTTTAGCCAACCGTCTTTTCTATTAGGATCTGCTTGAATGAATTTACCGTTAGCAGTCGATTGAAAAGAAACTTGATCGTATGTTCTTTTATGTCCGGACTTTGTAGGAGTAGAAGAGTCCGCATATACAAAGCCGTATACCGGATAACGATCTGAAAATTCATAACTTGTATATCCGTCGGATCGTTTCCAGGTTGTGCTTGAAATTGGATCGTAAGCTAAATTTTGCCAAACCGAAGGTTGAGCGTGTGATTTTGAAACAAAAATATAATCCAAGTAAATCGGTTCTTGATTTTCGTAATAGTAAGAGGCAATAGCGTTTGTTTTCGTATCTAAAGTAAAAGGGACTCCTACATATTTGGGTTCGTTAACGTTTAACCTGGAAATCATATCGAAATATTCATTACTTCCTTTGACTACGTTTAAATCTCCCGCAATCAAAACGGTTTCATCTTTTGGAATATTTTTAGAATATATGAAATCTTTAATATTCTTAATTTGAAGTTTACGTATAGTTTCTCCAGAATTAAAACAGTCAGATTCACGAGTTTGTAATTGAGTTCCTATGACATGAAATTTTTTTCCATTTTTATTAATTTTCACATATGCGAATCCTTTGTTATAATACTGATCTTGACCACAACTTAAATTATTGAATATATATTGTATTTTTTCTTCGATAGGCCATTTACTAACGATGATTACGCCTCCGTCTTTCATTAAATGATTTGTAAAGGCGCCAAAAGTTGTATTCCAACCATTTTTTGTGCTGCCTACTACGTCGGTTTGATACGGGTATTCGGAACGAATTTTTTCTAAGAGAATTTTTCTTGCGTCATAATGGAATAAGCCTTCAAACACGATAATGTCTTGTTTTTTTATATAGTTTGAACTCGCAATCCTCTGCGCCCTTGCTTCTTGCCCCAAGTCTTCCTGATCTGTAGGTACCATAAATACATTTTGGCTTAAAATTTTAATTCCTACATCTGTAGAATCCAAGTTTACATTTGAATTTGAGGAAGTGGGACTTATAAGATTTTTGTTTGGAGGAAGTGGGCCTGAAGAATCGGAACTCGAAGAAACGTTTACATTTTGGTTAGGATCTGCGTTTATTGAGTTTTCATTTTCCTCGTCGTTAGGATTTGCATTTGTTGAATTTTCGCTTTCCGCATTTATATTTTTGTTATCTAAACTATTAAGCAAGAGCAACAGAAGATTTATGGAGTTTTGTTTGCCCGGTTTACAGCTTGTAAAAAAAAGAAATACGTAACAAACTGTAATCAGTGTTAAACTTATAAATTTTTCTGTATATTCCCAGTTTTTTTTTCGAAGTACGTTTCGCTTTGTGATCATTTCATATCTCCGCTGTTTTTTTATATATATTATTTTAAAAAAAAAGAAAGTCATTTCTAGAAAATATATTTATTTCTATGATTTTGAATGTCATACTTAGGTAATATTCTATATATATAATGTTATACTTTTACTAATCGTTGTTAGCTGATCTATTTTTTGAAATTATATTCTAGAATTAAACACCAAAGAAACTCTATATATATGATTTGAAATTTACCTGAATTGAAACTTGTCGTAAAAATTTTAAATCAATCGATTTTGAAGTTTTATTGATGTACAGTGATTAGAGTGTTTTTAATTTTGAAGAGAACTTTTGTTTTGGATATGAAATGAATAATATTTTTATTGATAATAAACTGTGTTAGTTTCAACAGATGGTTTGGTTTTGGTGATTTGATAGTTTTTGGAGTTGGCTTTTTATTTTTTAAAGTTCCAGTATGAGTTTCCAGATCAAGGTTTTAAGAAACCCTGTTCAATGTTTGTATTGAGATGTCTTTGTTTTTTATTTTGTGGTTTCTAGAAAATATCTTATACACCATTTAAAGCTCTTTTTATGGAAGACGATTTTCTTACTTTTTACTACTCAAAAACTATAGAATAAAGTTTCTAAAAATCCGTCTCTAAATAAGAATTTGTTTCAAAATTTATGGCGTTTATTGTATCGGATTGGGAAAATTTTTTTGAATATATTATTTTTTTAATATTTTTTTTCGAGGAAACCTGGCCTCCGGGTTTAAGAGGCCAGAAAGAGAAATTAGCGATAAATAAGATCTGTATTCCAATTTTTTGCCGGAGTAGAATTTAATCTGAGGTAAAATATTTCCCTCTGGCTGATGGAATCTTTCCAAAGATAAAGATGTTCATTCCAATTTCCTTTGTCCCAAACAGTAAGATAGTAATGGTCTTTAGAATAAGTATCATAATCTTTGAATACGATTTTATTACCGTCTTCCAGACATTCCGTACTCAAATTGATAATTTCAAGTTGGTTGGAAGCGTCATTAAACTTAGGATAGTAGCCATAGTTACCGGAGCCTCCGCCTAACCACCAATTCCAAAAGTAATTTAAGGAATGAGAAGATTCGATTCTAACGAGACCACTTTTTATACAGGAAGGATTTAAATTCCCTTCTTGCAATAAATTGAATTTAGTAAAATCGGTTTCTATTGCTGTATCCGCTCTTAGCCAACCGTTTTTTCTATTAGGATCTGCTTGAATAAATTTACCGTTAGCAGCCGATTGAAAAGAAACTTGATCATATTTTCTTTTATGTCCGGACTTTGTAGGAGTAGAGGAATCTGCATATACAAAACCGTATACCGGATAGTGATCTGAAAATTCGTCGCTTGTATATCCGGATGTTGTCCAGGTTTGTTTAGAGACCGGATCGTAAGCTAAATTTTGCCAAACCGGAGGTTGAGCGTGTAATTTTGAAACAAAGATATAATCCAAGTAAACCGGTTCTTGGTTTTCGTAATAGTATGCGGCAATTTCGTTTGTTTTTGCATCCCAAGTAAAAGGAACTCCCACATATTTAGGTTCGCTAACGTTTAACCTGGAAATCATATCGAAATATTCGTTACTTTTTTTGATAACGTTTAAGTCACCCACGATCAAAACGGTTTCATCTTTTGGAATATTTTTAGAATATATAAAATTTCTAATATCATTGAATTGATTGGCCCTGTTTGGTACTCCTAAATTTGAACAATTCTGATCCTGAGACTGAACGTGGGTTCCGATGACATGAAATTTCTTTCCTTCTTTATTGATTTTTACGTAAACAAATCCTTTATTTGCAAACCAATCGGCTCCACACCCTGAGTCGTTAAAGATATATTGAATCTTTTCTTCGATAGGCCATTTACTTAGGATTACAACTCCTCCGTTAACGAGAGAGTAAGATCTGAAATTGCCTAAGCTTGCGTCCCAATTATTTTTTGTTCTTCCGACCACATCTGTTTGATACGGATATTCTTTTTGAAGATTGTCTAAGAGAATGTTTCTTGCGTTTGTGTCGAAAGCTTCTTCGAACACGATAACGTCCTGATTTTTTACGTAATCCGATTGTGAAATTCGTTTTGCTCTTTCGTCGTGTCCCCAATTTCCCCACCCTGGAAGATTTGTAGGCAACATAAATAGGTTGTGACTTAATACTTTTATTTCTACATTTTTAGAATTTACTTTTGTAGGAATGTTATTTAAGGAATTTTCATTCATCAAACCATTGTTAGCTGGAACTGCATTTGCCTGATTATTATTTGCAGGTGCAGAGTTGGCTAGATTTAGATTTGCGGGTTCGTCATTTACGGGAATAGCATTTACTTGATTGTTATTTGCAGACGCAGGGTTCGCTGGATTTGCATTTGTAGAGTCGTTATTTATAGAAGCCGAATTTACTTGGTTATTATTTGTTTGGTTAGAGAGAAATAATAACGAAATAAATAAATCCTTATATGAGGATTTATTTTCGGGTAAACAACGCATCAGGGAGAGTAATAATAGGCAGTAACCTATAAGTAATTTTAGTTTTGTTATTTTATTTATCATTATTCACTATCTCCATTCTTTATGTTTGTATTTTATGTTATCATATAACATAAAAATGAATAGTATTTTATAAAAAAATACTAATAAAGACAAAATATATAAAAATACTTAGGTAATCGGGCTAAAGACTTAAGGAGCGTTATTTTAGGGATGTTTGAAATTTGGATTTCTACGGATTTTCTGATGATGTTTTATTTGTGTGATTTAGTATTAACAAATAATTATAAATTTATTTTATTATAATATTTTTAATATTAAATATTGTTTTAACCACTTCTGGAGGATTGAGGGAGAAAGTTATTTTTTTATAAATGTTTTTTGTAATGATTGGGTTTTGGGGAGAGTTATGGTAACGCGAAAGGGATCGATGAATGAACTAAAGCACAACGCTTTCCTCAAACTCAATGCATCGCTCCCTGAACTCAGCAAAACGCTCTCTATGGATCGCGTTGTAAACTCAGCAAAACGCTTTTTACGAAAGCGTTTTAGGTTGCTCGAAGTAACTCAGCGTCTCACTCCCCATGGGTCGTTCGACAGGTTGCGTTGGAAACTCAAGTTATTGATATTTTATAAAAATTGAATCTGGTTCTGGAATTTTACAATAACTTGACCAGAGCAAAAGAGCCCGATCCAGCTTGCCTGTAGTAAGCTGGATTCGCCCCGATTTTTTTTATATCGAACTCATTTTATAGTATATATTTCTGTGTTTCGAATCGATTTTGAATTTGGATTAAAAAGAATTATTTTGATCCGAAGGATTTCCTGATCGAATTAGGGATCTTCTATTTCAACATTTTCTAATGTATCAAAAAAGCCGGTTTGAAGAAGAGGGGCAAAGTCGATCATATCTTCGGCGTTGAGTTTAAGACCGTTTTCCATGGAGTAAGCTTGTAAAAGGGAAGCACAGGCCAGATGATTTTCTCCGAGTTGTGCGTGAGCTCTTGCTTTGATTATGAGAATATCCGAATCAGATTCTCCAAAATATTGAATGTATAAGTCTATAAACTTAAGTGCGTTTTTATGGTCGGCTACTTTTAGATAACACTGAGCGATCATGTCGTAGTGAAGAAAGTTTTCGTCGCTGTCCATACGCATGGAAGTTTTGAGAGAAACTAAAGCGGAGTTATAATTTCCCCTTTGATAGTAAAGATGTCCCAGTTCCGCCCAAATATCTTTGCGTAGAATTCCCTTACCTCTCGAAAGTTTTTCCTGAGCCAGTGCTTGTTTTAAAATCGTGATGGCCTCATTGGAACGATCGGTATCTTTCAAAAGAGAAGCCAAGGTGAGATAAAGTTCTAATTGATCTGGATAGAGATCGATTCCTTTTGTGAGAATCTTTTTAGCCTGTTTGAAATTGTTGATCTTAATGAGATAGTTGGAATAATAAAGATAACTTTCCGGTTCTTTTGAATATTTGGAAATGATTTCTTGGAATAGACTCAAAGTTTCTCGAGTGTTTCCTATATGATATTGACACCAGGCTTGGCGATTGAGTATTTTAAGAATCGTTTTAGGATTTTTGGTGAAGGAAAGAGCTTCTTTATATAAATTGAAAGCTTTGGTAAATTCTCTTTGATGCTCCTCTGAATCGCAGATCTGATCAGTGCGGGGAAATTCACAGTTTAGACAGATTAAAAATTTTCAAAAAATAATCAAGTTTTCTATTGATCATCCGAGAATAGAACCGGGGTAAAAAAAAAGAAAACCCCAAATTCTCGGAAGAGGGAATTTATGAATATCAACGGAAATACAAACCAGAGTTTGCTTTTGGAAAGGGTAGCGAATCTGCCTAAAGAAATCTTTCAGATACAAAACGACCTAAATCGAAAAATGCTGAATCTTGCCGTAGAAGCTGGGGTTCAGAATTTAAAAGAAGAAGGTCAGAGAAAGATACTAGACATTTACGCATAAATTAAGATTGGTTATAGACGGGGCGTTTGCGTTCCCGAAAAGATTGTATTGCCCCTCTAAAATCTGCGGAATCTAAAAAGCTAGAATTCCAAAGAGCAACATAATTTAAACCGGCGTCTAACGGTTTTCCTTCGGAATATCTCATCACGTCTTTGATTCCAGAAACGACTATTTTAGGATTTTCGGCGATTTCCTTTGCAGTTGCAAGAGCCGCGTTCATCATTTCTTCTTCGGTTGGAAATACTTTAGTAACGAGTCCGATTCTTTCCGCTTCTGGTCCGTCTATGTCTTTTCCGGTTAAGGCCAATTCTCTTGTATGACCTTGTCCGATGATAGAAGGAAGTCTGTTGATGGAACCCATGTCAGCGACAATCGCAACTTTTGCTTCTCTAAGAGAGATGGAAGCGTCTATGGTAGCGTAACGAATATCGCAGGCGGAGATCGGATCCAAACCGCCGCCGATACAATGTTTTTGAACTGCTGCGATGGAAGGTTTAGGAGAACCGTAAACTGCATTGATTCCTTTTTGCATTTTTAAAATGAGATCAAAGAACTTTCTTCGATCACTACCTAAGGGGGCTTGGATTACCGTTCCGAATTGTTGGATAAATGAATCCAGATCTAAACCGGTGGAGAAGGATTTGCCTCTTGCGGCGATCACGAATGAATGAATGTCCGGGTTCGAATTGATTTCTTCGATTGTATCCGGCAAATCCCTCCAAAAAGGCCAGTTCATTGCGTTTCTTTTTTCGGGTCTATTGAGATAAAGAATAGCGGTTTTGTCTTCTGGTCTTGGAACGATTTCAAAAAATTCAAAATGGGTTTTCATCCCGGCCAGTCTGAGGAGTAAAAAAATTCTTACAAGTCATTCCTGATACAAAGAAATGGTAGACAATTTTCTAATTATGAGAATGATTCTCATAATCTTTGGAGGTAGGAGGTTTGAATTGATCATCAGTTGGGAAAAAATTCGTCATCAGCATCCAAAAGAAGAATGGAAGGAGCTTTTAGAGAGAGTGGAATGTGGTAGTTCCCACATTTTTACAGAAAAACGATTTTGGTATAATTCTACAGACGAAAATCATTCTTATTCGATTTTATACAGAGCAAAGCAGATTCGAAAAAAACCTAAGTAATACGAGTTTCAGCGTAAGAGATTTGTTTTATCTTAAGTCAATTTTTTCGTAAAAAATAAATGTGGGAACTACCACAAATCGTGGATTTACCAGTTAAACTTTAAAAATTGTGGGAATTACTATAAAATACAACAAGAATTATCGTCCATCCGGTTTTTGCACAAAACCGTTGTTTTACGACCATCATCAAAATTTAAATCCCATTTTAACGTGAGCCGACTGAGAAAGAATTTTTTAAAAGTATGAGTTCCTACAATTTTAGGAATTATTTGTAAAATTGTGGTTTGTGAGAGTTCCCACACATAAATACGACAGATTCAATTATTATAAATTTCTATTTTATAAATTGGTGTAGTTCCCACAGATTAAGTCTCTTTCTTGCGATTTTAAATCATACTTTTCCAGATGAAATTTTGCAGTAGTTCCTACATTTTAGAAATTAATCTATAAAGTTCAAATCATAACTTTTTTCAGAATTATGGATTCCTTACGTTAAGTAATACGAGTTTATAGAGAATTTTACTAGGTTGTTTCAAAACTAAAAACTTCGCGAATGTTTACCGACGAGTCAGTCTATTTTGTTGAGTTTAAATTCAATTGTTTTTGAATTGATCCTTTCAAAATCTCTAAAATTCGTAAGGCCTAAAAAACATTTTTTTAAAATTTTGATTTGAGATAATTTCTAAAGAATTCTTCCGTTTCTTTTCTGAAAATTTCAGTTAGGTGAACATTGACTCATTTATAGTTTTAAATCTATTTTTCCTGGAATCCTATTATAAGTTTTTGCCTTTGATTAGCCGATCTTTTACAATGAATTGTTCTTTGCGAACCTGTTTTTCCCGATCAATTGTGGATCTTTCGCGCTCTTGTATAGATTTCGTTGTTTGGCGATGGAATAGATTAGCTTAACAATTGTACAGTATGGTAAAAATAGGTTCGCGATTATTATGTCTAGAAAGCTTAATAAAGTATTTTATAATACATTATTTTCAGTCCTATCAAGCCGCTGTTTCTTCCTCTTCTTTAAGAGGAAGCGGATTGAAACGTGAATACGGTAACTTTTGTTCCGCGTGGGAGTAGTTTCTTCCTCTTGTTTGAGGGAGACCTTGGAATAAAGTGTTTAAAATTTTGTTCCTGAAACGGAGATTTTTTTCAAAAGTTATGATACTCTAATATATGAGAAATGACTAATCGATAGGGATTGATTGCTTGGAACAATGATTTCTAAGTTTTGTGAGAGTTCCCACAATTTTAAAAAATTGGAATGTTTTGTATATCAAACATTACAGGTTTTTATTTAACATAAATTCGAAATAATAGAAATTAGGAAAAATCTATTCTAAAAATAGGAGTTCCTTTTTATTTTTACGGACTCAAGTTTCTCTTTCGGAGAATGCCTGGTTTGGTAAATTCTACCGTGAAAATTGAGTATTCGTGGTGGTAGTTCCCACAGATTAAGTCTCTTTGTGAAGTTTATAGATTTATAAATCGTATTTTCATTGTTAAATTCAGTGGTAGTTCCCACAAATTAAATCACATTGTGAATGTATAGGTTTTAAATGCATTTTAACGTGAGTTCGACGTAATAAAATTAGGGCGAATCCGGCTGCGCTTTCGCGTTAGTTAATAAATTGTATAAAAAAAACATAATATGATATTTCGTCTTAAGTTACAATTGATTATAGAGCCCGCGATCTGTCGAGCGACCGTAGAAGCGAGACGTTTGAGTTACTTCGAACGATTCGTAAAACTCAGCCAATGCCTTTCTAAGGATCAGCATTCAGGGAGCGATGTATTGAGTTCAGTAAAACGTTCTGCTTGAGTTCCTTCACTTTAATCGCTTTTGCATATAATTATAACGAAAACGCGTTAACCGGCACATCATACGACATTTATAAAAACTCGATTTTATAGGGATGAGTATATAAATCACCTAACAGGTGTTTCTTTTTTGACTAGAACAAATTTGAAACAGAAAATTTTTTTAAGCCGAAACGGGAAAACGAAGTTGAACGCAAGCGCCTTCTTGATTGAGAAAATCGATCTTACCGCCGATTTGTTTTGCAAGAGATTCCACAAGGGATAGACCAAGAGAACTTGGATTTCTTTTTCGAATTGATTCTTCGGGAAGACCGTTTCCGCTGTCAGAAACCTCAAGGATTAAAATGTCGTTTTCCTTTGTAAAATGAACTCGAATCGAGCCGGATTCAGAATTAGCCAATCCGTGTTTTAAAGAATTTGTAATGAGTTCATTGATGATCAAAGCGAGATTCATACCAATCTCGGCTTTTACTTTACCTTCTTGAATATTGAGTTCCAGACTAACCTTTTCTCTATTTACTTGATAGATTTGAAAAAGTGCGTCCGTAAGTTTTTTTACATAGAGTTCAAAACTGATCAAAGAAAGGTCCTTACTTTCATAGAGAATTTCGTGAAGAAGAGCCACAGCTCTCAGACGATTTTGACTTTCTCTAAGAACGTCGTTAGATTCTCCAGTTGTTTGACCCGATCTAAGACTAAAAATAGAGGAGATGATCGTAAGATTGTTTTTGATTCTATGATGAATTTCTTTGAGATAAGTATCTTTTTCAGCGTTATTTGTATGTTGTTCTTTGGTTCTAAGAATATTAAAAGTTCCGGTTAATTTTTCTTCTCCCCCAAAGATAGGAGAACTTTGAAATTGAATTTCATGACTACTTCCGTTTTTGGAGACTAAAAATAAATTTCCATTATCTTTGGGAAGCCCGGATTTGAGCACTTCTTCTACTAAGTTTTCGACCGTATTGCCAGATCCATTTCTGAAAAACAAAATTTGTCGAATCGGTTTTCCTAAATAATCTTCATATTTACAACCAATCAATTTTTCAGCAGCCGGATTCATAAAAAGAAGAAGCCCGTTTTCGTCAGTGGTTACAATTCCTGCTCCGAGTTGATCCAGAGCGCCTTTTAATTTTTCTTCTGTTTGTTTTGATCTTTGTTCAATTTCATTTTTATAAAGGGCGACTTCGATGGATGAGCGGAGTTGATCCGATTCAAAAGGTTTTACGATATATCCTAATGGCTCCGTTTTTTTAGCCCTGTCTAAAGTGCTTTCGTCTGCGTATGCGGTTAGATAAATAACGGGTGTATGAAACCGATTTCGAAGTACTTCGGCGGTTTCGATTCCGTCCAAATTTCCTTCTATGTTTATATCCATGAGAACTAAATCCGGATGATTTTCTTCCGCTTTCTGGATTGCTTCTTCGCCAGATGATGTGATTCCTACAAGCTCATAACCTAGTTTTTTTAGCTTTTGTCCTAGATTGACGGCAACGATGATCTCGTCTTCGACCACCAATATTTTGGGTTTATGAAGCATATCCATTAGTTACTAAAAATATTCCCGAATTCAACAAGTTATTTGTCGGAATGTACAAAAAGTCATGGTAACGGTATAATTTTCATTTCGGTTTATGTTCACGTTTACTTTCTATTTTTTTCAACCTTTTTAGTAAAAAATGAAATATTGATAATCGTATTTGCGAAAATACGATTTTAAAAATATTTTTTAGATAAAGAACTTATATTAACGTGAGTTCGACATAAGAAAACCGGGGCGAATCCGGCTTGCCACAGGCAGCCGGCCGGGCTCTCAGCTCTGGTCAATAAATTGCATACAGGAAACATAATACAACAATCGTCTTTAGATTCAATTTATTGACCCTAAAACGCGACCCTTAGGAGAGCGTTTTGCTTTAGTTCATTCATCGATCCCTTTCGCGTTACGCCCTGCTCACGTTACATTAAAATCAATTCCTTACTAATTTCTTAAAATGAAATTTTCATTTCCGAAAGATTTTTGGATAAAAAGTCTCTTTTTGACTTTGATTCCGAGAAATACTTGATAAATGTCCGTTAACAAAGGTCTAGACGAGTAGTATCCATGCCCGATAGAAATTAGGGAAGAATCTATAGGATTTACATTTACCACGTCGAAATCCTCGATGGGAGCACAAGAACCGAGTCTACTTCCTTGATTTAAGGATGCAGAAATTTGAAGTGCGTTATCTCCGGGAGAACAATAGAGAGTGATTCTTTTGGAGGATTTTATTAGAGAATCTGAAATGAGTCTGAATTCCGTAGAATCGAAGTCAGGCGCGTTTAGAATCAGTTCTTGGATTAAGGGTTTGTCCGTTTCTTTTCCAATTTCGGATAACGCAGTAAGTACGAACTGATGTCCCATTGAATGAACAATCAGATGGATTTTTTTTCCGGCGTTCTGTAAATATTTTTAACAAGTGGAAAGATCACTTTCAAATTCCTATCGTCCACATTTTCAGGAGGTTTCATAAATGATAATATTTCACCTCGATCATTTATGATTAAATGCAAGTTAAAGCTGTAAAACCAGCCTGTGCTTGATCTTTCTCACTGTGTAATATCTTTAAATACTTTAATGTTTCTTGCATACAATTTATTCACCAGCTAAAAAGTCTGGTCCGGCTTACTACAGGCAAAGCCGGATTCCCCCAGATTTTTTTTACGTCAAATTCACTTTAAGTAACACTAGTTCGACGTTAGAAAACGAGAAAGATTTTTTTAAAAGTATGAGTTCCTACAATTTTAGAATTAGTTTGTAAAATTGTGGTTTGCAGTAGTTCTTATATTTTAAGAAACTAATCCTCAAAGTTCAAGTCCTAACTTTTTTTAGAAAAATGAATCATGCCAAACTCACGTTAATGAAGGTCGTAAAACAACGATTTCATGCAGAATTAGATTAAACGATCATTCTTTTTGAATTTTATAAATAAAAATTTGATTTTTGCTTTTTATAAAGGTTCTTTTTACTACAAAACCGAAACACTTAAAAATAAAACGATGAATTTTTGCGAAATATAAAAAGCTTTATCGATTGTGTTTATTCCTGAATTTACTGTTTATTTTGAAGGAGGTCTTGCATTCTAACTTTTGAATAAACTCAAGTAGCTCTTTCATGGACTTCTGGGTAATATTTCTTTTAATTAAAAATTTTATTTAAAGAGGTCGGTAGACCGCCCTCTTTAAATAAAAGAAAAGTTTTTATTTTTTTACTAAAGTTATAAGGAAAAATCACTTTTTCAAATCGGTATAAACACCACCCGCTGGAGATTTATAATTGATTTCAAAAATATCATAATCCGATTTCCTCCAACCCGTTGCAAAGGCGACGGAAATACCTATGAAATACTTTGTTCCAAATTTCATCGTGTTCCAAGCAAATTCGGCTACTTGATCGTTCGTAATCGAAAAAGGATGAACTTTTCCACGGACTTCGTCCAGATATAAACCTTCATAAGTTCCAATTGCAGTTCCTTGATAATCCAATTGAAGAATTCTACCTGAAACCGAAAAATTTCTTTTAGATCCTGTTTTATCTACAATGATTTTCTCGGCAGCTTCCTTAGGAATAGTAGGGATTTGTCTTTGAGCAGAAATGATTTCAAAATCGGTTGAAAGCGCGACAGGTTCAATTTTATGGATTTTGTATTGAATCAAAATTTCTTGATTTAAACTATTACTTAAAAAATTTACGGTTTCTGCATTTTCGGGACGAACAGAAAATTCTACTTTTTCTTTTAATGGAGAAAAACATTCGTCCTTGGATGACTCGCATTTTTCGGATTTGTCATAGGTAGTAAATTCTAAAATTCCCTCATAAGAATCAAAAATAAGTCCGCGGCTTTCAAATTGTACCAATTTTACTACTGCCCAACCTTCTGAGTAAGTCCCTAAAGCAAAAACTGAAGAAGAAAACAAGGGACTTATAAGGAAAAATAAAATACTCATTCTTTTTAAATTTTTGAACATTATACACTCCATAACTTTCTTAATTAAGTTCTACTGATTTCTACAGAATAAAATCCATGAATTTTGAGTCAAGTTTCTGATAAACATGCAAAATTTAGGACACTTTCATTATGCAGTAATTAGTAAGATTCAAACACTGTAAGAATTTAATCTTCATTTTCAAGAAATATTTAACCAATTTACTACGAAGGCGTATGAAAGTGGAATCGAAAATTAACTGTCGATTTTGTAAAGATGATTCTGACCCGGATTATGGCTTATTGTGAAGAGGTTTACATTCAAATTTTTGAAACAATCTAACTCAAGCATTCTATTTATGTGTCCGAAGTAGTATCTTATTTTTTTTCTTCGTGGTAAAAAATAAAATTCTTTGCTGAGAGGAATTAACTTTCAAAAATACTACTGATTCCTGTATAGAGAATAAATTTTCAGATGAGTCTATTTTGAAGGAAGAATTTTAAAAATTCTTTTATAGAACTCTGATTCGTAACGGTTTCAAAATCAAAACCTTCTACTCATTCCTATAATAAAGTATTTCAAACAAATTCAAGTTTAAAGGTAGAGTTTTAGCTATTCTATTATAACCTGAAATTGGGCGTAAGAAAATCAGGGCGAATCCGGCTTGCCATTGGAGCCGGACCGGACTCTCCCCTCTGGTCAATAAATTGTATGAAAGAAACTTAATACGATATTTCATCTTAAGTTGCAATTTAAAACGCGATCTGTCGAACGACTCATGGAGAGTGAGACGGCTTTAGTTTGAGAGAGCGTTTTGCTTTAGTTTCCTCGCATCGATCCCTTTCGCACTACCTCGAATTCGTGTTTGTTTAAAAAACTGAGAATGTAGTACCCTCCCGCAAAAAGCAAACAATTCCCAGCCAAGCTCAATTTTTGAGAACTTTGCATTTTTGGTAAAATTGCCCATCCATTTTGAGTAATTTCTCAGTTTTAAATGTTCATTTAGTTTCTAGTTTTTTGAATTAAGGTCGGATCTCCGATATATTCTTTAAATTCATCTAAAATTAGATTTTCCACATATCTAGATTCCGGATAAAGATCTGTCTCCAATAATAGTGTTACAAACATTTTGCACATCGAAACTCCGTGTAGAAAGGCGAGTCTTTTAAGTTCTATCCAATCATTCTCAAATGGCCGAAAAGAATATCTCTGCAATTCGAGCTTTTGTTTTTGGTAACTGATTTTGTTCCTTAAAGTTTGTTTTGGAACCAATATTAGAAATGGTCTTTGATGGATACATTGATTTAAAAGTAATCTCAAAGAACCTGCTCTTTGGATTCTTTTATTCAAATAAGAAACCAACTCCTTAGGAATATTGACATCCGATGGTGACCCCAATTTTTTTAGATTTTTTGGAAAATCTCGGAGTTTCTGCTCGGTTCGATCTTTTCCAAAACGGTTTGGCTTGAATAATTTTAAATGTCTGAATGGTTGTTTTGATTTTTTAATTTTCATACCGTTATCAGTTCCGATAATGGAACCGTCGGCTCTGTTTTTTGAAATTTTTTTCCTTTATCCTTATTTTTTTTGAATATTCATTTTTATATTACAAACAAATATTATAATTTTTTGAAAATTGAATATTTAAATTGCTGAATTTTCTGTAGTTTATGTCTTATTTCGGGTCGGAAGACCGCCATAAAATCAAATTACGGTAGAATTGAAAGAGTTAACATTTTAAGCAGATGATTTTCGTTCGAACCCATGAAAAGTGTTAAACCCGGTGACGATAGAAAAAAATAGAGTATTCCTCTTGGAAGAAATCAATTGGATAAGTAAAATTTCTGAATTTTGGAATTTTCGATTTTTAAAATCATTCCAAAAGGATTTTGAAGAACCTTTATTTTCATCAAAAGTAAGAAGCATTACGAAAAAATTACAAATGGAAACACCGTAGTAACGAGCAGCAAGTCTTAATTCCGCCCAATCCGCAGCGTTAGGTCGAAAAGAAAAACGAACCAGTTCAAGTTCGGTTTCTTGATATAAGGTCTTTTCTTTTTGAGAATGAGCAAAAGGAGAATGTAATCGATGGCGGTTTTTCTTTAAAAGGAAATGTAACATACATTTTAAAGATTTAAACTGTGAAATTCGTTTTGTTAAATGTGGAATTTTTACTCTTGGAATCCAAAGATCGGATGGAGAATTTCTTTTTAAAATCGATTTTTTATCAGTAATCAATTTAGAATTTTTTTGTTCATTACTGAGATTACGAATGTGTCGAGAAGAAGTTTGATCTTTTTTTACCATACTTCTTACAGTTCTTGATTCATTGCAATCGTTCGTATTTTTCAGAGTTTTATGAAAAAATAATTCATAATTTTAAAAATTTTTTAATCAGCCGGAGTTCCTACCATTTTTTCATGAAACGGTCGATTGAAGCAGTTTTGTTAATTGAACTATGGAATTTCTCAACAACTCTATTTTGATAAAGCAAACTTTTATCAAGTCAGGTGAGTTCCTCGAAATAAAACTGCGGACCACGCTCTTTTAGCTCTGGTCAATTAATTGCATGAAAGAAACGTAATACGATATATCATCTTAAGCTACAATATAAAATGCGATCTGTCGAACGACTCATGGGGAGT
>NZ_AHMN02000001.1 GCF_000243695.2 Leptospira kirschneri serovar Cynopteri str. 3522 CT | reverse complement strand
GGATTCCCTTTCACATACGAGAAACGGTTCCAACCTTGCGTATCAAACTCACCGTCAATCACCGAATCCGCACTGGTAAACCTCGCAATCCCAGGATCGTAAAATCTCGCATTGAAAAAATAAAACCCAGACTCTCTGTCTAACTCCTGCGAATTAAACTTAGGAGAAAAATTCAAATCTCCCCGTTGCACAAACGTCTCACCATAAGGAAGATACTGCATCAGAGAAAGAGTATTCCCCTCATCGTCTAACACGGTAGAGACGGAATCTACTTGATCAGTCAGATAATACGCAAGAGCACCCGCTTCATTCAGAGCAGCAATACGAACCTCGTTCAAATAAACGTTGTTCACACTTGAGATCACATTCTCAGACTCGATAAACTCAAGACCAAAGAACTTGCTAGGATACAAAATCTCAACGTTAGAAAAAACATTGTTCTTCGGTTCTAAAGAAGACTTCCGAATCCGAAAACCACTCTCGTCATACCAGTAACTACCCAGGATCGCATTGTTACCATCCTGAATCTGAGTAATCCTGTCTTGAGAATCGATGCTGATCCGTTTTGTTAAATCTTTAACATTGTCTCTTTGTCTTGTTAAGTTCCCATTGGCATCGTATTGCATTACAAGAGCATCCGCACCCGAACGACTCGAATCAATATTCGTAACTTGATGATTCGTGTATTGGTAACTCCAAACGTCTTGAACAGAACCACTCACAGGATCATGAAATCTCTTAGAAGATAAGTTACCATTCTTCGCATAAACAAAAGACTGTTGAAACCTTCTCGAAAGATTCCCATCCGCAATTCCCAAATAACTACCGTTAGCAGATGTTAGGCGACCCAAACCATCGTAGCCATAAACGTATTGAGTATTGAAGTCGGTCGTGTTGTTTGCAATATTTGTAATGTTGTTATTCGGATTAAATGCATATAAGACGTCTTGTAAAACCTTGTTACTACCACCCACATCCCCAGAAGAATTGAGTCTTACCATTCTCCCCTTTACGTCATAGCCGTAACTGGTTGTAATCCCGTTTCCAAGCGTAAGACTCGACGTCTGACCAAACTCGTTGTAGGAAATATTTCCAACAATGTCCTTGTTACAAAAACCAGGAAAAATACCGTTTGTATTGACTTGAACAGAAATCCCACTAATATACCCGGCGGTTCCGTAGTTGTAACAAGCCCTCATTCTTCCGTGAGAAATCGGATGTTCCGGATAGTCGATACGAGTCACACGACCCAATAAATCGTATCTAGTTTCTGTAATATACGGTCCCCCGGTTTCTGTCGGAAGAGGGTTTCCTTCTGTAGTCGCTAAAATCACTCTGGTTTCTTTCTTCACCCTTCCTAATTTGTCGTAACTAAAGGTTTTGTTTTGGTTCGAATCTTCAATTCGTACGAGTTTGCCTACAGAATTCTCACTCCCCGAAAAAGAATCATACGTATATTGAATATTCCCTTCTGGGATATTTTTAGTTAGGATTCTTCCTACACCGTCATACGTGAAAGTGGTCGTAACACCTTTTGCGTTTGTTTGAGAAGTTAAATCCCCGAAATTGTTGTAGTTGTAGGAACTCACACCTAAATCAGGATCACTTTCGGCTCGTAACTTTCCAAATGCGTCGTAACTCCAATAAGCCTGGTTTCTTCCGGAAACGTCTTTTGTGGGAACTCCTCCACTGGAACTAGGACAACTCATCAAACTGCCGTCGTTTAAATCACTCTTCTTGATTCTGTTCCCCGCGATGTCGTAACAAAATCCGATCTTGGCCCCTGTCCCGTCGGTAGAAAAGTCTTCTACATACAATACTTCCCCACTCGCATTTTTTACAGTGCGTTTACTCGTTTCGGAACTGTGAGTTTCTGTCGTTTCAAACGCAGTATTGTAGGCCGTTGTTACGACCACAGGAGAAGTTTCCCCTTCCGCAAGTGGTAGAATCGTTTTTTTTACCCGACCAATCGGATCGTATTCAAAACTTGTTGGATTTCTTTCTTCTAAATGCAGAACAAACCGGTCTATCTCTCCCGACGTTGCCCAGTTACTTTGTCCTTTACGGACTACTTTTCCGGTTCCGTCATATACAACTCTTCCCGTAATCGCAAAATTACCGTTAGACGCGGATTTGACCGTATATATGTTCCGACCCATTCCGTCCGTGTAGGTCCTACTTGTAAAGTCTGGATCTCCTGTGCCCGTCACAAACGTTGTCTTTGCACTCAGTGGAAAACTAGAGTCATAGCCGTAGTTTGCGGTTGTGAGAGTTCCCACATCCGTGTCAGAACTCGTTCGGATCAGTCTTCCAAAGTTGTCATATTCAAAATAGCTTTTGTTTCCGTTTGGATCTGTGGTTGTGGTCGGAACTCCAAACGCAGTCGAATAGTTGATTTGATGTGTGGTCGTAAGTACGACACTCCCTCCGAATTTTGTTTCCTGCGTTACAAACTGATTGAGTTCATTGTCATATTTGTAAGAGTTCCCACGCGCAGGACTAGAACTTGTATCCTTTTCAACCGTTTTGTTTCCAAAATTGTCATATTCAAATTCGGTTGTATGAGTTCCCACAGTAGAAAGTCCACTTCCTGTATAGCTACTGACACGTTTGATTAGATTTCCTCTTGTGTCGTAACTGAAAAGTGAAGTAATCTCGTGGGAACTCCCGCTGTTTGTCACACTTCGAGTCGCCCTTCTTTGGTTGGTCGTGTCGTCCGTTTCAAAATCGGTGATGGAAGTTGTGGTCGTAACACCGTGCACAGAATCACTAAAATGATCCGTGGTGGACTCGGTCTTCCGACTGATTTTAGTTCCACTGATTACTACGTCGGAGGTTTGTGTCGTAGTTCTTTGACCACTTAAAAACTTTTCGACTTTGGTCGTAACAGGAAGGTAACTTGTCACACCCGGTGCCATTGCAATTGGTTTTACATCATACGTTGTCTGGATGGTTCCGTAGTCGTTATTGTCATTCCCGATGATCTTCGTTTCTTTTTCCGCACCAGAAAGCGCACGGTTCATTAGAAAATCAGAATAAGGTGTAGTATGATACAGATGAGTTGCTCTTTCCCCATACGCTTCGTGAATGGTAAATTCAGAAAAACCAAAATAGTCAGATTCTTTTTTACCGTTTAAAAATGTAGAAAAAGCAAAACCGTTTTTGTATTCGTAGTTTTTAGTGATGATATTAGAAAAACCGTCGTCGAGTGAAACTCTAGTACAAACGCGATAGTTTGTAGGTAGGTCCGGAATATCGTCTTCCCCCGTGTTGTCAAACTTAGTAGAATTGGAATATTCAAAATCATAAATACCTCCAATTCCGTTTTTGACTTTCTCGATCACGTCTGGAACCGTTCCAGTCGAAAGTGCAAAATACCAGGTAGGTTCTTTTAAATGAAAAATTCCTACGTCTGTCAGTCCATCCCCGTTGTAGTCTCCGTGGATCCAACGAAATACATACACTTGAGAAACAAGATCAAGACGATCTAAAATTTTTGTGACTACACTCGACGGCAAAGAAACAACTTTACTCTGCAAAAGATCGTAAATTTTGTCTTCTCCGCCAGAAACCACAATCGGATTTCCACCATTGTCAAAACGGTCCGAAAAACCAACAACACCCGCGTTATATACGTTTTTTTGAATATTCGTAGAATTGATTTTAACTTTGGTAAACGAAGTCCCGTTGTCTAAGTTTTTCCCAAATACGATCTCGCCCGTGCTCGTAAGAGCATATACAATCCCCGCCGGGTTTTTTGAATCGTAGTCCGTAGTCGTGATCGGAAGTACAAACTCTCCCGTTAAACGTTTAAATTGAATCTGATTGGAAGAAATCGTTCCTAAATACCATTTGTGTGTGGTGGTTCTTCTATCTACGATTACAAGTTGTGCTTGTGTGGTTGTAAATTTCCCCGAAAAAAAACTAAATTCTTTTCTTCTCTGTCGGTTTTCGTTTGTCCCCGCTTGAAAAAGATCATTTAAGTCTGTAGCAGTTAAATCTCCATTCGGAGTAAGAATTTTTGTACCACCAAGACCCGAAAGAATAAACCGTGCGTTTCCACTGGAAGTCTGATCATCTAATATGAGAACCGACTGAGAAGTATTGTTTTCAAAATGATCTACCACAACCCCACAGTTATTTGGATCAAACTTAGTCACGTCCGTATCACTCAACAAAGCTAAATTCAAAACATCGAATGTAGTTCCGTTTGTGTTTTTAATCACAAAAAACTGATTGGTAGTTCCCTGTTTTTTGTAAAATAGAACTTCGTCTTTTAAATTGTTTGTATATCTGTCCGGTTTTCCACCAAAAAGAGTGGTAATCCCTGTTCCTTCCGGGTTAGAAGAAGTGTTTACTCGTGAGGCAAACGTGTTGCCCTGTTTCAAATTCCAAACGTTTTCCTTACGGTTAAAGATCAAAAGTTCGGGAGTAGAACTGCAGTCGTTGGAAGTAAAACAACCTCCAAATACAACCTCTCCTTTTCCAAAATTTAGATTTCCATCATATTTGTAAGAAAGTAAAATCGTCTTTGTATCGTTAGATGCACTAAAACTTGTTTTACCCGATTCTATTTTTACCTCGTCTTTAGGAAGAGGAGTTTTGAGGATCCTGTCCGGATCGGGTCCATAGCTTAGGTCGCTATATATTTTGTATCTAAATCCGTTCTGTGTCGCTTCTCCAATCCAGAATTTGCCGTCACTCTCAGAGTAAAACCCTATGTCTGTTCTTCCGTCCCCGTTAAAATCACCTTGTAGCCAACGAGTTACTGTTTTAAACTGAGGAGTTCTTGACCAAATCTTAAAATTGATTGTGCCGTCCCCTGTTTCTCCGAGCGTCCATTCTCCATTACTTCGATCGAATAGTAGAAAGTCTGAAAAACCATCTCCGTTAAAATCACCACTAAACCGGTCGTGTCCAAATAACGACTGTTCGGGTGTGGTAAACACTTTGTAGAGTTTCCACTGCATTTGAAAAGTTACGGAATCGTTTTTATTTGGATTACGATGATTTTCACCTACAAACCACTTTCCCGATCTAGAGTCATACAAAGAAATGTCCGTTCTTCCGTCTCCGTTGTAGTCTCCTACAAGAAAGTTTACTTTGTCGTGGTCTTTTCCAGGTTTTGTTAAATCATTTGTATTCGAACTATCTAAATTAGAATCCGGTGTATAATCATTTCTGAATACGTTTTGAAACTTCTTACTAACCTTAAAAATTCAAAACTTCCCCCTTTATTGAGCATCAACGTCCATTGACCGGTAGGTTCGTCAAAAAGGACACTGTCACTCAATCCATTTCCGTCGTAGTCTCCTGGGAACCATTCCATTCTAAAAATATCCGGAACAGAACTCATCAGTCTTCCGTAACTTTTAAACTGTAAAACCTTCCGTCGTGTTCTGCTACTACAAAGTCTCTGGTTTCAGGTAGATAAAAGGCAATATCACTTCTTCCGTCTGCGTTATAGTCTCCGCTTACGTTTCCTTTAAAAAAACCGGATCTTTTCTAAAGAGTCGTATCCTTGATACCGATTTGCATACAGTTTGAGGTTATATCCTCCTTCTTTTCTTCCTTCGGCCGCCTTCCAATTCCCTGACTTCGGATTAAAAAAGAGTAAATCAGAAATCCCATCTCCGTTAAAATCTCCTTCAAAGTATTGAGTGGAGTTTGGATCTTCTTCGATTTCAGATGACGTTTGGTTGACTACATTCTGCCAGGTAAGTAGTCTGTCAGAGGATTGATAAAAAAACTCTGGTTTTGTCGTATTTTTACTGGATTGTATATTTTTAATTCTAGGCCTTCCCGAATCAGTAGAAATTTCGTATTCTGGAATATACTCATACAATTTTCCTCCCCCATCCCAACCTACTTCGATTTTTTCTAGGAGTCTGTCCATTTTCATGAGGAATCCAGGAGAAGTGGAAACGTAAAAATCTTCTCTTTGTTTTGTGACAAATCTTACGTATTGTTTGGCGGATGCGCCGTTTTTAGAGTTTCCTGTATATCGTATTTCTTTTAAATAGAGATTTCTATTTTTTGAATATTCCGAATTGTCGTAATTTGCCTGTAGATAGTTTCCGTTTTTATCTTCTGTTTTTGTCAAATGCCAGCTATACGTTCTGCTGGTATCGTATGGATCGAAAATCCTACTTTCTAATCCTTCTCCGTAGATGGTTTTAGTTCCGGAAGTATCTAACACTTCCCAGACTCCCCCACTTTCTATTTGAGTCAGTTTGAATATTAGAAAGTCTTCATTTGTAATTTCTGCTCGGTAGATTCCGTTTTCGTTTGTTGTATTTCCGCTTACTTTGACGAGTTTCGTTCCGTTCCAGGTAAAACTGTCTCTTGTATCGTAGTAGAGGGCTCCGTATTCTGGAGTTCTTGTTATACTTCCAAGTCCTAAGCTCCATCCAATTCCTAACCATCCATCTCCCCCGGTAGAAGTATACGTTAGACTGAGTTTAGGTTCTATTCCTGCACGTCCGGGTAGTGTTTGGATGGGATATGTTAAACTGATATTTCCGTAGTGATTTGGTTCCGGGGGTGCCACAAAAGAAGCTCCGGCGACCGGTTCCGCTTTTGTTTCGGGGTCGTCTATCGCTTGCGCGTAGTTAGTCGATATGGAAAAGAGGTCACTTCCCTCCGGTGCGGGTGCTGATCCAGGAGATCCGTTTCCAGGACTACCACCTACCCCACTTCCAGATGAGGGGAAACTCGCTCCGTTTGGGATTCCGAGTAAGGCCCACCACCAGTTGTTAGACTTTCCTTTTTTTCCAGGCAAAATTCCACACGTTGTCGTAGTAAACAAAATACAGGAGAAGAGTAGTATATGAACATATTTGAATGTATGAGTGCGGTTTAGTTCCCAGAATATTTTTAAAGAAAACCCTTCCCATTTCTTTTGAGGAGAAGTCTTTTTTGTCTGCGCGTCCTGTTCTTTCTCTGTCTTTCTGTTTGTTTCTTCTACGTTCATCTTGTTTGCTTTTTCTTTTCGTTTTTTATTAAAAACTACAAAAGTAGCTTTTAAACTTTAGAGAATAATATTGTGGATCAGTATTTTCTAATACTCTTAAATACTGATCCACAACCGTTTTTTGAAGGGAAGCAAGAGTAGCGACAAAGAGTCTTACCGATTTGCTTTCCTTGATAGTTCTTTAATACTTGATCTTAGCTCGGATGGTATAATCCCTTTCGATCAAAGGAGACACAAAGAAGTTATTCAGTCCGTATTTCAACGAGCCTGGATTAGCCAGATCTACTTTGTAACCTCGTATTCTTTGTTGTGTTTTGTCCTGAGAAAGCCAAGTCACAAGTCCAAACCCGTTGTCTACAACAGCAGTTCCCCTGTATTGAACTCCTTCGTTGGTAGTGCTGATCTGAAATTCTTTTGGGCCATCTACTGTAAAAGTAGATATGTCACTGACCCTTCCCCAGATAGTACGTCTGGTTCCGACCATTAAATCCCAAGTAGTCAAAACTTTATTTCCTGATAAGATGGAACCTGAAAAACTAATGTTTCTGTAATCTGCGGTCATCTGTCCCTGAGACAATAACAATCCATTTGGATACAACAACTGTCCTGCTTGCAGATCTAAAACTTTTAAAAAGATGTCCTTATAATTATTCTTTCTATATGTCAGAAGTCCTTTGTCTCCAGAGGAGGTAAGTTTCAGTGAATCCACACTTCCGGATTCCACTTCAATATTCGAAGTTCCTAATAAATTGGAATTCGAAGTATCGACCCCTCTTCCTAAAATCATCCCGTCGTTTCTTCTCCAAAGCACCATTCCTCTTCCAGTAGCAGCTGCTACTTGTAGAGTATCTACTGGTCTTGTGGCTTCACTGATTAAAGTTTGATCGGAGCCGATTTTAGTTCCTGTAGTCAGGTTGTATACCGAACTGTAAACGGTATGGGAATCGCCACCGGATGATAGTCGAACATTCCAAGCATATACAAGGTGATTGTTGTCGTTTGCATTTGCTGCAATATCAATTTGATAAGCAGGAGTATTGCTAGGAACTTCCGCCAGGTAGCTTATAGTTTTAGTTCCTACAAAACTCCAAATAGAAATGTTTCCACCTTGAAATGCACCTGTATCTAAACGTAAAATACGAGCATTGGCTTGGTAAGTTTTGGTTTCTATAAATCCACAATAGCTTATTTGACAATAAGTATAAACGTCATACATCGGATTTGGTGAAGTCGTTATGGAAGGTACGAATGATGTAGCAAAGTCGTTCCAAACAATCGCAGCTCGATCATTTCCAAACACAACGTCATATGAATACGAAAAGGGAGGATTGCCTGGATACATGGTCACCATTCCCCATACAGACATCCCACCAACTGGTTGTAATCGACTTACTACTAATGTTTCATTCACTAAAGAAGTCAAAGTGGTCAAATCCCGCACCGAAGCATAGATATTGTATCCGTTATCCCATACAATCACCGCTTTTCCATTCTTTGCTTTGACGATATAATTTCCAGTAGAAGCAGTAGAATTGATGTTAAACGGATTTCCGAGCGCCTGACCTGTACTAATCTGATTGTATCTTCCAATCAGAGTCGTGCCTTGTCTCCAAACAGTCAGAGCAACGTCCCCATAATTCACTACAGACGGATGATCTAAACTCTGAGCGTTTACATCCGCACTGATTGTAAAATCTGTGTTTGTACTTTCTAAGCGATACGACTTACCACTCGGAGCCGTCAAACGAACCAAACCAGAATACAAGAAATTGCTAAAGTCTCCACCATCCGCCCAAGAATTCCAAAGAGCCACACCTTCGTTATAAATTCCCATCCAGTTGAGAGAGTTTAACTCGG